>JABMOW010000047.1 GCA_013204025.1 Fidelibacterota bacterium | reverse complement strand
ATAGTAGTCCTTCGGGAGCAATTTCAAATTCTAATATCTTGGTGGCAAGACCAAAGCCGTGGAAAAGTCCGAAAACCAGGGTGGCAATCTTGGTATTAGGTTGGAAACCAAACCAGCGCTGATAGGCCCCCAAATTATCCAGGGCTTTATAGGCCACAGAAAGTCCAATAATTGCATCGATTATATAGGCGCTTACATTAATATCAGCGAAGACACCAAAGAGCAATGTGGATGAATGGCCAACTGCAAAAAGGCTGACATATATACCAATATCCTTCATGCGATAAAGGAAAAAGATAACACCTATGAGAAATAATAAATGATCATAGCCAGTGACCATGTGCTTGGCTCCTAGGTACATAAAGGGAATGAAATTAATCCCGGTTATTTCCTGGATATAACCCTGATCACCTGTGGTGACACCATGAGCAGCCAGTAAAACTGGCATCAAAAACAAGAGTCCGTACAATACTTTTCTTAAATCGAGCATGTGTATCCTTTTTAGTTGAGAATTAGTCATTTTTAGATTACATCCGATGGTAATATTAATGTAGATAACAATAGCTGAAAGCTAAATGGATATGGGTTTTTCTGGCTGAACATATTATTGAAGTATTTTCATTTCAAACATAATCAATTATATAATTTTGTGATGACAATAATCCGAAGAGTAAGATGTATTTAATAAAAACACTACTCACAACTTTTGCTCAATAGAAACAAAAACGAGTTCTTTTATTTCTTTAAGTAGATTACGGTAATACCCGGATGTTTGCGTATTTATTGGTTTAATATTTAAAACAGCTGCGATTTGATTTGGTGCTAAATACCATACTTTAAGATTCTTTATAGTAGCGCTACCATCTTCATTGATCACTTTCTGAATTTCTTTTTCGGTGTCACCACCAGCTGCCCGATCCAAAAGAACTTCTGCAGAAGAACCAAGCAAACCTCGCGACCAGTTAATTATCACCAGTGCACCAATAATACCCATAACCGGATCCATAGCTTGCCACCCAAAATATTTACCGGTGAGGAGTGCTGTTATCGCCAGCAATGAGGTTAATGCATCTGCCAGGACATGGAAATAGGCCGACCGCAAATTGTGATCCTCGTGATTGTGACTGTGGACATGATTCTCAAACGAGATACCCATTAAAATGACCGCGGAGATAATATTCACCGCTAAGCCAATAATAGCTACAATAATTGCTTCATTGAAATGTATGAAAACTGGATTGAAAAATCGTTCCACAGATTCAATTATCATAAACAGAGCAACCATTGCTAATGCCACTGCACTGGCAAATCCCCCCAAAGTAGTTACTTTTCCAGGTCCAAACGAAAATCTTTTATCGTTTTGATTACGTCGAGCATAACGATAGGCAAAAATAGATATTCCGAAGGCTGCTGCGTGTGTTCCCATGTGCCATCCATCAGCTAACAGAGCCATGGAACCAGATACAATGCCTGTGAATATCTCCACAACCATCATTACTGATGTCAGTATAAATACGCGCCAGGTCTTCGATTCATTGGCCTTATGGTCAAGACTTATATATTGATTTGATTTCTGATAATTTGAATCTGACTGATGCATCTTTGATTTCTTTCTAATATTCAGGAAAATTAGTAGTGGATTATAATTTTACCATCGTTTTGTTCTATAACTTTTTAGCTTTTATATATGACATTTGCCTATTGAGTTTACCAGTTTCTATGTTGTTAAATCCTGTCTCTTTCAACAGGGGAACGAGTTTTTGGACATTATCATGCATTATGGCGTGACCCCCATGCAATTGAACCATAAAATCAGCCATTCTCTGAAACAGTGACCCGCCTGAGGAAGATTGTATATCCACGATCAGAATGCGCCCAGACGGTTTTAACACCCGGTTGATTTCTGTTAAACCTGCTTGTTTTAAATCCTTGGGCAAATGATGCATCACAAGAGTATTCGTTACCAAATCAAAGTGATTGTCCGGAAATCCAATTTTCTCAATCAATCCCGTCTGAAATATGACCTGTTTATGCTTGGTGGCCTTGCGTTTGGCAACTTCAATCATCTTGGGAGACGCATCCGTTCCGCAAACATTTCCAGTCTGACCAACAATCTGTTGAAGCGCTAACGCCAAATCGCCTGTGCCGCACCCTACATCTAATACCGTTTCTCCAGGATGAGCATCAGCCAATACCACAGTATCTTTTCTGATGGATGATCCTTTCCCGAATGATAACACCCAAACGAGAGTATCATAAAATGACGCCCAGGGAATAGTCTGTCCTTTTGTTTCTAAATCATTTTTATTTTCATGCTGGATTCTTATGGAAGTCTCTTCTTCGGTTTCGCTTCGCTGCTGATTCCTTCGCGCCGTATACGCTACTGCAAGAATTCCAATTAGGTGTACACCTACAACAATCCATATACCTCCCATAATCATTGACAATGGAGTATTTAATAGTTGTGCTAAATTAACGTATTTTATAATTACTGCCGCAACACCTAAGGTGGCAATAAATGGGATAAATAATCGGTGTGTAAAGAGCCTTTTGATAGTACTGACTGGTGGTTTTATGGGATGAAGTTCGCTCTTAATCATTTAATTCACCTTTTGGTTTTGAAAAATAACATCATATTCATTAATGAATACCATGTTCATCAAAATTTTATGTATTATCATTACGGCAATCAATAACCAAACCATTTGAAATGTTCACTAATAGACAAATAAGCAATATTGTTCAAAATCCTGGGGATATTAATGAAAAAAGAGAAAACAGATCGTCGCATTCAGCGAACTCGTCAATTATTAAGCAATGCTCTGATTGAATTAATTGAAGAACAGAAATACGAAACCATTACAGTCCAACATATTATTGATCGGGCAAATCTGGGACGATCAACATTTTATTCCCATTATCAATCCAAAGAAGACCTTCTTTATCGTGGTCTGGATGATATTATTCACAGTTTGATTTGGGATGTTGAACGTTCACCAAAAAATGATCAAGAGAACGGAATAAGACAACCACTATTATCCACAGCTCCTTTGTTCAGAGATATTCAGGAACAGAGACGACTTTACCGTGCTATTCTTGGAGGTAATGGAATTGAGTTAGTGCGAAAAAAAATCCATCACCATATCTCCGTTCATATTCAGGAACAAATTGCACAATTATTACCAGTAGATCATCGCTGTATCGCTTCACCCGCTGTGATAGCTTATCACATGGCTGGTACACTACTGACATTGTTGACCTGGTGGCTTGATAATAACAGACCTTACAAACCAGAAACAATGAACGAAATATTTCAGGAATTAGTCATGCCAGGAGTGTGGTCAGTACTGAAAACTACCAACGCACAAAGGTAATATTAATTCAGCTTTGGTCTTTGATTGATCTGATTTCATTTTTGGCTCATTTTGTTATAGATAAATCAAACATATTGTTTCATCATTTTCAAAAGTTTCTTTATATTGATCGGCTTACTCATATAATCATCACAACCTGCATTCAATGCGTTTTCACGGTCATGTGTAAAAGCCTGGGCCGTTACCGCGATGATCGGGATACCTTTAAGATCGTCTTTCGTTTTCATATAGGCTACTAAATCCAACCCACGTTTATCTCCTTCTAAAGATAAATCCAGTAAAACCAAATCCACAGCATGATCTTTAAGCTGCTTTTTTGCGCCCTCTACAGATACTGCATAACAGGTATGATATGTTGATTTTAGCTGCACCTCAAGCACTTTCCGGTTATTTTCATCGTCCTCAACGATTAATACCATTGGCCTTGCTATATCGACCGCTTCTATAACTTTTGGTATAGCTTCAACGTGTTTATCCGGTGTATCGTCAACAGCTTCTTCCCGGGTGAAGGTTAACATGAAGGTCGTCCCAACACCCTTTTTGCTTTCTACATCGACGGCGATCTCCATCAAATCCAAACAGCGCTTGGCAATGGATAATCCTAAACCCAGGCCCTGGTATTTCTTGGTATAACCGGAGCTCTCCTGGGT
>JABMOW010000046.1 GCA_013204025.1 Fidelibacterota bacterium | reverse complement strand
GGTGAAGATCACCATGACAAGAGAGTGGAAATTAAGAATTATTCATTTTTAATTTTTAATTCTTCTGTCTGTCCCATGGCGTCAAATACCGGGATAAACCAATCTAGATTATTTATATGTGAATTATATGAAAAAAGACTGATGGATTGATATCCATTCATTCTTGTGAGCATAACTTTATCAACAACTGATCGTGCATCTTGATTATAAGTTGCAATCCCGATCATAATACTATTCTGCTTTTCTGTGGAAATTGAGGATGTTATTGCGTTGATTTCACGGGTAAAGTCCTGATTCTCTTTGTAGTAATTCATTGGGACTGCAAAGTCAAGAATTCCGTCGGAGATCCAATCTGTCCAATCTTGCGACCACCTTAAGCGGGCAGTTTGAGGATTTGGTTTAACGGCTGCGCTCAATTTTACATTGGGTCTAAAATGATCGATGTCATCCCTGATCCCTTTGACCAATTCTGTAATTTTTTGCTGTTTGAAAGATGCCCACGTATTCTGAATTGAGTCTGCCTCCTCAATACTCCAACCGAAGCGTGGACTGATAATTCCACGGGCAATATCCATGGGATCAATACCATATTGATTGGCATAAATTTGTTCACCCGTCGCATTATATCCGTAAAAGTCATCCTGAAAGCGAACATAATCCAGATGTATCCCGTCGATGTCATAATGGTTAATAATTTCCAACACAACGGAACGTAAATACGGATTCACGTCAGGGTGTGTGGGTGCAAGAAAAACACCTTCCCACTCAGGGGCAGGTGGTAGTGACAAGTCGATTCTCCAATCCATCTTACCATAGTGATTCGCTTCAGTCCAGTCTCTCCGGGTAAAGTACAAATGCGAGGGATTATCGGGTTCAGTTCTTCCAGACCATAGAATATAGGTGTTTACCCAAGCATGCACTTCCAGATCAAGCTCATGTCCCAAGTTTATAGCATACTCCAGGGGATCGAATTCTTTTGATACTTTCGTATTTTTTTGAACGATTTTGGAATTATATAATGCGTCCCCACGAGTTCTCACCTGAAGGAATACAATATCAAAATCCTTATCGGAGGCAAAACCCATCACACTATCAATGGAGGATGACGTGTACAGGCAATCTCTTAACACCCAGATCGCTTTTTCTTCTACTTTTGCAAATTGAGCAACTAACGATTCGGGGATAAAATAAAACAGGGCAATGAAAATCAATGCCCTGTATGAAATTTGAATACGTTTGGAAATCAACGACAATCCTTATGATTCAACTTTTTCCGCTTCTTCCTCACTAGGAACTTCTTTTTCAACTTGAGTATATTGAAAATCAACAAACTCTATTAGTGAAACTGGCGAGTTGTCATTTTTTCGATTATTCAATTTTATGATTCTGGTATATCCACCATTTCGGTCTGCAAAAATGGGAGCTAGTTGATGCATCAGAATATTCGCGATATCCTGACCAATTTTACCAGGTAATTTTTGAAGGATTAATCTTCTACCATGTAACCCACCTTTTTTTGCATAGGTGACTAATCGTTCAACGAATCCTCTGACTTCTTTTGCTTTTGCATCTGTCGTTTTGATTCTCCTGTGAGTAATAAGTGAAATTGCAAGATTTCTCATCAACGATTTTCTATGACTTGAAGTCCGGCTTAGCTTTCTTCCTCTTTTCTGATGTCTCATATTTCTTAATCCCTGTCACCCAGATAGGCTGTTGTATCCATTCCAAAATGCAGACTCATACTTGTCAGTTTTTCCACTAATTCTGTAAGAGATTTGCGGCCAAAATTCTTGTATCGTAGCATTTCGCTTTCTTCTTTTCCAACTAATTCTCCAATTGACCGGATACCGGCTGCTTGCAGACAATTATAACTTCTAACGGAGAGTTCCATTTCATCAATGCTTTTTTCAAGAACAGATTTGATTTCCATCGCTTCATTCACTTCATCTTCATTCACAGCTTTTATCACACTTGAATCATTAAACATGAAGAATGATACTTGGCTTCGGATAACAGATGCAGCATGGTTTATCGCATCTTTTGGAGATGTGGAACCATCTGTAATAATTTCTAACTCGAGTCTTTCATGACCTTCAGTTGACGTGGGGATTGGTGCAACATTCCAACTAACGGTTGTGACCGGATTATAGATCGTATCCATTGCAATGGTTCCAATGGGTGCATCTTTAATTTTGTTCTTTTCAGCCAGAACCCATCCGCGTCCACGTGAAATTCGAATATCGATAGATAAATCCGCATCCTCCATTAGGGTGCAGATTTTTAGATCGGGATTCAAAACATCGTATGAAGAAGATTCATCACCAATCATTTTAGAAGTAAATAGTCCAGGGCCTTTTAACTTAACCGTGATAAGTTCAGGATCACCTTCAACGATTTTAAAACGGACCTGTTTTAAATTCAAAACGACATCCGGGATATCTTCGACAATACCTTTAACCGTAGTGAATTCATGTGGTACACCTTCAATTTTTATTGATGTGATACCAACACCTGGGATGGATGTCTTCAGAACTCTGCGAAGTGCATTACCAATCGTTACACCATAGCCTTTTTCAAATGGTTCTGCAACCACTTTTGCATAATTTAATGCTTCTTCAACAATAGTTACCGAAATATCCGGATAATGTTTATTTATTGCCATTCAATGAATACCTTATTAATTTTTATTTAGAGTACAACTCAACGACTAATTGTTCATTTAATGGTTCAGGGATTTGATCTCGCTCCGGAACATTTTCAAATATACCCATCATTTTTGCTTTATCAATGGTTAGCCAAGGCAAAGGATTGTCTCCCTGAACTTGTCGGAGATTTTCGTGAAAAATCTCAACTTTTTTGCTTTTATCCCGAACCTGAATTTTATCTCCAGGTTTTAGAATATACGACGGGATATTGACTACTTTGTTATTAACCATGAAATGACAGTGCGAAACCAATTGCCTTGCTGAATCTCTCGTTGGTGCAAAACCTAATCTGAATACTGTATTATCCAACCTGGATTCAAGCATTTTCAGTAGGTTATGACCAGTCGGACCCAATATCATTTGAGCTTTCTTAAAATAATTCCTGAACTGTTTTTCCAATAAACCATATAAATATTTTATGCGTTGCTTTTCCCGCATCTGAATACCATAGTTTGAGAGTTTGCTTCTTCTGGATTGCCCATGTTGCCCGGGTGCATAATTTTTCCGCGGTGATGCGAACTTCGGGGACTCAAATACTGGATAATCCAGTCTTCTGCACATTTTTGCTCTTGGGCCAATATATCTTGCCATTCAAATAGATCCTTTAATTAGACTCGTCTTCGTTTTGATGGTCTGCAACCGTTGTGTGGGATAGGTGTGACATCTAAAATAGATGTTACATTTAACCCGGCTGCCCGTAATGCACGTACTGCTGCTTCTCTGCCCCCTCCGGGTCCTTTGACCCGTACCTGGACATTAGCCAATCCTACAGACATGGCTTCTTCTGCCGCTTTTTGAGCGGCCATGGTTGCTGCAAATGGTGTACTTTTCCTTGAACCTTTAAATCCAACCTGTCCGGAACTTGCAAATGAAATTGCATTACCGAATTTATCAGTTAAGGTTATAATAGTATTATTAAAGGTGGCCTTTACGTGTGCAATACCATCTGGTTCGACTTTAGCTTTTCTTTTCTTTTTTACGGAATTCTTTGGCTTCGCCAAGTTCAATCTCCTCTAATGAAAATATTATTTCTTTTTAACTGGTTTTCTAACTTTGCCTTTACGGGTTCTGGCATTATTATGAGTATTTTGCCCCCGTACAGGTAATCCGCGTCGATGACGAAGACCGCGGTAGCACCCAACTTCCATTAATCGTTTCAGGTTTCGGGTTACGCTACCTCTTAATTCTCCTTCAGTAGAAAAATTATTACCAATCTCATTTCGGATAGCAAGTATTTGATCTTCTGTCAGTTCATTTACTTTGGTATTGGGGTCAATTCCGGTTCTATCTAAAATTGATACAGAAGTTGTGTGGCCGATACCATAAATATATGGAAGTGCGTATTCTATCTTTTTATTTCTGGGTAAATCAACACCAGCAATTCTAGCCAAAGTTTATTCTCCTCATCCTTGTCGTTGTTTGTGTTTTGGATTTACGCAGATAACCCTGACAACGCCATGTCTTTTTATTATCTGACATTTATCACAAATCTTTTTAACTGATGCACGGACTTTCATACTTTCCTCTATTTATATCGAAATGTGATCCGACCTCTGCTGAGATCATATGGAGACAATTCCAACTTTACTTTATCCCCAGGTAAAATTTTTATAAAGTGCATTCTCATTTTACCCGACACATGAGCAAGGACGACATGCCCATTCTCAAGTGTTACACGGAATGTCGCATTTGGTAATGTTTCCGTTATGGTTCCGTCAACTTCGATGCCTGCTTCTTTTGCCATATTAATTTGTCAATATTTCCGGACCGTTTTCTGTGATGGTGATCGTATGCTCAAAATGAGCAGATGGATGTCCGTCGTGAGTAACAACTGTCCAACCATCTTTTAATGTTTTTACATCTGGTTTACCCATATTGATCATAGGTTCAATTGCAAAACACATTCCTGCTTCAATGACTTCACCTCGGTTTTTTTTGCCGAAGTTTGGAATTTGTGGTTCTTCATGTAGATTGGTCCCAATCCCATGTCCAACCAATTCCCTTACTACACTGAATCCATTTTTTTCGGCATATTTTTGAATAGCGTTTCCAATGTCACCGATCCGGTTTCCAGGTTTCGCTTGTTCAATGCCAACGTAAAGACATTGACGTGTGACATCCATTAACTTTTGTTTTTCTTCGGATATACTGCCTACTGGGAATGTTCGTGCGTGATCACCAAAATAATTGTTTTTAAAAGCGCCAACATCAACTCCAACAATCTCCCCTTCTTTCAGCTTTCGTCTCCCCGGGATACCATGAACGACTTCGTCGTCAATAGATATGCATAAGGTTGCCGGATACCCGTACAATCCTTTAAATCCGGGAAGAGCCCCTTGGCTTCGGATATATTCCTCTGCCAAACGATCCAGCTCAAGTGTTTCTACACCGGGAAGAATATGTTCTTCCAGTAGTTCAAGTGTCCTTTTTACGATTTGCCCACTGACATGTATTTTTGCAATTTCAGCGGGACCTCTAATATGGATCACGTTCGGGGTCCGGTTAGAATCTACGTCTGCCTTTAATTCGTCCAGTTTTCAAAAATCCGTCGTAATTGCGCATCAACAGATGGCTTTCAACTTGTTGCAATGTGTCTAGACCGACACCTACAATAATTAACAAACTTGTTCCGCCAAAAAAACTGGCGAGTGTATAATCTATTCCATTTACCTGAGCGACAAGAAAACTGGGGAACACTGCAATCAATGCGAGGAATATGGATGCAGGTAAAGTGACTCTTGTTAAAATATTATCAATGTAATCAGACGTACTCTTACCAGGTCTGACTCCAGGAATAAATCCACCCTGTTTTTTCATGTTATCTGCGACATCAACAGGATTGAAAGCGATAGCTGTGTAAAAGTAGGTGAAAATAATGATGAATCCACCAAGAATAATTGAATACACCGGATGAGTAGGTGCGAATATTCGAGTCAGGAAATCTCCCACGGCACTTGTATCACTCATGAACGAAGTCAAAGTATTGGGAATAAACATCAGAGCCTGTGCAAAGATGATCGGCATCACTCCAGCTGTTAATATTTTCAATGGAATATGAGTAGATTGGCCACCATAAACTTTCCTACCAACCACTCTTTTGGCGTATTGAACTGGTATTTTCCGACTTCCTGTGGATATCAGTACGACAAAGGAGATCACCATAAACAACAATCCAAGCAAAAATATGTTTGTTAACGGATTCACGATTCCACTGTTCATTTGAATGATTTGATTCAGGAATACATGTGGAGCTCTTGATAAAATACCAACCATGATGATCAACGAAATACCGTTTCCAATGCCATAATCAGATATTTGTTCACCTAACCACATAACAAATATTGTTCCAGTGATGAGGGTAATGATCGTAGTCATAGTGAAGAAAAATCCAGGATCAGGAACAATTGGTCCGGCATTTGTTCCAGGAGAACCCTGTAAGAATACTGCAACACCTATTGCTTGTAGAAAAGCAATCAGAACCGTGCCATAACGGGTAAGCTGAATAATCTTTTTCCGTCCTTCGTCACCCTCTTTCTGAAGCCTTTGGAAATAGGGTACGACTGCGCCAAGTAATTGAATAATAATGGAAGCAGAGATGTAAGGCATTATTCCAAGAGCAAAGATAGATGCCTGTGAAAAGAATCCACCGGCAAACATATCATACAAGCCCAGCAAGGAATTATTGAACCCCTGCATAACTTCAGCAAGAGCTGCTTTATTAACCCCCGGAACGGGTACGTGTCCACCTAAACGGTATATCAAAAGTATCATGCCAGTGAAGGCAAGTTTTTTTCTTAAATCAGGTATTCTAAATATGTTCAGAAATTTTTCAATCATGAGAATATGGCCTTACCACCCGCTTTTTCAATTTTGTCAATTGCAGATTTGCTAAACATATCAGCACAAATTTCCATGGCGCTGGTTATGTCTCCGCCACCCAGTACTTTCACTGGTAATCCTGCTTTTTTAATTAAACCCTTTTCAATCATACCGTTTACGTCGATTGATTCTACCTTTAGGTTGGATAACTGGTCAAGATTTACAATTTGTACGTCAATTCTAAATGGGTAATTTTTAAATCCACGTTTAGGTAAACGTCTCATTAAAGGCATCTGCCCACCTTCAAAATATAATTTTGCTTTACTACCGGATCTTGCATGATACCCATTAGACCCACGGCCAGCAGTTCGTCCCTGGCCACTAGCATTGCCTCGGCCAATTCTTTTTGTACCCCTAACAGACCCTTCTGCCGGTTTAATATTTCCTAATTCCATTATGAAACTTCCTCGATTTTCACCAAATGAGCCACTGTATTTATCATTCCTCTAATTGCAGGATTATCTACTTTTACTACTGAATGATTCATCTTTTTAATCCCTAAAGCTTCGAGGGTAGCTGAAGCTTTTAGACGATAACCGATTGAACTTTTTATTTGAGTAATTTTTATTTTTTTTTCAGCCATTGTACATTCTCAGTTAGGAAAATAATTCTTTAAGCGTAATTCCTCTATCCCTGGCAACCGCAAGCGGATCTCTTACATTTCGCAATGCTTTTTCTACAGCTCTGACAACATTAATCGGATTAGTAGATCCAGTCACTTTGGAAAGTATATCAGTAATCCCAACTTGTTCGAGAATCATACGAACGGGACCACCGGCAATATTTCCTGTACCAGGTGATGCAGGCTTTAATAAAACATGTGCAGCCCCATATTTCACATTGACGGCGTGTGGAAGTGTTCCATTAATGATATTGGCTTTAAAAATGTTCTTTTTGGCATTTTCTTTTGCTTTATTAACAGCAGAAGCCACTTCATTTGCTTTGCCAAAACCAATCCCAACGTGCCCTTTACCGTCACCTACTACTACAACAGAGTTAAACCGAAACCGTCGTCCTCCGGTAATCACCTTTGCCACTCGATTGACAAAGATAACTACTTCTTCTTTTAATTCTAATTCTGATGGATTAATAATCGTCAATTTAGTATCCTTTTAAAATTGTAGTCCAGCTTCACGAGCCGAATCTGCCAAAGCTTTAATTATACCATGGTATTTATATCCGTTTCGATCAAAAATGATTTTTACCACATTTTTTTCTACTGCACGATCACCTAGTGTTTTACCAATGAACTTGCCTTTTTCAACCATACCAGTTAACGCATCTACCTGTTCACGGATATTTTTATCAATGGTGGATGCTGAAATAATTGTTTTGCCTTCGATATCATCGATAATTTGAGCAAAAATATTTCGATTAGAGCGATAAACGACGAGCCGGGGCGCAGAACCCTTTTTCAGACCATTCTTGATCCGACGACGCTTTTTCTCCCAATTTTGCCACTTGGTTTTCTTTTTATCAGCCATTATTTTTTACCTCCGACGGTCTTTCCGGCTTTCCTTCTAATCACTTCATTGGAATAGCTGACGCCTTTTCCTTTGTAGGGCTCAGGTTCCCTGAAGGATCTGATTTTCGCACTCACCTGACCAACTTTATGCTTGTCGATCCCACGAATGAAGATCGTCGTTAATTTCACAGTCTCTATGGATATCCCCATAGGAATTTCAAAATAGATGGGGTGGGAATACCCAAGATTCAAAATTACAAACTTTTCTTTTGCATCTGCTGTATATCCGACACCAGTTAATTTTAACTCTTTCTGATAACCTTCGCTGACTCCTACGATCATATTGGCCAATAATGCCCTTGTCAATCCATGGAGTTCTTTAAACTTTTTTTCATCAGACGATCTGGAAACCAGAATC
>JABMOW010000045.1 GCA_013204025.1 Fidelibacterota bacterium | reverse complement strand
CATTATGATCATAGTTACACCAGTAAACATAAAGGCAAAGGCATTAATGATTAAGTATTTGGAGGCGTAAGAGATAACCAATAATTCTCGGTTAAATAATCTGGATATGGGAACAGAAAATATCAGCAATAATAATCCAATTATTAAAGTATATCCTACTGCAATTTTGGAAGATATAAAAACTGTTTTGTAAGCTCGTTTTAAGTTTCCTGCCCCAATATTTTGACCCACAATCGTCATTACTGCAGTCATCATTCCAATCACTGGCATAATGGCGACACTATCTAACCGGAAAGCAATTCCATAAGCGGCTACTGCTTCCACTCCGAATTTAGTGACGATTGTTAACAAGATGAACATACTCAAAGCAGTAATTATTTGGGAGATTGAACTAGGGAATCCAATTTTGAAAAGTTCTTTGACAATATTAAATTGATACTTAAAATATTTGATACTAATGCGAATAATTGCTTTTTCTTTGAATAAATAGACCAATACAACTATACCTGCCACCATCCGAGAAATTATCGTAGCTATAGCAGCTCCTGGCACACCTAAATTTAAAACAAAAATAAAAATTGGATCCAGAATGATATTCAATACAGTTCCGATGGCCATCACTTTCATGGGGAACATGGCTTCACCCTCACCGGAGAGGATGGATCGGAAAAAAATACTGAAGATCATGAAGCATGATCCGCCAATCATGATATGGAAATAGTTCAGTGCATCGCCGATAACTTCTGGTTTTGCTCCCTGGATGGAGATAAAATGATCTCCCTGAGAATAACCCAACACTAAAACGACGATACACAAAATAATGCCCAGCAGAACAGAATGTTCGGCGGCATTGTCCGCTTTTCGCTTCTCATTTCGACCGATGTACTGAGCAATGACAGTGGTCACGCCTGAGCCCAAACCGAAGGTGAGTCCGAAAATAATGAACATAATGGGGAAGACGTAGCCTAATCCTGCCAATGCAGTTCCACCGACCCATTTCCCTATGAATGCAGTATCCACCAGCATATAAATAGCCTGTACCATCATCCCTAACATCATGGGGATGGAGAGTTTCCACATCGCCCTTTTCGGGTTAGTGATAAATTCTGATAATCTGCTTTGTTTTTGAACTTGTGACATGAATTGAGTTAATAAATAAGGGGCGAAAGTTACTCACAATGCATTGGACAATCCCGATCTTATTATGGATGAACGTCTAACACCAGGATCGTGCCGATGCCTGCTAACATCAGCAGTAATTGAAAAGTGGTATCCCGAAGTGTATAATTTTGCGCCATCCCCTGCATCAGATCCCCCACAGCAATATAAATAAAACTGGACGCAGATACCGCCATGATCAACGGTATTGCAGATTGGATTTCCAACATGAAATAATAAGCCAGAATTCCTCCCACCACCGCACTGAGTCCCGAGATGATGTTGAGGGAGAACGCTTTCTTTTTTGAATAATTGTTACTCAATAAAATTGCAAAATCTCCCACTTCCTGTGGGATTTCATGAGAGATAATGGAGATAGACGTGGCAATACCGAACCGGACATCGATGAAAAAAGCAGCAGCGATGACCACACCATCCACGAAATTGTGGAATGAATCTCCGATAAGAATCAACGGGCCGGATGCGTTATGGACATGGCAATCCGTTTCATGACAATGTCTCCAAAGAACGAGCTTTTCCAGTACAAAAAATAGGACAATACCGGCAAGCACCATGGCGGATACCTGTGATCCGGTGGATTCTTCAATGGCATGGGGGATCAGTCGGAGAAAAGCGGCGCCCAGCATTGCACCTGTGGCGTAGCTCACCAGCCCGGGAAGCAGTTTGTTTTGTATCCGGTCAGGAAATACCAGGAACAATCCGCTGATGAGTACGGATCCCAAACTGCCCAAAAAGCTAAACGCGATAATGTAAGATAGAAGCATGAATTTCCAGAATATTAAAGGACAAATTTACTGAGCCTTTGGAATTAAATATGTGAGTAATTTCACAGCTCCAGAAACTTCCGATGAGGTCGTGCTGACTCTAGTGAAAATATATTTAATCTCGTGAATTTGAATCAGTGTAAATTTGCCCGCCTGCAATTTGCAGTTTTGAAATAAATACATTTATTAGACTTTAATAGGAGAAATATTAATGTACAAGTCCGTCGAAGAATTCATGGATATGGTCGCCGCAAAAAACCCGGCACAGCCAGAATTCCTTCAGGCAGTGCGGGAAGTAACTGAATCATTGTGGGATTACCTGCAGGATCATCCGCACTATCTTCACGCGAATATTTTGGACAGAATTGTTGAACCGGAACGGGTCATCATGTTCAGAGTTCCCTGGCGAAATGACCGGGGCGAGGTCATGGTAAATCGTGGTTTCCGTGTAGAATTTAATTCTGCCATTGGACCATACAAGGGAGGACTCAGATTCCACTCATCCGTCAATCTAGGGATATTGAAATTCCTTGGATTCGAACAGGTATTCAAAAATAGCCTGACCACACTCCCCATGGGTGGTGGTAAAGGTGGATCTGACTTTGATCCCAAAGGAAAATCAGATAATGAAGTGATGAGCTTTTGCCAATCCTTCATGACTGAACTTCAACGACATATCGGACCGAACACAGATGTTCCAGCTGGTGATATCGGTGTGGGTGGACGCGAAATCGGATTTCTGTTCGGGCAATACAAGCGACTCAGAAATGAATTCACCGGTGTATTGACCGGCAAAGCATTGAACTGGGGTGGAAGCCTTATCCGACCGGAAGCCACTGGTTATGGAACCGTCTATTTCGCAGAAGAAATGCTGAATGTTAAAGGTGATTCCATTAAGGGAAAAACCGTTGCTATCTCCGGTTCGGGAAATGTTGCACAATATGCCACTGAAAAAGTAAATCATCTGGGTGGAAAAGTAGTAACGCTGTCCGATTCTTCAGGTACCATTTATGATCCAAATGGAATTGATGAAGAAAAATTGAAATTCATTTTCGAATTGAAAAACGTCAAACGAGGCAGGATCAAAGATTATACAGCTAAATACGACGCAGAATATTGGGAAGGGCAACGTCCATGGAAAGCAAAATGTGATGTTGCAATGCCCTGTGCAACCCAAAACGAAGTAAACAAAGCGGAAGCCGAAATGCTAATTGCAAACGGATGTATCTGTGTGTCTGAAGGTGCGAATATGCCATCAGACCCTGATGCAATCGAAGTTTACCTGAATAACCGTATTCTTTACGGATTGGGTAAGGCCGCAAATGCAGGTGGTGTATCAGTTTCGGGTTTGGAAATGAGTCAGAACAGTATGCGTCTCAGCTGGACTCGTGAGGAAGTAGATCAGAAGCTCAAAGGTATCATGAAATCTATTCACAGCCAGTGTATGAAGTACGGAAAAGAAGGCGACTATGTGAATTACATGAAAGGCGCGAATATCGCCGGATTCATCAAAGTTGCAGATTCTATGCTGGATCAAGGCGTCGTCTGATTAACTTTATCTAATTGAAAATAAAAAAGGGATCCAAATTTTGGGTCCCTTTTTTTTACGTTGATATTTCTCAGAAAATATCAGTGTTGAGAATAACGTTTGATGGTATGGTGTCGTGCGGGAGTATGAGCCGATTTCCTATCAGTTTACATCGACCTTTTTTACGAGCCACAAACCTTCGAAAACCAATGAAACCCGCATGCACTAAAACATGTGTTGGCAGCTGGTGTTTTTTTATTTTTATCCATTTCTATAAAATACTTTCTCTTAATAAATATCCATGTATAGAACCTCGTTCAATCATGAAATCAAGAATCGGAATAATCTTGTTTTTCAATCTTATTTCTTCCTTGATTTTTTGCCTATTAATGAAAATAAATTTCCTCAAAAACTTCTCTAAGTAGTATAAGGTGTTTGATTCTAAATCGTCAAGATTTAAAGAACTGTTGTTAGATATAATTGTATGAATCCAGTCAATGCCTTCATTTTTAAAATTAGTTCCAATTGAATTCAATATTCTGGCAATCGAATATAATACAGAAGAAATATGTCCAATTTCTTTTGAAGCATTGACATAAAGAGATAAATTTTCACTTTTAAAGCTATGCCATTCTTCTATATCTTCACGCCACCAACGCCATGCTAATAGGTAATTAATTATGATTTCCTTCAAATAGAAACCACGAGGATTATTACATAATTCTTTTATTTTCGGATATAGATTATTCCAAACATACCAAAACTGTTCGTAGTTCTTTAGATTATCTTCTGCACTTATTAGTTTACCGAGAAAAGAGGCTGTTTCTTCTGTAGAAGAAAAAGAATCAATAAATGGTTTAAGAAATATATCAATTTCACTTTTTTCTCTTTGTAAAATGAAATATGCAAATCTTTTGAAAATGTGTAGGCGTAATAAATAAATGTTAGAATCGTCACCAGAATCATCTTTATAACTTCTTCTATCTTTCAGTAGCGTTGAAGCCAATACTGGCAATGATTTCGTATAAATATCTAAGTGAATTTTATCTTTTGTACTAGAAGGAATTAATTGGTAAACTATTTCTAAGTCATGAATATCAAGTAAATCAATATTTTTTATATCAAATGGTATATCTTCAAAAGTAAAATCAATATTTATTTTCTCTAATTCTTCTAATATTAAACTTTTAGGAATTCTCCCCCAAGAACCCTTTTCTTTCCTTTTTTCAGCAATTGTATTTTTATAAAATGGCTTTAGTTTTATATAGCCGAATAATATTGATTGAGCAACGTTTTGATTTTGCTCCCATAGTTTTGATTCGTGAATAGATTCAATGACATAATCACATATTCTTTTGTAGCGCCCAATAGGTGTTTCATCGAAAAGAGTCAAGACCATTATTGAAATATAGTCTTCTGCTTCAATGGGGTATTCGTTTATTAATGATGGAACAGCATGAAAAGATGCTTCAACTCCGTCACTTATTTGATAGTCGTATTCATCGATAAAAAGGCGAGATAGTGTTGAAAGAATTATTTCTTTACAATAATCTTTATCTTCCTTTGTCAGTACGTCTTTATGTTCAATCATCAATTTAGAAGCAGAAAATGCAGGTATTGAATAATCAAATATCCTCATTGTACTTCGGCCTGATTTCAGTTCTTCAACAAGCTGTTTCGTTTCTGATAAAGCAAGAAGAGGATTTTTGTTGTACTCCTCGTGTTTTTGATTTTTATTTTCGGACTTACCGCCAATCAAAAAATCTGACCACGTTCTTAATGAAGAATATTTAAAGGTTTTTTCAAATTGAATATTAGCTTGTTCACTTTGTTCTCTGAGTTCTTCTGAAAGTTCTTTTGGACTAAATTCTATTAATAGATTATTGTCATCATGTTTTGACACTTTAGGAATTAGATTTCTTCTGTCCATTCTTGCCAACAATATTCCAAATGTTTTACTTGTTATGTCGTTGGACTTGTGAAGGTCAATTGTTTTATACAATTTTTCTATGAATTCAAAATTCTGTTCTTCTGCAAATCCTTTTACACCAAAAAACTGATAATTTAAAAACAGTGATTCTAAATTTGAACTTCTATGCTTATCATCGCATGTTTTCAATCTTTCATCTGTGTATAAAATGTCTCTGATTTTATCTATTCCATATCCTATTGAATATAGAGAATTCGCTCGGAACTCATTTGTGCTTCTGATAGTATCCAAATGAAATAATTCTATGGTTTTAAAAAGTATTAAGGCTATATCGTAGAATTTATCTGGATGTGCAAGTACAACACTGCAAACAACCGAAGTGAGAGAGGTTGATTTTGATTGAATAAGAATTTTGAGAAGTGTATTCTGAATGATTTCGGACTTTAATATTTGCGAAAACTCTAAAAGAATTTTTTCTAACGCCATGTGCATTGATTGTAGCACACTTGGAACAACAGGGCTTCCATTACCACGATACATACTCCAAAGTGCCCCACTCAAATACTGTGTTATTTCTTTTTCATTTATATATAATGTGATTTTTACAACATCTTCTTTTCCATAGTCTGACTGACTATAAGATTCAACAGCCCTATTCGTAAAATCTATGATAAACTCAAGTGTTTCATAGAAGGCTATTTGTAATAACCATTTTATTGGTGTTTGATTGGCACTTGAAGGGAAGTAATTGAAACTGTGCTTTTCTGCTAAGCCATATCGACTTTCCATAGTATCTTCTTCGTATTCAAATCTATCATGCTTTTTCGGCTGTTTTTGCCAAAACATGTCGCATAATTGAATAACGGATATTGGAAGTGTTTTAATTAATTCTGTTGCTATGTATGGCTTTTCTAATATTTTAGTGCAAAGCCCTTCGTATGGGTCTCTGTGGTCAGTCCATTTATTAGCAATGACCTTATCAAATATTTCTTTTAATTCTGATTGTAGTTCATTGGCTGCATTGAAAACCACTTTTAAAATAGTATTTTCGGCATCATCATGAATGTAGAAGTTCTTTTCTATCTCTGTTTTTTGTATTATGCCCATAGCCAGCAAGCCAGAATATTGTGACGTAATACCGTTTTTAGTGAAATCGCACCAGTTCGTTAAAATGGGCAAAGCAAGTTTTAGATTGTTGTCAAAAAAATCGGATTTGTATTTGTAAATAAGTGTAATTACTGCTTCCCAACCTTTGCCTTTGGGTTTAATAACATCTATACTTTCAAACGCAGAAATGTCAGTACATGCGATTCTTAATAGGAATAAAATACGTTTTAATATTTTGAAATCGTTAGCAATGATTTCATCCTCGAAAAACTTAAAAAATGTCTCTGAGTAATCCGATAATAAAACAGAAACTAAAATCTCATCTTTCCAAAATTGTGAAATTTCTTCGTTTGTAAATGCGCCCTTAATAAAGTTTTCTATCTCTTTACTTTTATCGGATAAATGGTCAGATAACCAAAACCTAAATGATCTTCGTATGGGTAAAGAATTGCCTAATTCATCATAGAATTGTTTTGTGTTTGAGTAATTGGAAAAACAACGAGATACTATTTTATCCAAAGCCCATTCTTCATAAATGTCGTGAGTGATGAAATATCCGTTATGGGCGTCATCATAACCAAGTATTTCGTCTTGTTTTAATTGGAACAACGCTGATTGAGGCAAATCATCACCATTTATATGAAACCGACCTGTTTCACACCTTTGATTGGCAATACTAATGATGCACTTTTCTCTTACAAGATGTAAGTTGTCTTTTTGAATGATATTGTTTTGTATTCGCTTTTTCCAAAGCAATTCAATGAACCCCTTAAAATTGCCTTGTTTATCAATATTTGCATATTGCTGAACGTATTCGCTTAGATAAAATAGGTTTCTAAGTCTTTCTAAGAATTTTTGATTTTCTGGTAATGAGAAATCAAATTCTTCTGATATTGATTTTAATTCATCATCGCTAATTATAGAAACATCATTAACGTCAAACGATAACTGATAATTTTCTTTAATGTGGAATGTTAAATCATTAAGATAAGCGTAACGGGTTGTGAAAATTATATTCCAATCATTCTCTTTTAATTTTTTTATTAGAGTGATAAGAATGTCATTATTGGTAATCTCTGCTAATTTTTCTGCGGAATCAATTACAAAGATTTTAATAGGCTCATCCTTAAAAGCATCAAGAAACTGCGTAAATGTGAACTTATTGTCAAATTGAAATATGTTGTTAATGTGATTAACATTAAGTTCGTTTGCTTTAAAAACGCAAATTGGTATTTTCTCGAAATTAAGATTATAAAACTCTTTGAAAATAGCAGTCTTACCACAGCCACCTTCCCCAGAAATTATTATGTTCTTTTTCTTTTGAGAAGCCCTCTTTATTCCTTCGATTATTGAGCTTCTGTCAATTTTAATTTGTTTGTTTCCGAAAGGTATTTCAGTTTGAATTGCTTGTAAAATATTTTCATTATGAATAGAAAGTTCATCAAGCAAATCTCCTTCGTTTGGTTCAAGACTAAAGAAAATATCATACAAGTATTTATTCTCGGGCAACGACAATTGCAGCTCAAAATGGCTTGGAACCCGCCATTGTATATTAACCTCTACTGCTTTGGCAGATTTCTCAATTTCTAATTGGTATTGAGGTTTTTTCTTGCTTTTAGTAGTGCTTTCTGAAAGTTCTTGATTAATGTAAAACAATAATTCATTTAGTTGGCTGTTTTTGGATTTTGCTTTCTTGATTGAATCAATAATATCGACTTTATTGTCAGAGATTAAAGTCGTGTAGTATTTAGCTTGAAAACCATAAAATGTCCCGTCTTTTTCAATTGGTTCTGTTTCAATTCCTGTTTGGTTTTTATAGCGAAAAAGTCCAACTCTATTATTTAACTCTGCACAGAAAAGCAAATAAGACATTTGTTCAAATGCCCATGTCTCTCGCTTGTCATATTTTAGACCAAAAGCTTTCCAATTCATTTTTTAGGTTCATTATAGTGTTGATATTTGGGTTCTTGGTAGTCCGTTACACTTGCACCTAACGTATGTGTATGCTCATTGTTCTTGTCCCGCCATATTGGGAGGATAAATACAATTGTGTTTATTTTTCTTTTAGCATTCACTATTTTCTCCTAATCAAAAAAATCATCGACAGGGTTTCTGATTCTATCAATCTCTTTTCTTGAAACATGAGTATAAATTTCTGTCATCTTTGTGCTACGATGTCCTAATAACTCCTGAATATATTTCAAATCCGTTCCTTGTTCAGGTAAGTGAGTGGCGAAACTGTGACCAAGCATATGAGGTGTGACAGTTTTCTGATCTATTTTCAATGTATAATGGCAGATAGATGAGAGTCAAATTCCAAAAATTCAATAACTATCTATTCTGAACCTGTCATAATATAAGTTGTTACTGCGGATTGCTTTGCAATCAAATGCGCGTAAAAATGGTGATCCCGCCCTTGCTCAGGATACATTGATCGCTGATGAATTTTTCTTCACACCAGTTTGTAATCCCCCTTGGAAAGGGGGACAAAGGGGGATATCCACGATTACTTAAAAATCAACAATAACTTTCGGGCTGTGAGTATGGCAATTAATGAGTTTGGTTCATACCAATATTCTCACATCTCCCTGCACCCCCTTCGGAAGGGGGATTTTTAGTGTTTTCACTCTAAACCGCCACGGGCGGTGAGCATCCACACCGGCGTATTCAACACCTACCCGTTTCCCCGTGATGATCTGATCATCAGTGATGGATATACCAGTTTCCTCAATCCAAATCGTATCGCTTAACAGAGACATGCCACTAAACCGGGTGTGAAGTCCCAATCCTTGAGATAGGGTACCGGGTCCACCACACAGACGGTTCGATAATTTATTGTTATTGCGCCGAGCAAGTATTTTGGGTACGCCAATGATGGGATGGATTGCCCTCACCAGTACCGCATGTGGAATCCTCTCCACATTGGTTACCACATTGAACAGATGATGGATTCCGTAGCACAGGTAAATGTATGCAAGACCGCCATTCTGAAACATCACTTCAGTTCGTTCTGTACGACGATTACCATATGTATGTGATGCCCGATCTTCAGGACCTGCATAAGCTTCAGTTTCGGTTATGATTCCACCCGTTTCGATGCCATCTATCCGAGTCATGAGCAGCTTGCCCAGCAAATCACGACTGATAGCTACCACATCAGGCTGTAGATAGAATTCCAGTGCTAGTTTAGTCATTATTTTGATTTGACGAAGTAGTATCTGTCTGAAACTGTCGGGTTTCGCCATGTTGAAAAGAGACGAACGCATCAGGAGCCAGGCGGTGATCGCGTAATGCCTGTTGGAGCAAAAAAGATGGTTCGGAAACAGGTTCATCCGTCAAAATAAATGTCCCCCAATGAATCCCGATAGATTGCTTACTTTGGATATCCTGATGTACACATATTGCCTGTTCAGGTGTCACATGCATGGGATTCATGAACCACCGAGGTTCATATGCCCCAATGGGAATAGCTGACAGATCGAAAGGTCCGTATTTCTCTCCTATAGTCTTAAATTGAGAAAAGTAGCCTGTGTCTCCAGCATACCAGAACCGTGTCTTCTGTCCCATAACAGCCCAGCTGCACCATAGAGTTTTAAACCGATCGAATAAACCGCGTCCTGAAAAATGCTGGGAGGGCGTACTGGCAATGGTCAAACCATCGAAATCATATTCTTCCCACCAATCCAGTTCAACCACATGGGTAACGCCCAGAGATTCAAACCAGGCTTTCAATCCAAGTGGAACCAGCCAAAGTGGAGTATTACCCAACTCCAGCACCGTGGATTTATCCAAATGGTCATAGTGGTTGTGTGAAATCAACACGGCATCGATTGGCGGTAGATTGCCTGTTGAGGTAGGGAATTTGGTGTAACGTTTTGGTCCCGCCCACTGAACTGGGGAACATCGGTCGCTAAATATGGGGTCGGTGAGAATAATTCTTCCTTCAATCTCTAACAAAAGGGTGGAATGTCCTAACCATGTTACTGTGATGAGGTTTTCGTTTAATCTGTATTTTTCAAAATCGGGCATGACAACAGGAAGCGATCCGTTAACTTCGTCGAACTTCGGACGTGAATCTGGTTTGTTCATTTGCCATTTCCAGAAATCTTTAAATCCGTGCTGTGGATTGGTAATTTCCACATTCGTAAAACCGGACTTGGAATGATGTGGTTTCATTTCAATATTACTCCAGGGTTGATCCCGGCTACACAGGTGAAAGATCCCGAATGAAAGGAGAACAACAGACAATACCCCAAATTTAAATTTTACCATTTAGAATTTCTGTCATGATAATCAGATTCCCTACACCCATTGAGAGGCTTGCGAAAGTATCCGGCGTTTTGTTCAACTTACGATTCAACCCGTGATCAAAGAGAGACTCCAGTAAGAGAAGAACGACAAAGCCAGGGATGGCATAATAAATGATGGGATTCATCCTCTAAAATTTAGATATTTATTTTTTCGTAACGCAGCATTTATCACAGATATAGTGATCCAGGCTAAATTTCCCTGATCCAAGAAAGATTAGTGACAGAAATACAACGCCGCTTTCAATGGCATGAGATGCATGCATGATGCCATCTCCTGAAGCAAGATGGAGTGTTGCTGCAACAAACATGGTGAAAAGTAAAAATCCGGAAGCATACCGAGTCGCCAAACCGAGAATGAGGAGAAGTCCTCCAAGAAATTCTGACAGGGCAGCCATAAAACCAAAAAAAGTGAACCCAAAACCTATGTTAAGTACAGTCATCGCCTTTTCACCCAAACCAAACCATTTTTCGGGTCCGCCAATGATTTTAGGATATCCATGTAAAATAAACATAATTCCAATTCCAACTCTCAAAATCAACAAACCAATATCAATAATGTCTCTGGATTTTTTCATCTTTTTCTCCCATTTAATTTAACAGATTAAATTATTATATTTAGATCAATCTGAAAATGCAAGATATTTCATTTATTATAAAACACTCGAAAATTCAGAATTATTGAAGGGGAAAAGTAATTACAACTTGATTGTAAAATTTTTTTTTTTTTAGGATATTTTTATCTAATATTAATTTACAAAATGTCGCCGTATTTTTGGGTTACAAAAATCTCATAGGAAAAATATATGTTGTATTCGAAATCATCTGAATATGCTATCCAGGCAATGATCTACTTGGCGGTTTACCAAAAAGATACCCGCATCATGGTACACAAAATTGCAAGTGAATATGATATTCCTCTTTATTTTCTGGCAAAAATAGTTCAAACGCTATCCAAACATCACCTTATCCGATCTTTCCGTGGAAGAAATGGCGGGATAAAATTAAATAAACCTGCCAATGACATCAGAGTTATTGATATTGTATATGCCGTTGACGGTCCACCGCCTGAAAAAGAAATGTGTGTGATTGGCCTAGACGAATGTTCTGACTCTGTAGCTTGTCCACTCCATAACAACTGGAAAATCATCAAAGAAAATATTCGAGTACTTTTAGGACATGAAAATTTAGAAAACCTGGCGAATGAAGTTATTAGAAAAAGAGAAGCGTTGAGATTACAAGCCTGACGCTACTTGCATATTATTCTATTCTAATTACAATTAACTCATTTCAAAAATTATGTTAACGAACAATTCCATTTACGATCTGCCGGAAGATCATTTAGTTCGAATTCTCAATAATGAGCATCAAACCATTTTGGCTCATCTGGATGGGATTGATCACCTACGACAAGACATATATTCTCTGAATTCTCCCGTTGACCATCCTGAATTATTTGTGAAGCTAATATCTTTAACAGAACGACTGATGACGGTTTCTAAACACCACGAACGGGAAGAAAAAGTACTATTCCCTGAATTATTAAAAGCAGATGCGGGGAATCACCTTGAAGTTTTGACATCTGAACATCATTTTCTTACGGAATACAAACTTAAGTTTTTCAATCACATCAACGATTTAAGTGCAATGGATTTCAAATCGTATAAATTGCAAATGAATTTCATGGCTAACGGTATCATTGGAATTCTGAGGGAACATATTTATCTTGAAAATACCGCTGTATTTCCCATTGCTGTGAAGATCATTACAGATGACAATCGATGGCTTGAAATGAACCAGAGATTTAAGGAGATCGGTTCTTTTTTTGAGTAAATTCCTCCTCTAAATGCTGATTGGTTATTTCCAGTTAGCTCATCAAACATTGTAAATTATTTATTAATTATAGCGATATTTCTCCGATTTTGACCTCCTAAAGGCGAATTCCCATGGGGATCAAAACGATGGAACTATTTCCCATCTGTTCAGACAGATGAAGGGTTGACAGAGAAATCGGTCAGCCTCCCGACTTGGAAAGGAGATTGCTGGTACATTGTGCCACGACTCCACTTATCCGGTGGAGTTTTTTATTATGAAAATAACAGATTTACATCAAAGAACATTCGATTATATTCGAATTGCGCTCAATGAAAAGTGCAATTTCAGGTGCATGTATTGTATGCCAACAGAAGGCATTCAATTCAAACCTGAAGACCAGCTCCTATCTGATGATGAGATTTTCCGTGTTGTTTCCGTATTGGCGAAGCACGGGGTCACAAAGGTCAGACTCACCGGCGGCGAACCATTGATCAGGAAAGGTATCTCACAACTTGTAAACGTTATATCTCATACTGACGGCATTAAATCAGTTCATCTGACCACGAACGGTTTATATCTGGATACTTTCCTGCAACCGCTTATTGATGCGGGTTTGGATGGATTGAATATCAGTCTTGACACTTTAAGGGAAAATCGCTTTTTTGAGATCACGCGCAGAAATGATTTTCCTCGTGTATGGAAGAACGTTTTGTCGGCAATAGAACTGCCTGAAATCCATGTAAAAATCAATGTAGTTCTCATGCGAGGGATCAATGCTGATGAAATCCTCGATTTTGTAAATTTAGCCAGTGAATATCCGGTATCCGTTCGGTTTATTGAACTCATGCCATTTGATGATCATCAGATCTGGCGTACCGGTCGATTTATGGGCGTGGACATGATCATTGAAACGTTAAATAAGGTCATCCCAACCGATGAAAGGCAAGTGGGCACACCCACAGAACAATACTATTTTAAACCGGATGGATTCGCTGGTGGGGTTGCCATCATCCCGGCTTTTGCTCGGAGTTTCTGCGGCGCCTGTAACCGGATTCGACTCACTGCAGATGGGCAAATTCGGAATTGTCTGTACTCAAACCAGGAATTTAATCTTCGGGATTTGATCCGAAATGGATGTTCAAATGAAGAGATCTTTTCATTGGTACAATCTGCAATGCACCAAAAAGCCAGAGATGGTTTTGAGGCAGAACATGAGGATAATCACAAGCGCACCAGCATGACACAAATTGGTGGCTGATCAAATGATTCAAGGAGTCAACACATGACAGAATTCTCACATTTGGACAAAAATGGAATGGTCAAAATGGTGGATGTAACAAACAAAGCTACATCAGTTCGAAAGGCTCAAGCCTCCGCTACGATTATGATGTCAGAGGAAACCATCCGAATGATCGATCAGGATTCAGTACCGAAAGGGAATGTCCTAACCACCGCAAAAATCGCCGGGATTCAAGCGGCGAAATCCACAAGCAATTTAATTCCCTTATGCCACCCGGTGCGGATTACCCATGCTGATATTCGTTTTCAGATAGAACTTTCGTCCATTGTGATCACCGCAGATGTGAGTGCTCGTGATACGACGGGGATTGAGATGGAAGCGTTGACAGCAGTATCAGTAGCGGCATTGACGATTTACGATATGTGCAAAGCAGTGGATAAATCCATGACTATCGAAAATATTCGTCTGATTAAAAAGACAGGAGGAAAATCAGATTTCGGTTCCAAATACCGACCTGTGACCGGGATACTGGTGCTTTCTGACAGAATTTCCGGAGGGATAGGGAAAGATAAATCGGGTGAAATTTTGAAAACTGGATTCACAAAATCAGGTTGCCAGGTATCACGATTTGAAATCATCCCGGATGACCCTGAAAAACTTGTGAGTACCGTGAAAGAATGGTGTGAAGCCGGTATTGAATTGATCATTACTTCCGGAGGTACAGGCTTGTCTCCCCGCGATATTACGGTGCAAACCCTTGAACCATTATTTGATAAAAGACTTCCCGGTATCGAAAGCGCACTCCACAGATATGGGCAGGAAAATACCCGACGAGCGATGCTATCCCGATTGGCTGCCGGTACGATGAGCTCCACCATTGTCATTTGTCTGCCTGGCAGTTCAGGCGCAGCAAGGGACGCAATTCAAGTATTGATTCCAGCTGTTTTTCATGCTTTTGATATGATCCACGGAAAATCACACGAAGAATGATTTTGGAAAGTCTCTCCATAAATCTTCCCTTATTGCTGACAATGGTATTTATCATTGCGCTTTTGTATTCTTCAGTGGGATTAGGGGGCGGATCCGCTTATACTGCATTACTGGCCATTTTTGGTGTGGCATACACGGTTATTCCGGGGATATCTCTGACCCTCAATCTGCTGGTCACTTTTTCGGGTGGGATCAATTATATTCGGCGCGGACATGCTCGGTTGTCGTTGATATTGCCATTTATTCTGTCCTCCATACCCATGTCGTATATTGGCGGTCGGATTCATCTTTCTTCCCATATTTTTTATCTGTTGTTGTTGATTTCACTTATTGCAGTTGCCATTCGAATTTATGCAGTTCCTCAATTGAAAATGCAACTTCAACTCTCAAATAATTTGCAAATTCTGACATCTACTGGAATCGGTGCATTATTGGGATTTATCGCTGGAGCTGTAGGGATAGGTGGCGGTGTATATCTGATCCCTCTGATCATCATCCTCGGTTTGGGCAATGAAAAAGAAGCAGCCGCAAGCGGTTCTGTATTTATTTTTGTGAATTCACTCGCGGGTATTTTCGGACGTTTCCACTCCGGGAACTACCAATTCATGGAGATCGCACCTCTGGCAGTCACCGTGGTCGTGGGAGGATTCATCGGTTCTTACTTCGGTGCAGGCAGATTGAAACCGGAAATCATGAAAAAATTACTTGGCGTTGTAATTCTCATCGCCATCGTCATGTTAGCGCAAAGGATGATGTTGTCATGATTAGTGTAGACCAAGCCAAAAGAATCATAGAAAAATGTATCCCTTCGGGGAGAACACAGAAAATACCATTTGATCAGACCTTAGGCCGGATTCTGGCAGTGGATGTGATCGCTCCCTTTCCACAACCCCGATTTGATAATTCTGCTATGGACGGATATGCTGTCAAATGGGTAGATATCCAATCCGCATCCCGGGATCACCCGATCACCCTGGAATCGGTTGGGGTCATACCAGCAGGTGAACCTCTGGCTTCTATCATTCAGTCAGGACAGTGTGTGCAGATCATGACTGGTGGAAAAATTCCCGAAGGAGCAGACGCCGTTGTGAAAGTTGAAGACACCAATGGATTTGACACAAATCAGGTGCTTTTTTATCAATCTTCTGCATTGGGGCAACATATCAGAAAAACGGGTGATGAATTACCTAAGGGTGAATTTCTGTGTAAACAAGGTACTGTAATATCAGTAGCAGAAATAGGAATATTTGCCACATTTGGGATGAACGAAGTGGAGGTTTTTCGACAACCCCGTGTAGCTGTTTTTGGCTTGGGTGATGAGTTGATCGAGCCGGGTCAACCGATCGAGGACGGTAAAATTTTCAATTCAAATCTGCATGTTCTCAAAGTCCTTTTGCAACAGAGTGGGGCTAAAATTTCGTTCTCATCTCTGTTAAAAGATGATCCGGCGGAAATAGAAACATTCCTTCGCCAGGCATTGAATGAATCGGATATTATCTTGTCATCCGGTGGAATATCTATGGGACGATTCGATTACACGAAAGATATTTTCGAAAAGCTGGGCATTATAGAGCATTTCTGGAAAGTAGCCCAGAAGCCCGGTAAACCATTATTCTTTGGTACTCTGAATGAGAAAATGATCTTCGGGTTACCAGGAAATCCGGTCTCAACGATCATCGGTTTTTATGAATATGTTTATCCAGTGCTTCTGAAAATGGCCGGGAGAACGAGTGGACTGAAAGTAAAAGTTCCTCTTGTGGGAGATTTTCCAGTCGAACGGGATAAGCATCGATTTCTGTTTGGGACGTGTTATCTTTCAAATGGCAGGTTGGTATGCGGTGCAACCAATCGAATCGGTTCCCACATGCTGACATCGTTTCTGAACTCCAACTGCATCATTGATGTGCCTCCTTCAGAAAATATGATTCTCGAGGGCGACCAGGTGGATGTAAGTTTTTTACCTCATTGTAAATTGGAGGATCTCAACAGTGAGTGAAATGACCCTACGGATAAAATGTTTTTCGCTGGTAAAACAGGAAACCGGGACATCTGAAATAATCATGACTGTATCAGAAGGGACGAACTCCGATAACTTCCTTCAACAGTTTTACCGTCTGTATCCCAAGCTCATGAATTTGCCCATTCGTATGGCAGTCAATCGTGAGTATCTGCAAGAGACCATTACATTAAAAGCCGGTGATGAGATTGCACTTATACCGCCGGTGTCCGGGGGTTAATATGGTGATTATCACAAAAATTACAGATCAACCTATTTCACTTGAAATAAAGCAATCCCCCTATTTAGATATGGGATCTGAATTCATATTTCATGGCCGGGTAAGAGAGTTGGAACATGGTGAACCCATCGTTGCTCTGGAATATGAGCACTATTCCGGGATGGCTGAAAATGAACTTCAAATACTTGCTGAAAAAACTACTCAAAAATTTCCCATCTCACATTTATCCTGCGTTCATCGAATAGGTAAAATCCCGGTTGGTGAGATTTCTTTACAGGTGATCATCTGGTCTAAACATCGATCAGAAGGCATCGACGCCATGACTTGGTTCATTTCTCAACTAAAAAAAGATGTTCCGATCTGGAAAAATGCCATTCTTATGGATGGGCGTGTGATTCCATCATCTTGTGATCATCATTGATTTCGTTATGTTTCGGCAAAAACCATGAGCAAGACCGCAAAAATATATCAATTTGACAGTCTGGATTACGGGAAAATCCTGTTAACGATCAAACCCCATGCCGTCAATTTGTTTACCCAACCTGACAATGATCTCTGGACATTTGATCTGGAAGGAAGACCCATAGGGATGTTTATAGATGGCGTGAATTACCGACGCACCCTTTCGAATCACTATTTCCAGAAAGATCGAATTTGTATTGATGGCGAAGATTACCGGAATGTGAACCCCATCGGTTTGGGAATCGCCGAAGGATTAATTGTAAATGCCCATAAATTACTATCTGATATTCGACCAAAGCTCCCACTTGAAATCCATCCGATGATCGATCGGATCCTATCCCAAAATATGCCGGTTCTTGAAAAAAACGGTCAGGCGTTCAACGATATTTATCTGCCCATTTCCATACTGCCTCCGGATCAGTACATGGCAATGGTCATTCAAATTACAGAAGGATGCAATTACAATCGCTGTACTTTTTGCAATTTCTATCGTGACCGACCGTTTAAAATAAAGACCGCTGATGAAATCGAAGTTCACATTGATCGTGTGTTGGATTTTTTGGGTGAGGGGATAAAACTGCGCAAATCCATTTTTCTTGCAGATGCGAATGCGTTAGTGATGCCTCAAAATCGGTTGATGGGTGCTCTGGAAATAATCCAAAAAAAGATTGGTAGTACCCGCGAAATATTTTCCTTTATCGATGTCTTTACCGGGATCCGTAAATCATCAGTAGATTTTTCGAATCTGGCAGACATGGGACTGAAAAGGGTGTATCTGGGGATCGAGTCAGGAGACCCGGAACTACTGGAATTATTGCATAAACCTCAATTTACCGATGATATTATCGATCTGGCAGAAAATTTGAAACGCGGAGGAATTCAACTGGGTGTCATTTTTCTAACCGGCGCAGGAGGATGGGATTATCATGCACAGCATATGAATAATTCTCAAGCGTTACTGGAAAAGCTGCCCTTGGGAAAAGGAGATATCATTTATCTTTCCGAATTCTACGAGACCAACCCGGAATACGAAACGGTCTTAAAAAAGCAAGGAATTCTGCAACCTAACCGTCAGGACATTCGGAAAATGACGTTAGACTTCAAATCGCAAATACAAGAAATATCGTCCAAAGGGGTTATAATTTCCACTTACGACATACAACAGTTTTTATACTAATCACATTGAAGAAGGACCTTAATGAGCATCAATATTCTACCGGAAGTTGAAAAGATCAGTGAAAAGATCATCCAAACCAGAAGGGATATTCATCAGAACCCTGAATTGGGTTTTCAGGAATTCAGGACTTCAGCACTCATCGCAAAACGTTTGGAAGCAATAGGACTAGACGTAAAAACGGGTGTGGGGAAAACTGGCGTCACAGGTACGCTAACTGGCGGAAAAAAAGGTCCTGCAATTGCCTTTCGGGCAGATATGGATGCCCTCCCCATGCAGGAAACGGGAGACCTTTCTTTTAAATCACAGACTGATGGCGTTATGCATGCTTGCGGACATGACGGTCATGTGGCGATCCTTCTTGGCGTAGCAGAAATATTATCTTCACAAAAGAATATGCTGTCTGGCACCATTAAATTTGTATTTCAACCTGCAGAAGAAGGCGAGGGAGGTGCACAATACATGATTGCAGATGGTGTGCTGGATGGCATTGAAGAAATGTATGGGTTGCACCTGTGGAATTACCAACAATATGGAACCATCGGTGTGAAACCCGGCGCAATTTTAGCATCTGCTGATATTTTTGATCTGACGATTCGAGGTAAAGGTGGACATGGCGCTGCTCCACAAGGATCGCAAGATACAATCATTGCAGCCGCTCATCTCATCACCACCTTTCAAACCATTGTGAGTCGAAATACAAATCCACTGGAAAGCACCGTTGTATCTGTAGGGACCATCAATGGTGGACACAGTTTTAACATCATCGCAGATGAAGTGAAACTAACAGGAACCACCCGGGCATACACAGAAGATAACCGACTCATGATCAAGCAGCGGATGAACGAGATTATCCGGGGGACGGAAATCACCTTTGGAGTGATCATCGAACTGAATTATCAGGATGGATATCCTCCGACCATCAATGATGACAGGGTAACAGACCGGGTATATAAATCCGCACGAAAAATCGTCGAAGAGGGAGTAGGATTGCCATTTATGTCCATGGGTGGAGAAGATTTCGCATATTATGCGAAAAAGGTACCCGCATGTTTTTTCATGGTGGGCTCTGCACCAGATGATGATAATCTGATGGATGTGCCACATCACTGTTCCCACTTCAATTTTAATGAAAATGCACTGCTAATAAGCGCCTCCGCGCTGGTTCAAATCGCCCGGGACAGATTGATTTTTTAGGCAGTTGTTATGTCAATTTTAATAAAAAATGTTTTGTTGGATGACACATCCACAGATGTGTTTATTGTTGAGAATATCATCCACCAAATTGGAACGGATCTGAATCCTGCCACCGACCATATTATTGACGGAACCGATAAGGCTATCCTACCCTCGTTTATCAATGCCCACACTCATTCTGCCATGACCCATTTCAGAGGATTTGGAGATGACATGCCGTTGATGGAATGGCTGGAGAAGAATATCTGGCCAAATGAAATCCGATTGAATGAAGAATTGGTTTATGCCGGCGCAAAATTGGCATGTTTGGAAATGATCAAGTCAGGAATCACATTTTTCAATGACATGTATTGGTTTCCGAGAGGAGTTGCCAGAGCCGTTTCCGATATTGGAATGCGTGCACTGGTTAATGCCGTGTTCATTGACCTGAATGATTCGGAAAAGGCAAGAGAACAAATAGCCATGAATGAAGAATTGTACTACGAGCTGAAGGGGCGGGAACGTATCCATGTGGGGCTGGGACCTCATGCCGTTTATACCGTATCGGAATCATCACTGCTGTGGATAAAAGATTTTGCAGAAACACATGATCTGATGATCCACATCCATTTGAGCGAAACCGAGCAGGAAGTGCAGGACTGGCATGATAAGCACTGCGTTAGTCCGGTGGAATATCTGCATCGTTTGGGATTATTGAGTCCTCGTTTGGTGACAGCTCATTGTGTCTGGGTGACGGATAAAGATATTGATCTCCTCGCAGCCAATGGCGTGAACGTGGCGCATAATCCCATATCCAACATGAAATTGAGCGTGAACAGGCATTTCCCTTATACAAAATTCCTAGATGCTGGTGTGAATATTTGCCTCGGTACAGACGGTGTCGGTTCAAATAATAACCTGAGCATGTTTGACACGATGAAAGTAGCGGCGCTCCTGCAAAAACATCATGAGACTCCCGAAACCTTACCCGCTACCGAATGTTTTAATATGGCCACAATCAATGGGTATCGGTGTTTTGATCTCCCAGGTGGAGAGGTGAAAGAAGGAATGTTAGCAGATCTTATTTTGGTAGATTTGAACCTTCCTGAAATGATTCCGTGTCACCATCTCATTTCAAATATGGTCTATTCTGCCAATGCAAGTGTTGTTGACACCACCATCTGTAATGGAAAAATCCTCATGCAAAACCGAAAGGTGATGGGTGAAGAAGAGATCATTTATCAGGCACGAAAGACAGCAAAACAGTTTTTGGGTTAACGCATTTTCATTCGTCCCGATGGGACTCATTTTTTGAATTGTCGATAACCACGGGATAAATCCCGAGGCTAATATCATACCTCCCTCTGGGAGATCATATCGTGAAGAAGTCAAAATTTTTGTAAATCCCGTAGGGATGATGAGATAGTAGCCCGGAATTTTAATTCCGGATTTGTGATTGGATTAGTATTTGAGTCCCATGGGGACGATAGAAAAAAACATGCATTTACACCAAAATGAAGGTTTTAAATTGCAAATAATCTTGTAGAGACGCAGCGAACGCAAAGAGAAATCAATATTAGATTCTGACGGGGGTTTATACTCCGCTTACATAAATCTGCAAGTTACTATTTTCTGAATATTTTGTCTTTCGGTAGGTGCCCCACACATGTTCAATGGAGAGGCCTGCGTCGATAAGTAGCCGATTCATAGTATCCGGCCAGTACATTCGCATGGTAAAGTCGTAAGTCCGGATATCCTTATTTTTGTCCGTGGAATAAAACCACCGGATTTTGTTGATCCCGGTTTCTGAATCATAATCATTTGTCTCTTCCACCCAAGTTTTTTCATTTGTCACCGAGTCTCGATATTCCATCGTGGGGAATCGCATATTTTCGGGCCTATACAGAAACAGCGGACTTGGGTAAAAAATATCAATTATGAACCTGCTTTTGTCATGCATGTGAGCGATAACGCATTTGAGACAGGCGGATGCGTCCTTATCCGTTAGCAGGTGAAGGAAAGAGTTGAATCCGATAAAGATAAGGTCAAATTTTTCGGACAGGTCAAATGATCGTATATCTCCGAGGATGATTTTCCCCTGACCGTTCTCCATCTGAAGTTTGTCATTGGCATGTGAAACGAATTCAGGTGAGATTTCGATACCCGTGTATTCTGCACTGCTTCTGATAAGGGGGATTGCCAATCTTCCAGTGCCGGCTGCTAGTTCAAGGACTTTATTCCCGGATGCTTCCACCAGCATTTTTTTCCAAAAAGGGAAATCGTCTGTCTTCCACCAGTGTTCATCGTCATAGCGCTGTGCATCATGGTAAATGGTATTTCCGTACTCCTTCATTGAAAATTTGGACATGGATTCCCTAGTTATTAAATCGTTATCAGATATTGGCCAATCATCGTTGGCTATAAATAATTGAAAATTGAAGTTCGATAGCAGACTTTCTTACGGTTCAGTTCGAATAACTCCCTGCAGTCTTCTAACTCACCGCGACGTTTCTTACTTCACTCTTCTTACTTCAACTACATGTCCCGTTCGACACTTGCTTTCAATGCTGTCTCTATTTTGGCTTCTACTTCAGCCAGGTGTGCTTTTGAATAGGTATCAAATGCCGGATGGTTTTTCAATCTCTTGATTTGTTTTGACAAAAGGTCTAAATCTAGACGCGCCAGCGAAATGGCATCTCGGGGATAATCCTTCTCTTTATGAAGAAGTATTTCTATCAGGATGTTCAAGTGGATCTGCTGTACCCGACGACGATAACTGTTGATATTATTCCGATCATCTAATTCAGACCAGATGGATTGTGTTATCGTTCCAAACAGTTCTGCCATCGTGAATGTGTCGCTTCCTACAGGGAACTTCAATTCGTTATCCTGTACACGGTTCAACACACTTTCAGAGTAGATCCTGCCCAATGCATTTGCCTGTAATCCTGACACCACATCATGGATAGGATAGTCCCATCGTTTTCGGCTCCAGATAGTACCCTGGAAATCCGGATAATATGTTGGCGCTAGTTTATTGAGCAATTTGGGAGAGAATTGAAAAGCATCGGCTTGATAAAGATTTTGGATGAGAAAATTAAGTGCTCGTCGTTGCTCTTTGGCCGGCACAACCTTGAAGGGTATGCGTCCGTTAGGATCGCTCACATGATCGCGGTATGCGTAGATACCTCCGATGTATTTGGGAACGTTGCGGCTCATATTGCTGTATTCACCAATTCCCTGGCTGAAAACTGCCCGAAGTTTGGAATAATGTTCGTCCTCTTTCTCAAATGTTTCTGGCAGGATCGTCCACAGGTTTTTAACCATATCCACACGGCTCTGATAATATTCCAATGGATCACTGGTCATATCGTATAAACTGCAACTTGGGTCCATACCCCTGATGGAATATCCTTTGGCTTCTTCGTCTGTACAATACGCCAGAAGTGGTTCTGCAACACGGCTTGCCACGTCCTGCAACATCATATCTTCGGTCTCAAATTTTGAAGAGTCAAAGGGGCGATAGGCATATTCGATCGCCCAGTAATCGTAAAATCCCAATGTTGTGTGATAATATGAGCCTTGCGGTTCACCTGCGGGGGAAAGATTAATGGGATTATAATCCATGACCGAACCGGTCACCCCGTGTTCATCTGTGAATTCTTTATCCTGCATTCTGTTCAATGAGTAGATATGGCTGGCTCTGAAATTATGGCGAAGTCCCAATGTATGTCCCACTTCATGAACGACGAGATCGGCGAGACCATCCATCACAAATTGTTCAAGGTCGCCTTCGGTAAACCGTCCCATTGACATGAGATAATTTGCACCGTATGCCATTTGTCTCTGTTTTTCGTCAGCGTAATTACACATCTCATTCTCATCATGAGTGTTTTCCTCAGGTAACAGTAATTCATCCATGGAAAGCGGAGTGATAAATTCTTCGTATTCACGATAAAAATGTCGCACAAAGTCCGAACTGATCCGAATATCTGCATCGTAAAGTTCTCCTGTAAATGGATTCGCGCGAGATGGACCTACCGCATATCCACCACCTGGTTGGACGATCCAACGGACAGTGTGATAACGAACATCTGCAGGATCCCAATCGGCATCATCCGGCATAACACGAGCTTCAACGGCGTTCCTAAAACCGATACGTTCAAATGCCTCATTCCACATGAGGATACCCTTGGCGATAGCATCCCGATATTTCTCCGGTGTGGTATTTTCGATCCAGTACACGATGGGTTGAACCGGTTCGGAGATATCAGCATCAGGGTTCTTTTTTACCAGATCCCATCGATTAATGAAATGCTTGTAGGGATTATCCGTTTCGACAGTGGAATAATCCTGATAATACGTCAAAAAATGTCCAACTCTGTCATCGGCAATTCTGGGTGCATAATCAGATTCTGGGATGGCAGACAGGCTGAAATGATATCGGTGAAGCATGGATCTGGAGTCTGCTAAAGTCGTGCTTTTATGCGGTTTTTCAGATTTAAAGTGAAGGGCAACACCGATTTCGGTATTTTCCGGGAAGGATTTCAATGATTCAATATGACTGTTGTCTTTGTCAAAGTTGTATTTCCTTTTCCATTCACCGGTTACATATCCCACCATCGTCATTTTGTCGTTGAGAAATAAATCTTTCAGGTCCAGCAGTATTTTTCCCGAAGTGGAGTCTGGTTCACTGGCGATGCCTGCATCAAGGATAATCGAATTTGGTAGGGCTTGAGAAATTGCTTTTGCAATAGGAGTTCCATCTTCAGCCCGATACCGTGTATTGATCTCGATAAGCTGGATATTACTCCCCAGTTTTTTTAGCATAAATGGAAATCCTCCCATCATAGCACCACTGTCAAAAGAAGCGGCATCTCCCGATTGCCGAGTGAGGTTGCACAAATAAACAGTCCCATATTGATCTGGATGGACCGAGAGATATGCCTGGTTTTTTTCTGCATTCCAATAGAGATCAAACATTCCGGTAATATCTTCAAAGTCTTTGATCAGTTCCTGAAAAACGGGGAGATCGGGTTTCTCTGGTTTTTCAATCTTACCGACGGATATATTGGGTGTTTTGGCCAATGAGTCGCTGGGTTCTTCCATTGGTTTCTGGCTCATCGTTTGGGGAAATATCCAGAAAGTAAAAATGATAAACAGGGCAATGTTGAAAAAATGCCTCATGATAGATGACCTCCAAGTGAATTAATGACTTGATTCGTGTTTTTTAATATTTGAAATATGCTGAACGTGTGCATTCAGCGAATACTTTACTTATACTTGAGAAAATTGGATCGAACTGAACGAGTAGAATTTACAATTCAATCATAAACCGGATAGTTTATTGTTCCTCTCCAGATCTATTAGTGCCTGCTTTAATTCCAATGCTCCGCCGTATCCTCCCAGCGTACCATCTCCTGCAATGACCCGATGGCATGGATAAATCAACGGGAGTGGATTGGTCGCATTCGCTGATCCTACTGCCCGTGATGCCTTGGGTTTGTTAATTTTTTTAGCGATATCTCCATATGATGCCGTTTCTCCATATGGAATTTGGGCAACTGCATCCAGCACGGTTTTCCGAAATACTGTATTCAGATGAAACACCGGGAATGTAAATTGTTGTCTTCTTCCTTCAAAATATTCCAAAATTTGTTTTTCTGCGGAGAAGCTCCATTCCCGCGATAGTACAAATTCATCTTCCATCAAATGTTTTCTACACCATGATTTCATTTCTTCGGGGTCCGAATCGGGTAAACCAATGTAACAAACACCTTCTTGAACTGAAGCCAGAGTAATGTCACCAAATCTTGTTTTCAAAATTGAATAGTGAATCATGGTAATTCCCTCTTCACCTGACGATGATTTGAGATCTCTCAGGACCGTTTGAAACGAATTTAATCGGTGTATTTAATAATTCTTCCAGAAATTGGATATACTGGTTGGCACGTTTTGATAAGTCGTTTGAATGTTCGGCCGGAGCAACGGAATTATTCCAGCCGGCCAAAGTTTCATAAACAGGAACCGCATCCTCTAAGCGATGGATGACTTGAGAAAAATCCCGGGTTTCAACTCCATCAACAATGTAGGCAACGCAAACTTTGATTTCATCAAAATAGTCCAGAACATCTAATTTCGTCAGCGCAATATCGGTAAATCCGTTTAACAGGCAGCTATATTTTCCGGCAACACCATCGAACCATCCACATCGACGGGACCTACCTGTCGTGGCACCAAACTCTTTACCTATTTCGCCAAGTTTTTCACCTGCTTCATCGTGAAGTTCAGTGGGGAAAGGACCTTTACCGACTCGCGTTGTGTAGGCTTTAAATATTCCAATCCGTCGGTCCAATAAACTCACGGGGACCCCGAGTCCGGTGGTGATTCCGCCCAAGTTGGGTGAAGAAGACGTAACAAACGGATAAGTGCCATGGTCGATATCCAGCAGCGAGCCTTGCGCTCCCTCAATGATGATATTTTTACCCTCTTGGATATTCGAGTGCAAAAAAGTAAAAGTATCCTGTACCAGATTTGAACATTCTTTTGCACACTGGTAAAAATGATCCAGCTCAGAACGCATTGCTGCAATTTCTCCGGTTGTTAATTCCCGGGAATCCTCAGCTCGCGATATCCGAGATTCGATTTTACTTTTCAGAATTGATACATCCATGAGATCGTGAGCACGGATGCCTATCCGATTAAATTTATCGGTATAGGTTGGTCCGATACCTCGACAGGTTGTGCCAATTCTCTGTCCCGAACTTTCTTCAGAAGATCGGTCGATGGCTTTTTGGATGGGAGTTACAATATGAGCGGTAAGCGAGAGGTATAGCCGGTCAGTGGTTGAAACACCGATACTGTGTAGCATATCGACCTCTTTACACAACTCTACAGGATCAACTACCATTCCACCACCCATGACGCAATGACACTCAGGATGAAGAATTCCCGATGGAATCTGGTGTAATATAATTTTTTGATCTTGGATGATGACGGTGTGTCCGGCATTTGCGCCACCCTGAAATCTCGCTACGATATCCACATTGTCACTGAGGATATCAACGATTTTCCCTTTACCTTCGTCGCCCCATTGACCTCCAATGATGGATGTGATTGCCATATTATTTCCTGTGTTTAAATGAAAAAAAACTCCGGGTTACCGGAGTTTTTTATGATCATATTTTTATAAAATTACTGAATCACTGTTCATAGGAAACTGAAAAAAGCTTTCCTCAAATTGATCAGCTATCATTTTATCATTTTTTCTTGGCGATTTTGCGACCAGCTCGATTTTCAAGCAAAATCATCACTGGACTTGCAATAAATATGGATGAATAGGTACCCACGAATATTCCGATGATCATGGCAAATGCAAAATCTTTAATGGTTTCCAATCCACCGATAAACAAGATCAATACAACCAGCATCGTAGTCAACGAAGTAATCAATGTTCGGCTCAATGTGCTGTTCAAAGATCGGTTTACAGTGTCTTCAAGTTTCTCGCGGGCGTTCAATTTAATATTTTCCCTGATACGATCAAAGACCACGATGGTATCGTTTAATGAATATCCCACAATGGTTAGGAATGCCGCCACAGTTACCAAATCCACTTCTAATTGGAATAATGCGAAAACACCCAGAGTGATCAGAATATCATGAATCAACGCCATTACACTTCCGATAGCATAATAAAAATCAAACCGGAAACCGATGTACATAAGAATCAGCGCCAATGCCACTGCAATAGACTGAATCGCGTCATTTCTCAATTCGCTTCCAATCTTCGGCCCAACTTGTTCTGTTCGTCGGTTTTCAAATGATCTGTTGCTAAATGCACTACTAAGTTGATCCCGAAGATCGCTGCCACTGAGCTGGGATTTGATCAGAATGTCATCATGAGAGCCAGGAGAGCTAATGGTAGTAATATCCAGGTTTTCAATTCCAAAATCGTTCAGGATCTGTCTTGCCTCACCAGTCGTAATCTCATCGGTGAATTTCAACTGTACTATTGTTCCGCCGGTAAAATCGATGGATAAGGCCAGTCCTTTGTTCACGATCATGGACGCAACGCCGACAAGAATCAAAAATGCGGACAGGATTGCTGCTAATTTCCTCTTCCCGATAAAATCAATATTCGTGTTTTTCAATAATCTCATGTCAAATACTCAATTCATTTAATGGTTTTTTATTTCCAAATAACATATAGACGGATCGCGTGATGAACACCGCAGAAAACAGTGAACAAATAATGCCTGCGCTTAATGTGACTGCAAATCCTTTAATGGGTCCTGAACCAATCCAGGCTAAAACAAATGCTGCAATGAGGGTCGTAATGTTTGCATCAAAGATAGCTGTGAATGCACGTTCATAACCGGCATCAATAGATGCTTTAACTGTTTTACCTTTGTCCAACTCTTCTCTGATTCGTTCAAAAATAATGACATTGGCATCTACTGCCATCCCGATGGTTAATATCAATCCTGCAAGACCGGGTAAGGTCAGTGTGGCATGCAGCATAGCCAGCACAGAAAGCACAAAGAAGATGTTTAGGAGCAATGCCAGAGTTGCTATCATTCCGGAACCTTTATAATAAAAAACCATAAAGGCAATTACAAGAATGAATCCGATGAACATTGCCTTGGTTCCTGCATTAATAGAGTCACGACCAAGAGATGGACCAATAGTTCTTTCTTCCTGAATTTTCACTGGTGCGGGTAACTTACCAGCTCGGAGGACATTAGCAATGTCTTTTGCTTCTTCAATATCATCCAATCCACTAATCTGGGTTCGTCCACCTGGAATTCTGTCTTTTATAACGGGTGCCATGTACACTTTTTTATCAAGAACGATGGCTACGTTTCTATCAACATTCGCACCGGTGAACCGCGCCCAAATTTTTGATCCATCAGCATTCATTGTCAAATTGACTACTGGCTTTCCTGATACATCTGAACCTATTGGCCCTGTAGCCGCCCGGGCGTCTGTGACAACGCCACCGGTAAGAACTGCCTCTTTTTTCAAAAAGTAAATATTGCGGTAGTCAATCGTCGTGCCGTCTTCCAGTGAAGCAGTTTGATTTTTATTACCCCATAATATTTCACTATCTTTCGGGATTTCTGATTGTACATCATCTGATTTAATTAAAGCACCGAATTTATTGATCTCGTTTGAGAGAACTCCCAATCCTGTTGGAAATCCACGAAGATACCCGGAAAATGGTTTTGTTTTAAGAATTTCCGTGGAAGTTGTCAGTAGATCCGTCTGGGCCTCAGTATTCGTTAAATCATCGAATAAATCTTCGATGTCTTCTGTTTGAGTGGTGTCTGTAACCGAAAGTGGGTCAGCATCTGTAAGGGACGGTTCTGTTGTGGGTACATCTTCAACTAGAGCGATATCTTCAATCTCGGATTCTTCCGGTACAAAACCAACTTCAACCAGTTTTGCATCGATTTTGTCTAAAATAGTTTGAAATTCCTGACCGGTCTTAACCAGTTTAAATTCCAATAGGGCTGTTCTTTGGAGCAAACTTGACGCTCGATCTGTATCCTTCACGCCAGCCAATTCGACGATGATCCTCGTCTTACCGGATTTCTGAATCGTTGGCTCGGATACACCAAATTCATCTACGCGGTTTCGAATGATCTCCAATACACTATTAATCGCATAGTCGCCTTGTTCTCTGAGTGCAGCCATTACATCGTCATTGGATTTTCCAGCTAGGCCATCCAGTTCTGAGTAATATTTGATCAGTTTTATATCATTGGCTAGGGCGATGAGTTCTAATTCATCAAAGAAATCAGTTCGGTTATCGATTGAGACATTTTCGGCGGTATTAATTGCCTGTAGCAATTCCCCGGTTTTGTCGTCGGATAGATTTCGTGCCAATACTGGGATATCCACTTCAAGGATTACATGCATTCCGCCTTGTAGATCGAGCCCCAGATTAATGGCCTGCTTGTGCAATGCCTTTAATGCAGATGGATCGTCCAGCTCAAGCTGCTGTCTTCTTTCCTCGCTCATTGTGTAATACTGCAGTGTGGGAAATAATTTGTACACCGAAAACAGTATTACGGCTGCAATAATGATCCAACGGGATCCTGATGATTTAAACATACTTTACTTCTACTTTTTAATTAAATGATTAAATTGTTATCAAATTTCGAAAAATCTGCTCTGGAAAAAGCCTGTCAATTTAATAAGAACCTAAGATGTAACAAAGATAGAAAATTCGTGAAATTGTTAAAGTACCAGAATTACGGATTTTTATTTAGAAATAATAGAACAAAGAACAGGAAATTGGTAGATACTGCGCAAGTTGAAAAATTCTTTATGGAATAACCTTTCCACTCTATTATATTTATATATAAATAAAACGGGAAAATTACTATTTATCATTTATCTGCAATCCAACTCTGATTTACTGGTCATAAAAAGCCTGATCGAAAACCATGCAATTTTATAATCGTTTTTGCCATTCTGTGATATGGATACTCACCTGTATACTAGTCCAACTATCGGGGCAGGATGTTGATATTCAAATTGATCCGGAAGAAATTAATTCTGTGCAGAGTCAAATGGAAAACCAGGAAGTGAGTGAAATTGAAAAATATGCGGGTCATTTTCGTCTCAGAATCAATCCAGAGGCAGATTCGGATCGATGGCATCACCGAGGTTGGGTCGATAGAGGACAATGGCAATTGGGTTACAGACTGGATAAATATGCCGAGAGTGAGAATTGGGAAATCACTCGATATGCTTTTAATACCACTATCAACAGTATTCAAATCAATATCGGACATTTACGTCAGGAACTAGGACAGGGGCTTGTATTTGGGAATTCCTTTGGAAAAACCAAATCTAGTTCACAGCCATTTTCCGTTTTCAGTAGTCAGCAAAAAATTAGTTACAGTCTCGGAGCAGTAATTGAAAGTCCAATGATCGGATTATCAGTCACGGCACCCTTTTTTAATATGTCTCATACTGGAATAGTATCATCTTGTGGAAACGAAAAGATTTTCAGTTATACTTCAATAAAAAATACTCCTAATACCAAAGTCGGGATAGTGGCTTCAGGGAAAGTAAACGATGGCAGTTTAGTGAAAAAATCATCATCAGTCTTTTTTATCATGGATAGTCCATCGGGATCACTTTCAGGTGAATACGCACATGATGGACAACATGGATCAACCGTATTGAATTTTTATCAGAAAAATTCAAATTTGCGTTGGGGAGTGCATTACCGGTACTATCCGATAGGTTGGTCACAGATATTTGGAGAACCCTACTCCGTACTTCACGGCGGAAGCAATGAAACCAGTCTCATGGGTATCATCCGGTATCGTTACAGAGAAACAATCTTCACCAGTTGGCTAGAACTCTTTCGTGAGTTGGAAAATGAAAATGGATATCCTGTGGACAGAGGGAGAGATTGGATGATTCGAATTGGTACTCCCGTGGTAGCTTCTGGTACATTGTCGTTCCAGGTCCGCGAAAAGGAACATCGCACTGTTCAGGATTTTATTATGAATGGGTTAGTTCGGGAGGTTCAAAGTCGGCTTACGCGGACCCAAGTAATGTTAACATGGACTTCTTCATCGCCAGCCTGGAAAGTACAATGGCAAAAACTATTATTGAAACCAGAAATTGATCAAAACGAATCCGGTCAATTGCTAGCCATATACTCACCGGAAATAAAAATGAATAACTTAAAAGTTAAAACCGGTACAATGATTTTCTCTTCAGACAGCTGGAATAGCAGATTGTATACATGGAGTCCCGGCTTAAATGGTGAATTCCGATTTCCAGTTTTTTATGAAACGGGGATAGAAATTTTTTCAAAATGGAATTATGAATTAACCACACAAACGAATGTAAGTTTTCGCCACTCTTATACGTGGAAAAACGACACCAATTTACGAGCGAACAACATTTTGTTCCAGTTCGAGTCAACATTTTAACATTGATCAGTTTCAATAAATTTGAAAAATACATATAAAAAACGATTTTTGCTTCCCATAGTATGGGGCATTTTATT
>JABMOW010000044.1 GCA_013204025.1 Fidelibacterota bacterium | reverse complement strand
TAGATCAAATGAACCGAATTGGTCTGACGCCGCACAGCTTCGTATTACTGAAGCATCAGTTTATGTGGCACTGGCAAATCGTTTGAACTTAAAAATATCTGATGAAGTAATGCAGGAATTATTGTCCTACAGCCAGGCAGAAAAATTTTCAGAAGAACTAAATAAAGATGAAAGCAATAAGTATTGTGTGGTGTCTGAATCAGCACACGAGGTACGCATTATCAGGGATAAATGCCTGGTCAAAGCATTAAGCGTTTTGGGTAAAAACGTCTTTCATATTGTAGCGGAATCTGGCAAAGAAATCGCGATGAGCGCAGATGAAAATTCATTTTTAAATCCGGGGCCGAAGGACAATATAATAATCATAAAAGCTATGGTAGACAAAGATAAGTCCGACATTCATAGCTTCAGCACTATTATAAAAGAAATATACATTGATGCTGATAATAGCCCAGTGCTTTTGTTTGGTGAATCAGAATTCATGAAGAGAGTAAATGAAGATGTTGAGATGCGTAAGATTCTTGAGATGTACTTTAGGCATTTCGAGGAGCAACCTCTGCCTCGGATGGATTGTCTTCTGCTTGGATCATATTTAAGCTCCATATCCCATGTATGGGGTTACGATGTTGGAAAAGAATATTCTAAAGAGCCGAGTCGTGACTTTAGCATCATTATCCCTGTTCGGAATTCTACAAAATACCTTCGTGAAGTAATTGAGACCTGCCTTGATCAAGATTATCGGGGAAGCTGGGAGATCCTGATCAGTGACAACGGGTGGCATCTTAGCTCCGATGTGTACAATCTTGTCAAAAGCATCAAAGATGATAGATTAAGATATATTAAGACACCTTCCGACTTGAAATTAAACAAGAGTTTCGAATATGCATTTCTGAATGCAAATGGTAGATATCTATTATCTTTGGGCTCTGATGATGGTCTGATCACGTCTGCCCTTTCGATGATGAAGGCAGCCATTGATAGGTACCCGGATAATAACGTAGTATTCTGGCCCTTTTCCTGGTACTATTGGCCTGAATGCCCAATCAGAAAAGAGCTGATTAACAAGTTACAGTATCGTAACAACTACCCCGAGAGGGGTTTGATTACTGAACTTGAAACAAAATCATTAATCAGGGAATATGCTCTTGGCATAAAGCCGTTTTTCGATCTACCCATGATGTATCTGGCATCATGTGTAAAGAGAGAGCATATTGGGGAAATGATAAAAAACACCGGCAAATTCGAAGATGGGCAAAGCCAGGACATCTATACTGCCATGGTCACCCTCTTCATAGAAGATAAGATAACTTATTTAAACATACCTTTGGTTGTTGTTGGATCTAGTGAAATTGGAGTGGGAATATTTAACGAAAACCCGATTCAAACACTAGACTGGCTTGGTAAAAGGTTGAGAAACAAATACAATTATTACAGGTACGAAAACTATCATTTTCGACATTATAGGAAACTACTAGTAGATGTTGGTCTGGGACCTAAATATCTGGTGTTCAGGGAATACTTTAAAGTGAGTAATATATTCAGGATAAATTATACATACAAAAGAGATATAATCATTGTAGTGAAAGCTATACACAAATGGCTCCCTTCAAAATATGGTGAAAAAGCGATTTACTTTCGAAAATTAAAGGCCATAGTCAAGACCTTTGGAGAGATTGTATTCCTTGAATATTTGGCTTACCTAATGCTATGGACTATTATATCTAAATTCAGGAAAATAGCCTCAAGGCCTGTAGGGCTTGAAAAAATGAAACTATTCCTGGTTAAGATTATTAATAATACTTCTGCCTGGATTTTCACAAAGGAAAAAAGCAAACCAATCCCTGAAACAACAGTTGCCCATGAAATGAAATCGGATTTGCTTCTTCATGTTGATATTGATCTTGGTTCCCATGGAAAAGCAGGGATTAAATGTGCCGCCGAACTATTATCCATGGAAATTGGGAATGATATAAGAATCTGATTAGGGCGATTAGTCTTATGTATAAATTGAATAATTAAATGAAGACTATGATAATAAATATTCTTAAGTATTTAATCCGAATATTTTCACTCATATTCAGTTATGAAAAATATGGAAGTATGAAAAAATACCTTAATATTATTTACTCATATTGGTTAAAAAATTCAATTAGGGAATGTGGCGGAAATTTCTATATAAGTGGCCCTGCAGTTTTTAAGGGGGGGCAATATATGAGCTTTGGAAATGATTTTCGTTGTGGGAGTACTGCCAGAATAGAATGTTGGGATAACTATTTAGGCAAAAAGTTTTTTCCGCAACTCATTGTTGGAGATCGTGTTTATATAAATAATAATATCCATATAGGCTGTATTAATAAAGTTATTATTGGTGATAATGTTTTATTCGGAAGTAATGTTTTTATTTCTGATCATCAACATGGATTCGTTGATGGTAGAGATATTGATGTTCCCCCTGCGAATCGATTTCTTTTTTCTAAGGGACCTGTTATGATTGAAAAGAATGTTTGGATTGGTGAAAATGTTTCAATAATGCCTGATATCACAATAGGTGAAAATTCTATCATTGGAGCGAATTCAATAGTTACCAAAAATATAGCTAAAAATTCGGTAGTGGCAGGTAATCCTGCAAAATTAATTAGAACTTTAATAAAAGATTAAGTATGAAATTAAAAGCACGTATCATCGCATCCTATTTACCACAATTCCACCCAGTACCTGAAAATGATAAATGGTGGGGCAATGGCTTTACAGAATGGACCAATGTTGGAAAAGCAAAACCACTCTTTCCAGGTCATCACCAGCCTAAAGTTCCTGCAGATCTAGGTTACTATGATTTAAGGGTACCAGAAACACGCGAAGCACAAGCAAAGATGGCTATGGAACATGGAATCGAGGGATTTTGCTATTGGCACTATTGGTTTGGCAATGGAAAAAGATTGCTGGAGCGACCTTTCCAAGAAGTTCTGGATTCAGGCTCACCGGATTTCCCATTTTGTCTGGGGTGGGCTAATGAGACGTGGCAGGGTTTCGAATATGATGCCAACGGAAGAATCCCATTAATTGAACAGCTTTATCCAGGCGACGATGATTTCATCAGACACTTTAATGAATCAATTTTGCCGTCGATTAGCGATGACAGATACATTAGAGTTGACAATAAACCTTTGATTTTAATATTTAGGCCATCTAATATTCCGGACACAAGGCATTTTATTGATCTATGGCAAGAGTTGGCTATCAAGAATGGCTTTGAAGGAATTCATTTTGTCGGTCAGACATATCATCTAGAGGAAGTAGAAAAAATTCTGGGGAATGGCTATGATGCCGTTAATATTGTCCGACTTAAGTATTGTTATTCACAGGACAATAGAAAGATTACAGTCCTAAAACGTAAATTATCGAAACTACCAAATATAGTAGAGTACAAAGATATTATAGATGCTTTGGTGGGCGAAGAAGATTACAGAGAGAATATTTACCCCACCTTGATGCCAAACTATGATCATTCACCACGTACTGGGAACAGGGGCTTAATTCTACATGATTCCACGCCAAAACTATTCAGCAAGCACATGGAATTTGTTATGAAAGCAATTAAGGACAAATCCCCGGAACATAGCATTGTATTTCTGAAGTCTTGGAACGAATGGGCTGAAGGAAATTATGTGGAGCCTGATTTGAGGTATGGATTGAAATATCTCGAAGTTATCAAAAACCAGCTAATCAAATGATAAACAACAAACAAATGAAAACGCTGGCAAAAAAAGTTATGCAGAAATCAAAGCAAAGATGAAGAATGTATTAATTACTGGAGGAGCAGGATTTATTGGATCTCGTTTAGCAATAAAACTAATCTCTAAAGGATATAAGGTTACTATACTAGATAACCTTTCGCCCCAAATTCATGGCGATAACCCAGAATCAACTTCTCCATTGTATCAATCTATCAAAGACGTAGTGGATGTTGTAATTGGCTCCGTCACCGATAGAAGTGCTTGGAGTAAAGCTCTACGTAATCAAAATATTATAGTTCATCTGGCAGCCGAGACAGGTACCGGTCAATCAATGTATGCAATCGAGAGATACAATAGTATCAATATAGGTGGAACTGCGTTACTACTAGATATATTGGCAAATGATAAAACGAATATAGAGAAGGTCATCGTTGCATCATCAAGAGCCATTTACGGCGAGGGGCGATATTTCATTGAAGGAGAGGGGCATGTTTACCCGCTTGCAAGATCTGAAAACGATATGTCCAGAGGAGACTTCGAGGTAAAGAATCCGAATGGAAAATCTGACATCCCTCTACATTTGATTGGCACTACTGAAGATTCAATAATTCATCCCACATCAGTGTATGGAATAACAAAGCAGGTTCAGGAGCAATTAGTGATGACCGTATGCCCACCATTAGGTATAGCTCCAGTTGCTTTTAGATATCAAAATGTATATGGACCCGGCCAGTCCCTTTCAAACCCCTACACTGGAATATTGTCAATATTTTCAACTCAAATCCGAAACGGTAATAGCATAAACATATTTGAGGATGGTAATGAAAGTAGAGATTTTGTCTTTATCGATGATGTGGTTGACGCAACAATCTTAGGAATCGAGAATTCCTCTGCAAACGGGGAAGTCTTTAATGTCGGGTCGGGATATCCAACCAGCGTTTATGCTGTAGCCGAAAGGTTGATCAATATATTTGGTTCGAAAGTGCCTCTCAATATAACTGGTCAATTTAGAGTTGGGGATATTCGTCATAATTATGCAGACATAACTAAAATAAAAAATTTGCTAAAATTCACACCCAAATGGGATTTTGCAGATGGATTAAAATTTTTTGTAGAATGGGTACTTAATCAGGAGGTTATGCCAGATCTTCTAGAACAATCTCTAGCTGAAATGAGAGATAATGGGCTACTGAAGTAAATGGGCATGAAGAAAGAAGAGAATTTGTTGGGGAGGAAAAATGTTAATGCTCCTCGCATTGGCATTGTTACCGTACTATACAACAGCGAAGATGTCCTTTCTGAATACTATCATTCACTAAACATTCAATCATTTACAAATTTTATTCTATATGTTGTTGATAATAACTCTCCGGACCACTCTTTGACGCATTCAAGGGAGCTGTTGACCGAGGTAGACTTCAAGTACCATATTATTGTGAATGAAAGTAATTTCGGCGTTGCGAAGGGTAACAATATTGGTATCCGTCAGGCTATGGCAGATGAGTGCGATTTAATATTGCTTTCGAACAATGATATCAAATTAAAGGGTGATACCATTCAAAAATTAGTGGATGGTTTAGCCGACTCGAATGCTGCTATGGCTGTTCCTAAGATATATTACTATAAAACAAACAAGCTATGGTTTGCAGGTGGACATATCGATATAGATAACGGAACTACGAGACATCGCGGTATTGGTGAAGAGGATATAGGTCAATATGATGAAGTAGAATCAATAGGTTATGCCCCAACATGTTTCATGTTAATAAATAAATCAATATTCTTGAATGTTGGGTTCATGGATGAGGTGTATTTTGTCTATTATGATGATACTGATTTTGTTTATCGTGTAATCGACAAATATCACCAAGATCTAATTTATATACCGTCCTCAACCATTGAGCATAACGAAAGTCATTCCACTGGTGGGGGGGAAAGCCCCTTCACGTTGTTCTATAAGTCCCGGAACCGGATATACTTCATGAGGAAACATTTAAAGCGTCATCAAGTAGTTCGTGTATTTCTAGTTGTCATGCTGAAACATATAATTAAGTATTTAATTAATTATAAAAAATCAAGAGTGGCTTGGCGTCAGGGTATAAGTGGTCTGCGAGAAGGGATACGACTGAAAATTGATAAAGTGTAAGTCGTCAAAGTAATTCGGACAAGATCGCTTAAAAAATAAGAGACACTTTCCGGGCTGTAAGTCGTCAAAGTAATTCGGAC
>JABMOW010000043.1 GCA_013204025.1 Fidelibacterota bacterium | reverse complement strand
GTTTTGTTGCTGGAAAATACCCATCCTCGTACCTCAAAGCTATCCTTTTCAACTCAGAGCGCCGGGTTATGCCCTTTGCTCACCCAATCTATCTGATCCAAGGATATCCGTCTTTACCGCAATAATATTCATTATTTCTTTAACATATCCCACCTTTGTAAATTGAATAAATAAAATTTAGATAAAACCACAATAAAGGGGGAATGTATGAATCAAAAAAGAGAAAACTGGGGATCGAAATATGGATTTATCCTTGCCGCAGCCGGTTCAGCAGTAGGCCTGGGTAATATCTGGAAATTTCCATACATCACAGGTGAAAACGGTGGTGGTGTTTTTGTCCTTATTTATCTGATTTGTATTGCTCTTGTAGGCATACCCATCATGATGGCGGAAATTGTCATCGGCCGATCCACCCAAAAATCGCCAGTCGGCGCCTTTTCTGCTCTTGCAGGAAAAGACAGCCCATGGAAAATTATTGGATGGATGGGTATTTTTGTGGGATTTATTATTCTATCCTACTATAGCGTCGTTGCAGGTTGGGCATTGAATTACACATTCATGAGCCTTACGAATTTTTTCTCAGGTAAATCTCCAGATGAAATCGGTTCTGTGTTTGGGATGCTTTACACTTCTTCCGGTATCAACATATTTTGGCATGCCATATTTATGATGATGACTGTCGGGGTTGTGTTGGGTGGAATCAAAGGGGGGATTGAACGGTGGAACCGAATATTAATGCCTGCCCTGATTCTTATTTTTATAATTTTGGCCATTATTTCTGTTTTTCTACCCGGATGGAAAGATGCAGTTAATTTTGTATTTTTTCCTCACTTTGATAAATTAAAAGCATCTGGTGTGCTTGAAGCATTGGGGCATGCATTTTTTACGTTAAGTCTGGGGATGGGGGCAATGTTAACGTACGGAAGCTATCTTCAAAAAGATGCGGATATCGTTAAATCTTCCATTTGGATCAGCGTGTTAGATACCGGTGTTGCATTACTGGCATGCATGGTGATGTTTCCCATCATTTTCACGTATGGCTTTTCACCAGAAGCAGGCCCCGGCCTGGTATTTAAAACCCTGCCCATCATTTTCGCACAGATCGGTAGCGGAGGAATGTTCATCTCCTTTATCTTCTTTTTGTTACTCGTATTCGCAGCTTTATCATCTGCAGTTTCTCTCCTTGAAGTTGTGACGTCCTATTTTATTGATGAAAAATCATGGAGTCGCGCCAAAGCCACATTGGTCACTGGTGGGATTATCTTTCTATTTGGTATCCCCAGCGCGTTATCCGGATCAGGGGTTCTGTTCCCTCAATGGGAGGCAATGTATGGGAAAAATTTCTTCGATACATTTGATTACCTCGCAAGTAACTGGATGCTTCCTTTGGGTGGATTATTTATCTCTATTTATGCAGGATGGATAATGGATCCGAAATTAAGAGAAGCGGAATACTTATCAGGCTCTACTTTTACAAGTACCTGGTATTATAAGGTATGGTTGGTCTTTTTAAAGTTTGTGGCGCCAATCTCTGTAATTCTCATTATCCTCCAAAGGGTTGGATTAATTGATATTGATAAATTGATGGCTGCAATTTTTTAGAAACTTAGCGCGATCCGGTTTAGGGCTTATCAGATACCGGTACTGAGTTCTTCATTCATTTTATCGGTTTCTTGAACTTTTGGTATGAGTACAATACCGGTTCCGGATTCGCCATCGATATTGACACGAAGCGGGCTTGAGAATCGGATGCATTTCAGGAACTGGGTTTCTCTGACCACTGTCTGGTCATTTAATATCTGCCAGTTAATATGATCCTTTGATCGTTTTCCTGCGGTGATGGTAAAATATCCAATTCTCAGGCTAGTCACATTTTGAAAGAAGTGACTGCCGAAAGACGGATCAATTTTAAAATCATCCAATTCCATTTCAACGATCACTTTCGCTCCGGAAATCTGATGCCAGCTCACGGGGATACCCAGCCTCGGATCGGCGGTTCCCCATCGGCCTGGTCCTGCCAGGACATATTTTGATTCCTTGGATAACTCACGATTCATGGATTCAATCTCAAGAGCAATTAACTTGGTTTTGGTTGCATCAAATGATTCAGGTTTCACATAAATAACATGCTCTATGTCCGCCAGATATCCGTTGCCCAAAGCTGAACAACTTTTAAAAATGAGCTCGTCATCGGTAAACTCACTCAATGAAATTTCCTGAATTTTTGAACTGATAACCATCGGTTTGATTTGTAAAATGCAGAATTCCATTTTTCTGGACGAATCATCAAAAATATTTGCAGAAAATTCAATTTCCACAGAACACCCCAGCGCCTTTTTTCCGATATCCAGAATATCAGTCAACAAAGAGGGGAGTGGAAATGTATTCCATTTGAGTATGGGAGCAAACGTTACTACACGGAGTCCATCATAAGATAACGAATCTCTGATCACATTATCTTCAGTTGAAACGACGCTTGCAACGCGTTTTAACACTCCATCCTTTTCGGCAATGTCCAATTCGAGTTTCTGAAGATTGGATTTTTCTCCTTTACTGATGGGATCGACCTCAGAATCCAGGCTGAGTGCGTAGAATGAATTTTGTGAATTTTCTATCGTGGACTTGATTGAGTAAAACTGTGGCAAGATCGCTGGATATTTTGGAGAAAACCGAAGTGTTTTTCCACCTTCTACAACCGTTCTACCCAAGCCCAGGGCAACGAATGCAATCCCCTCGTCTCGATTCATATAGGATACCGGATAGTAATTGTAGCTTTGGGCAACTCCACTAAAAGTAGGATAATAAAACTGTCCCTTTTTTAGTCCAACCATCTCTTGAATAATGACGGCCATTTTTTCTTCTTCATGGCGATGTGAAGACGAGTCGATAATGGTTTTAGCATCAACAAAAAAGGTAGACGCATAAATTCGTTTAATGGTACTACATAACAACCGCAACCGTTTTTCATCTGCTCCGTTATTTGGCAGCATATATGTTTCATACATCCCGGCTAGTGGCTGATATTGAGAGTCTTCCAACAGACTTGATGATCTCACAGCCAAAGGGAATTTAATTTCATGAATGAATGACTTTAATGTGTTTATCAATTCATCAGATAAACGAGCATTCAAAAAACTGGTAAGAATCCTTTCATTATCGTTACTCTGAAGTGCGAATTCCCAAAGGATATTATCATCCATGAATTTGTCAAATTCGTCAGTTCCAATAACGGCCACCATGGGAACCCGAACGTGAACTTCGGGGTGCCGTTCAGTGAAATCAGATTGTGAAAACAGCAAGTTAGCAAACGCAAGCCCTCTGGCTTTTCCACCCAGGGATCCATCTGCAATCCGAATAAAGTTCGATTTTGGATCTAGGGACTTTTCAGAAAAATCAACAACTCGCCCCCGCTGCTGGAGTTCACGGTGCTCTGATATAGCCTTAATTAGGTAGTATCGGAGATCCTCAATATGTTTAAAATCAGATACGTGAAGTGGGCGCATCTGTGTGGCGAGTCCGAATTCCCCTCGGGCGGCAAGCCAGTTTGAAAAGTGGTTTCGATGGGCATGGTATTTCAATGATTCAACTGGAATAGTTTCGAGTTGTTTTTGCAGCTCATACATATTTTTGGCGACACCGATGATCCCACTCGTTGGCAAACGGAAGACAAAATTGCCAAATCCAAAATTATTGACGATAAAGTTTTTCAAATCTTTCATCAAAGTAGGGCTCATTTTGTGAAGGAATTGAACTTTGATCTTTTTTGCTTCAACGGCGCGTTCAGGGTCAGTTGATTGAAGCATGATAGGGATGTCAGGGTCAATCTTTCTCACATGCTCCACCAGATCAATACCAGCACGAGGATCGAGTTTGCCATGGTGAGGAAAGCGAATATCGGAAATGATTCCCAGGACATTGTTTTTATACTGTGAATAATATTTTTCAGCTTCTTCATACGTGCCGGCTAATAATATTTTGGGTCTGGCACGCATATGTAGGATTCGATGAGAATCGTTTAAGCTTTCATTCATCAGTTTTTTGGTGTGATACAAAATGATTTTGTACAGCATGGGTAGAATAATGGAATAATATCTGGGAGTGTCTTCTACGACGATAATTGACCGAACATCACCCTTTTTTGTATCCCTGCTGACGTTCTGTTTATCCTCCACATATTTGATAATTGCCGGAAATACGCTGGCATTTCCAGACCAAACAAATACTTTGTCAATGATAGTATGAAAAACGGATTCTGGAATAGCTGCAATTTCGGATTCATCAAAAATAAGCAATATCACCGGCTTTTTCGGAAAGCTTTTTTTCACATTTTTGATAAAGGTAATCGGATCCATGTCCGAGATTCTCGTCATAACAATCACCAGGTCGATTTTATGCTTAGTTAACATCGTCATCGCCTGGTTGGCTGTGTTGGTTTGCCAAATTCTGGGTGCATACGTTAGGTTCATCCCGATATACTCGTGTAGCACTCGTTCAGTAAGCCTGCCGTCTTCCTCTAATATAAACGCATCATAAGGACTTGAGACCAACAGAATTTCGTGAACTCTGTGGAGCATCATGTCCTGAAAATTCCAGGTACTATGAACTGATGGGTTGGATGATGTCATTGTTGAATTGTAATCCTTGAATAGGTGGAAAATTAGGATTATGGATTGGTGCAAATCACGTGGGAATTGTAAATTATAATAAGATAACCATGTCTTATTATATTAATTAGAGAATTGGTTAGGTGCTGTAGATTATCTATTTCATATTGCACGATGAATATTACATATAATATTAAAAATATCTACGATAGAAACATACCGTCAATGCGTTTCCGCATTCAATATTTCATTTTCAAGATAAATAAAAATAATTCCAGATATTATAAAGAATGATTTCAGTATAATAGGACATAATAGTATTATTAAAATCAAAATATTTCCACCATTGAATGATTCCCAAAAGTCCGATAAGTGGAAAACAAACACAATAATGATTCTCGTAGAACGTAATTAAAAGAGGTAAAATAAATTGAAAATAGAAATAAAAAATCGCTGGTTGATTGTCGGTGGTGCCATTTTAATTCAACTGGCTCTGGGGACAATTTATGCATGGTCAGTCTTCACAAAAATACTTACTGATCCCTCGGGGATCTACAGATTCACTGCCACACAAACCGCCTGTATATTTTCAGCAGGATTGTTCACATTTGCTTTGGTGATGGTAATGTCAGGTAAATGGCTACAAAAAACAACACCAAGAAGAGTTGCTGCAACAGGTGGTGTGTTGTTGGGAGCTGGGTATATTTTAGCAGGATTATTTGGAAATACATTTATCACTCAGCTTATTTTCATTGGGCTGATAGCAGGTGCGGGTACGGGATTAGCATATGTGGTTCCGATTGCAGTGGGTGTAAAGTGGTTTCCTGACAAAAAAGGGTTGATCACCGGCTTATCGGTTGCAGGTTTCGGATTCGGAGCAACCATCTGGGTAAAACTCGCAGGCTCCTGGTTTGGAGGTTTGCTTAACACGACAAACATATTTGGTTTACCGGGCACGCAGAGTGTATTTTTAATATATGGTGTTGTTTTCACAATTCTTGTTTTGTTGGGAAGTTTAGTGATGCATAATCCCCCTGAGGGGTATGCACCGGAAGGCTGGAAGCCTCCCGCTTTCACAACATCAGGAAGTAACCCCATCGGACGTATTGAATTCACTCCGATGGAAATGTTGAAAACGGCTCAGTTTTACCGATTATGGGTCACATTTATTTTTTCCGCGTTGGCAGGATTAATGGTTATTTACGCCATCCGGCTTTTTGGAATCGACGCGCTTGAGTCCAGAGGAATCACCAATGCCGGAACGATCGCAGGAACGGCAATGGCATGGTATGCGATCTTTAATGGATTGGGCAGGATCGTCTGGGGCAGTATCTCCGATAAAATGGGTAGAAGGAACGCCATCGTTGCCATGACACTACTTCAATGTGCGGTCATGCTATCCATTTATCACGGCTTCATCATGCTGGGTACAACGTTTGGATTGATCCTGGGAGCCTCAATTATTGGATTTAACTTTGGTGGCAACTTTGCACTCTTCCCTGCAGCGACAGCAGATTTTTTTGGAAATAAGAATGTGGGCAGCAATTACGGGTGGATGTTCACTGCTTATGGTATTGCAGGGATATTAGGTCCCCAGATCGCAGGTTATTATAAGGATACTGCTTCCGGAATCAATGAACCGATTGTCTGGATGACACCATTTATCATTGCAGGTATCGCCTGTCTCATAGGTGCTATTATTATGATGACAGCCCCTGCCCCCGATTTACAGAAATCAGAATTAAAACTTAGAAAGGCATAAGATGAAAAATACATTTTCTCCCCATTACAGAGATGAAAAAATTGCGCATATCCCCACGATGGAGGCGTATCTAGAACTCTACAATCAATCCATGAATGACCCGGACGCATTTTGGGCGAACCAGGCCGAAAGACTTTCATGGTATAAGAAATGGGACACGGTTTCAGATGTGGATTTTCACACTGGAAAAATCAAGTGGTACGAGGGAGGAAAGCTCAATGTATCTTACAATTGTCTGGACCGACATGTTGAACAAGGCAAGGGAAATGAAACCGCACTGATCTGGGAAGGAAATGACCCATCCGAGGACAAACGATTTACATACAAAGAACTCCTCGATGACGTCTGCCGATTTGCAAACGTTTTAAAATCCAAAGGAGTGAAAAAGGGAGACCGCGTATGCATTTACATGCAGATGATCCCCGAACTAACCATTGCCATGTTGGCGTGTACCCGAATTGGTGCAGTCCACTCAATTGTATTTGGTGCGTTTTCACCCGGTGCATTGCGTGACCGGATCAATGATTCGTCCTGCACGATACTGATCACTCAGGATACGGGTGTCCGGGGAAAGAAACTTGACATCCCCATGAAAGCCAATGCGGATCAGGCGCTGGCAGAAACACCATCCATCAATCATGTGTTTGTGGTAAAAAGAACAGGCGGAGAAGTATCCATGTCTGCGGGTAGAGACCATTGGTGGCATGAAGAAATGGCCATTGCTTCTGATGTATGCGAACCGGAGCATATGGATGCCGAAGACCCGTTATTCATCCTTTACACATCAGGCTCCACGGGGAAACCGAAGGGCGTTCTGCACACCACAGGCGGATATTTGGTGTACACATCCTTTAGTCATCAGATGATTTTTGATTACCAACCGGGAGATATTTACTGGTGCACCGCAGATATCGGTTGGATTACCGGACATTCATACATCGTTTACGGACCTCTGGCAAATGGCGCCACTACCATGATGTTTGAGGGTGTGCCCAACTATCCTGACTATGGTCGATTCTGGCAGGTTGTGGAAAAACACAAGGTGGACATTTTCTATACCGCTCCCACCGCGTTACGGGCATTGATGGCGCAGGGGAACGACTATGTGACAGCGCACGATCGCTCAAGTCTGAAATTTCTGGGTACTGTGGGTGAACCTATCAAAGAACCGGAATGGATGTGGTACTACAAAATCGTAGGCGAAGAACGATGTCCCATTGTGGATACCTGGTGGCAGACCGAAACCGGTGGTATTCTGATCACGCCCTTACCGGCAGCGATCCCGACTAAACCAGGATCAGCCACACTCCCCTTTTTCGGTATTGAACCGGTGATTCTCAATGCTGAAGGTAAAGAGAAACCCGGTAATGGCGTAGAGGGATTACTTGCGATAAAATCCAGTTGGCCCGGTCAGATGCGAACCGTATATGGTGATCACAAACGATATATTGACACCTATTTTTCACTGTACCCAGGCTATTTCTATACCGGCGACGGCGCCAAACGAGACGAAGACGGCTACTACTGGATCACTGGTCGAGTGGACGACGTGTTAAACGTTTCAGGTCACCGCATCGGCACGGCAGAAGTTGAAGGTGGTATCGGAAAAGCCAAAGGCGTCGCAGAGGCGGCGGTGGTGGGGTATCCCCACGACATCAAAGGTCAGGGAATTTACGCCTATGTCACTTTGATGAACGGAACTGAACCCAGCGATGAGATCAAAAAAGATATTATCGCCATGGTGACCAAAGAGATCGGACCCCATTCAAGACCGGATAAAATTCAGTTCACACCGGCGCTGCCCAAGACCCGATCCGGGAAGATCATGCGTCGTATCCTCCGAAAGATCGCGGAAAACGATGTGGATAAACTGGGGGATATTTCTACGTTGGCCGATCCGTCAGTGGTTGATTCTCTGGTGGCAGGACGACAATAATTCTACTCATACCGGGTGGGATGAGAGACTGTTCCACCCGGTAAAATTTCTCTCCAATAATCGATCTCCTTCTTTATGGCTTCCCATCGTGCTCCCCATTTCAAATACACTATTCATATTGAGATTTGAACATTATCATCATATCTATTGTAGTAAAATAAGTTGTTTTAAAATATTGAAATTGGGTAATTTCGTAACACGATGGAAGATATTGAAATAAAATATCAAAACAATATAAGCCGCATCACAAGAATGTTACACGACAGATGCGCGGTATAATAGCAAGTTAAACATAAATCAATTAATTAATAGGAGCTCTTATGAAATCACAAATCACCGTATTAATTTGTATCATTCTTTTATCACAATTCACTCTCGGCCAAGAAACAAATAATCAGAAAGGAAGATTTGCTGTTCAGTTCGGGTATTCAGGTCATTTTGATTTAACCTCATTTAATGGACGTGCCATATCAGCGCAGTACATGTTAAATGACAATAAAGCTATTAGACTGGGAATTACAGCAACTGGGAATAATACTAGTGATGATATAATTGATTATAATTATTCCGGAGCAGATGATTGGGAAACCCATTATAAGGACTATACTGATTATACAGGTTTATTCTTAAATATCGAATGTCAAATAATACATTACAGGAAATCAGATTCTGATCTGTCATTGTATTATGGATTTGGACCTGAATTCGGCTACGATTATCATAAGTCTAAATCAAAAACACTTCTATCAGAGGGAGTCGTTTCACATTTCGAGAATATCGCGAAATTATATGTATTTGGCATGGGTAGTGTATTGGGAGTTGAATGGAAGATTAAATCTAATATTAGCGTTCACGCTGAGTATGGAAATAGACTGGTATACGAGATTTGGGACATAAGTTCACAAGCCGTAACAGAAGGGTATTCTGGAAATAATGAAAGAGATACCAGAGATAAAGCTCTTTTTTTCTTTTCAAACAAACCAGTTCTAGTTGGTGTAACATTCTATTTAGATTAATTTTTACCTAACACGCCAGTGTAGGATAGGCGGCCACGCTTTGCATGAAAACCAGAGGTTTTACCTGGCGCCCCTAGCTGGCAAGCCGTTAGACACCACGAAAAAATGAATAAAATTTTCTTTTTAATAACAATAGTTTTGATTTCCGGTTGCTTTACACATCCCTATAATTGTTCTGACTCAGAAGGTGATGAAATAATATTTAAGGAAACATCGTTCAACTTTAGTGTACATGAATTTTCTGTAGATGATTCCACCAGTCAAGAATATTACGAAAGCTTTATAGTAGATAATGATGATAACTACGCCGATATAATTCCATTTTCACCTCCTCCAACACCTTTTGGTCCTATAACGAGTTGGTATTTCGAAGTCAAACATAAAGGAGTTGTTGAATTTACAGTATTAGATTTGTCAAATACAGTGATTGATACAATAAAAATGGATCCCGCACTCCCTGGGAAATATGAAATTATTGCTGATTGTAGTAATGTTAATGTAGGTATTTATGTCTATGCAATTAAATTTAATGGTAACATAGTTGACAAAAATAAATTTTTACTAATTAAATAACTATATGATCTGTTTTCGAAAGTCGGCGGTTTCTAACCAATCACTGCAACGGATGTCTCCGGCGTCAGCGCGGGAATAAAATTTTGTATTATGAGTAAAATAAATTATCAAAACAAAAATAATCAACGGGCACTGTTGAGTTTAGTTGCTATAGTGAACCACAGACTGCAAATTTCAGTAATTTTTGTTTTTTCTATATTTATCTTTCCTCTTGTTGGAATGCTGGCCCAAGACAGTGGTACTAGTAAGACAGTAAATTCAAAGATTACAACAAGAAACGATCTGCAACACGGACCCGTTGCTACAATTGTAAATTCAAGATATTCATTTTTCAGATTCCATACTGGGAACATATCGACAAATCAATCCCAAATAATTATGTTACAGGAAGAGATTCATACCGAAAAATATCTAGACATTCCAAGTCAAGAATCAATGGTTAAAACTAAAGCTTGGATTGGCACGGATGCGAATACTGATAAATATGTTTGGACGATAGAGGCGGAAGGTAATGTTGCATCTATCACAGACAGGTATTACAAAGTTACTAAATACGGTTGCTGTGACGCTGAGGCTACCCATACATATTTCAATATTATGACTGGAAAAAAAGTTTATATTTCAACCAGTAATATGATCAGCATCTTTGTTCCGAATGCTCCAGCAGATATAGATCGATATGTGACGTACTTTTCTAATAACGGCTCCATACAAATGAAGGAATTTAGTTCTAATAAAAATGTTATTGGCATTATTCAATACGGATCAGAAACTAAAACGAGTACAAAAGTATTAGTTCGAGTAAATAACGATAATTATTTAGATATGTATTCACCAGTACTGTTAGCGCAACACCAAGGAAAATTAGATGAGTTTAACGAGCTTATACTGTGGGGATCCAACGGAAATACCCACGCTGATACATTGTCGAATTTTACTTTGAATTTTGAATACTATGGCATGTTTGAAATATCTATCCCTGTGGAGAAAGACGTACTCATGCTCAATAAAGCAAAATCACCCCCATTTGTTGTTTTAGAAGTAGTGGAGTGAGAAGTATCAACCTAACTATCAATCAACCAGACGTGAAAGACATATACATGAATAATATAAATATTACTATTTTACCAGTATTTCAAGAAATTGAAATGACTTGCGTTGAAAGTTTTCACGCAGGTTATCTCCGTCGTTAGGTGTAAAATGAAAATTAATTTGCTCATAATAATTATCTTTATTACGGTATCCTGTAAAGAAAATGTAATTAAAAATGAAGATTCTGGATGTAATGTTATGTATTACTTTCCCGAGGGTGAGGAAAATATACCAAATAGTATATTTTATCCTGATAGTATAATAACAGTAGATTTTATAAATATGGATAATGAAATACTTTTTCGAGATAGCATGAGACAAGATATTCTAAATTATGTTAGTGATTTATCTGCTGATGATACTTGTGATTGTTCAATTATGGCAGTTGGATATCAACCTTGGGGAGACACTTTTTACGAATACATTTTGTTTTCTATAAAAAATACAGATACAGGAGAACTGATTAAGAAAGTTCGGTATCATAGAGCATATTCAAAACGATTAGCTGAATACTATGATTTACACGGTTCCGGCCCTATCCCAATTCTTCCTGGAGTACAAATTATTGATGATGAATGTGCTACTGAATATTGAACCATTATTTTACACCAGACCCTTTTACGATGGGCGCACGTGATTCATCTGTCTATTTTAAAGCGACAGCGGATAAATTGACAGGCGTAGGAATGGAGTTTAGAAGGAGAAAAATGTGAGAATAACAAGATTGGATGCAAATTAATAATCAAGGATTAATAAATATGAAAAACTCATTAGTGTTGGTGCTTTTGATCACAGGAAGCTGTTTGGTCAATGCTCAGGAAGGCAAAACTTATAAATCTCTTGAAGAGGCAATGGCGAATGATATTAATGTTTTCAAGCTTAATTTGCGCTCTAACCAATTCACCAAATTACCTGAATCAATAGGGAGCTTGAAGAATCTGCAAATACTAAATTTGCGCGACAATCAACTATTAGAGTTACCTGAATCAATAGGAAACTTAACAAATCTACAGTTTCTTGATTTGAGTGACAATCAACTATCAGAGTTACCTAAATCAATAGAAAACTTAACAAATCTACAGTCTCTTGATTTGAGGAGCAATCAACTTACCGAATTACCAGAATCCATTGGAGTACTTTCAAAATTAGAAAAACTATTTTTGGGTAATAACCAGATCACTCAATTACCAGAATTTTTCAAAAATTTAACCAATTTACAGTTGCTTTCTGTTGGTAACAATCAACTGTCTGAATTACCAGATTTTATTGGAAATTTGACAAGTTTACATGAACTTGGTTTGGGTAGTAATCAACTCACAAGATTAACTGATTCTATCGGAGAATTGGAAAGTTTAAATAGGCTTATTTTAAACTCTAACCAACTCACCAAATTACCTGAATCAATAGCGGATTTGACAAATTTGGAAATACTTGAATTGAATTTTAATCAGCTCAGCGGCTTACCTGAATCCTTTGGATATTTAACAAATTTGAAATATCTATATCTGAAAAGAAACCACCTCGCCAGTCTACCGGATTCTTTCGGATATTTGACGAATATAGAAAGGATTGATTTGGGAAATAACCAGCTTGTTGATTTGCCGGAATCTATGGGAGGATTGTCGAGTTTACATGAACTTAAATTGAATGATAACCAAATTCACAATTTACCTGAAATATTTACAAATCTCATAAATTTACAAGATCTTGACTTGGAAGGTAATAGATACTTGATTTTACCTGAGACATTCGGTGAACTTTCAAATTTAAACAAACTGGTTTTGAGTAGCGACCAATTGATAAATCTACCAGAATCATTAAGTGATCTTGTAAATTTACGATCTCTTACCATACAGACAAATAACCCTGGTGGCTTACCAAAATCATTTGAGGATAAGATATATTTTCAGTCATTTACATTAGACTCCACACAACTCAATTATTTATTTGCATTAATAAAAAACTTTCCAGATCTGGAAACTCTTGATTTGAAAGGAACACATCTTGAGAATCTACCTGTATCAATTGGCGATTTGAAAAGTTTACGAACACTTCATATTGAAAATAATTCTTTGAATAGTTTGCCTAATTCAATGATAAACTTAACAAATTTGGAGAGGTTAGTATTATCATCAAAATTAATTACCATTGAGGGGGACAAATTAAATGAAATACTTCCTAACTGTGAGTTAATTAGTCGTGGTAGAGGAAATAATAAGAACGAAAAAGACAATGAAAGTAAAAAGTGAGAGTATTTATTATCCATGGTCTAATCGGTTTTCTGGGTGGTGTTCTAATATTTCTACTCCTAACGTATCTATTTGAACTGACGTATGATGTAGCATCACCTCCAATATTTTTTGGGTTGATTTGTGGGATACTTGCAGGAATGTTTGGTGATAAGGTTTGGAAATCTATTACTAAAACATTCAAAAAATAATAATCTTGGGGGAAGACTCCTATGATTAATTCATTCTCTATTTGCCCCCTAACTACTACTGCACCGTTTGTGAAACACTAGCTGCATGAAATTGAAACTTTTGAGTTAAAACATGTTAGATTTAATTAATATGAATTTTAGAATAAACTCTCCCGACCCAATCGAGTCGGGCAAGCACGCCACAGGGCTATCTCGTTAGACACATCCACAAAAGGAAGCAATTATGAAAATAAGATTCTACTTAATTTCAATTTTATTGATGGCAGTTTCTTTTCCCCAACCATCTCCGCCGCAGAATCTCACAATTACAGAGATTTGGAGTGCTATTTTCCTTGAATGGGATGCGCCCGAGGGAGAGGTGATTGACCAATACAACATCTACAGGGATGGAGAGCATTTAGATTCGATAGAGTATACAAACTATTCTGATTATTATGTAATTCATGATATCGAGTATTGCTACGTGATAACCAGTGTAAATGGCGAAGGAGAATCTGTGCCATCAAATATGGTTTGTGGTGAATGGTCGTTACCTGTGCCATTCATCGATCGGTATGTAACGTATGATGAATCAATTTACATCCATTGGGAAATTGAGGAAACTGTGGTAGGAGCTTTTTCTATTTACCGGGATGGTGATCTTCTGGGTGCAGTTGAGCCAACAGTCAGGTCATATCAGGATTATAATGTAAGTATGGATGATGAATACTGTTATAATCTTACCGCAGAATATGTAGAAGGATCGTCCGAATTGTCAAATACCATTTGTGCAATCCCCCAGTTTTGTCCTCTACAGGGTGATATAAATTTCGATGGGAGTCTCAATGTACTAGATATCGTTTTGAATGTAAATTGTATCCTTTATGATTCAATGTGCCCATGTGGTGACTTGGATGGCAATGGCTTAATAGATATTCTAGATATTGTCCAACTCGTAAATGAAATAACTGGTGGAAATTAGGATGTGCCTAATCAGCCAATTAACAGGGTGCAAACATGCATCGGTTATTGGTGTTAGGTAAAATTTGGCATTAGGAATGAAATTAAATAATAAAATTATTTTACTCATTATTTTCATATCAACATGTTATCCAGTAGAATTATATGTTGGTGGTTCCAAATCAATTCGACCTATAAAGTATGAAAACCGTGAAATCACAGGATGTAAATATTTTAATAGTTTCGTTCTTGGAATTGAAAAAGAGCTCTATAAGGTAACAGATTCTTATCAGATATTTTGTACACTATATTTGGTAAATAAAGGGATATCAGGAGAAAGAATTATTTCTGACAACTCTGGAAATGTTGTTGGAACATTTTCCGGTGAGAATTTTACTACGTATTTAAGTACAGCTATCATTATCAAAACTAAAATTCCACAGTTAATACCAGATTTAAGTTTTTTTATCGGTCCTAGATTTGACTATGCTCTCAATCATGTTGAGCAAAAAAGCTCTGTTGAATACAATCCAGAGACTGGAGGTATCATGGGACAGAATTTTAATAATACGGACATTGGATATGATGTTGGTATCGAACTTTCAAAAGGAAATTTATCTTTCAAATACATTTATTCTGGCAATATTTCTAAAAGTTATTCAACAAAATTGATCGAAATTCGAAATGTTACACACCAATTCTTGGTTGGTGTAAAATTACAAAAAAATAATTAATTCTAACTACACATTCAACTGGATGCAAACATGCACCGGTTATCAGCATTCGTTATACCGCAGTGTTTGAATCATAACATTGAGCAGGTAAAATATTGGTTATCAAACAATTAATCATCTGAGTTCATAGAATTATGATAATGGTAAGAATTGCAGACTTTTCCGCACATCGTGGTCAATCCTTACAAGAAACCCGATAATAATAAGGAATATAATTATGGTCTTTTTACGCTTCATGGGTATATATACTTGTTGCATTTTAGCTGTAAATGCACAAGAATACATCCCACCTATTCTTTCCCCTGAAATTCATAATCTATTAGGTCAAGGTATTTATAGTACAGAGGTAGAAGAATTCCTGGCTGAGTTTGGTGCAACCGCAGACAATCTTTTAGATGAAGAATTTAGAGTCTCTGGAATGGATGTTACGTTTTCTATAGATGATAATGATAATTTAGAGACTATAATATTTGAAATTGTTGATATGGATTTAGCATGGTCAGAATTTTATGAGCTTAGAGATTTATGGGAAATAGTGCCTGACCATGGAATTACAAAATATAGTTCAGCATTTACTGTTTATGATGAAATAGATAATGACTATGAGAAAACAATATTTGCAAAAATAAATAACACTATGGCAGATTGTATTCGATTGCGATTTGATAAAAATAATAGAGGTAATTTTATTTTAGCTCAAATAATGTTTCAAGAAATTGAAAATTTAGATCTTGATACGGGCTCAGAATCTCCTTCAGGGTATACAAAAAATTCTGAAGAATCCAAACCTGTTGAGATCGAAGATTTTTCCGGGACCGCCCAAAAGGAAGAGATATCAGATTTCAATAATCCACTCGGTGTTGGCAAGGGATACGAGACCGGAAAAAACGAGCGAATCACTGGTAATAAAGAATATATCGGTGATCGAAAAGACGGAAAACCACACGGATACGGAACAATGAATTTTGCCAATTCCGGAAATAATATTGTAAAATTTATCGGGTATTTTGAAGAGGGCACTCCCCGTAGTCCGGGACAATTATTTTACAAAAATGGCGATCGCTATGAGGGAAAATTCAATTGCGACAGCAATGGGGATGGTGATTTTGAAATTACAACCCGTGAAATAAATGGAAAACAGCACTATGCTAATGGCGATTATTATGAAGGCATATGGAAAAATGATCAATGGCATTACAGCGGCACATGGATTAAAAAGAATGGTGATCGCTATGTGGGTGGTTTTGAAAACGGATTGCCGCAGAGTTGGGTTACCACGCGAATAAGCGGAAAGCTCAGTGTACATGCTTTTAACCAGGGAGAGATAGATTGGACAAAGCAAAGTGGGGTGGACGAATGGTATGAAGGGAACTGGCCCCATGAAGGAACAGATCCGCTGCTGCAACAGTACGCAATGGCATCACCCATGTTCGATAAAGGATGCATGTTTGGCGATTGTGAAAATGGAACGGGCATATCATATTACGGTGTGATGAACAATGTGTATTATGGCCCCCATAAAAATGGCAAACCTAATGGTGTAGGGGAAATGTTCTCCTGGAGACATGATCAGGCAACATTTAAAGGTCCATTTAAAGAAGGTAAGCTTCATGGTATGATTAGAAAGGAGAGCAGGGAAGAAACTTTTTTAGATCGTATTTTTTATGAAGGAAAGATTGAAAGTGGTTTTTATAACTCTATGGAAGAATTTGAAGCTATACTTGGCAAAGAAATAGAAGAAATTGAAAGAGATTTTGCAAGTCGGCCACCAGGTGTTGTGTGGGAATATATCTATAGCGATGACAATGGAAGCGAGACGGCACCATCGTGGAGAAGGAGTGATTATGATGTTTGTCTTTCAGGCGATTGTGAGAATGGGTATGCATCCATCGCATTCGGCAGTGGTGATTCGTATATGGGTAAGATGAAAAACGGGCTGTATCATGGAGAAGGACATTTGACAATATTCGCCACCGGTTATTCATATTATGGTTATTTTAAGGATGGCGCACTTCATGGCGAAGGCAGCTTGTATGATGAGTACCGCAACTGGACTGAAGGCCGTTGGGAATATAATCAAATAGTCTCCGGCTCAGCCTATAACACTGATGGGTGCAAAGTGTATGACGGCATCTATCAACGCGGTAAACTCACCAGCACCACTTTCAGGTCGAGTACATGTAACTTCTATAGAGGTGAAACAGCTGAATCGGGTCCCGTTGTGGATTACAGTGGGAGCTCCGGAGGGGGATGGAAACAGGAAACCATTGATTTTAATAAAGGTACGAAAGACGAATGGAGTATTACTGTCCCTGTATGGAAAAAATAGGCTATTTGAAATCATATGAATTCGAATGATCAATAATTTACCCTACAACAGCACTAATTTGGTAACCGGAGAAAGATTCTAGGAAAGCAAATGATAAAAAAACACGTTTTTATAAATTTGACACTACTCATTATGTTTACTCATCTACATTCACAAACAGCGATAGTACTTGATATAACCATTCCCATCACTCCGCTTACGCAAGGATATGTAATTGAATCGATTAATGGTCGTGGTTTTTCTCAATGTACCGGTAATCATATTTCAAATATCAGCAGCAGTAATCCGGCAAGTATTTCTGATTATAAAAGACCTTCATTTGGTATTTCTTATCAAAGAGAATCGGTTGTTAATCCTGCTATATGGAATGATATAAAGCACCAAAGAAATCAAAAAAATATTCCACAATCCATAGGGTTTTTATTACCTATCAACCAATACGTTCTTGGGTTCGGATTTAGTCAGCGATATGATTCCAAACATACTTTTGGTCCCTTTGAGATTTTTACATTCGATGATCCGGATGGTACCGGCGAATATTTGAGTATTTCTAAAGAAGAAAGTGTGAACAGTTATTCTGGCATGGTGTCTTATTCATTTGAAAACTTCTTGAAAGATAACAATACTATGAATCTTGGAATTCAAGTCCACTATAATACGTTAAGGATCAATAGTCACGGATTTAGTTCTGGTATGAAAGTCAAAGCTTCAAATTTCGGGTGGACAGCCGGAGCAAGATATAATTTATCAGACAAAACACAGATTGGAGCGTATTACGAACGTATTCCAAAATTTAAGAATGGAGAAGTAGAATTCGATGGAATCACATTAACCCCACTTGAAAATCCTGAGGACTCCACAATGGCATTCATATATGAAGACGTATCCATTAGTGGGGAAATCCCTGACCGATTTCATGTTGGCATATCAAATAGAATTTTTAAATCTACAATAATTACCCTTGACCTGACCAATGTATATTGGAAGCAACTGTCATCCACTTCAAAAAATTTCGTTGATGTTTCAGGTGGAATTATTCAGAAAATTGGCGATCAATTATCGCTGTCTTTAAGTTTTCTCTCCACTGGACGTCATTTCAATAATGAAAATTATTTCCAGTCGGAACTCAATAAAAATCTAAAAGGATTTTTCTTATTAGGGGGAGTAAATTTAAAAATCCATTCATTGGATATTGATTTAGCCTACGCAGCCAGTGCATTTAATACTGGCGACTGGCGAAAGCAAAAATTGGGTAAAATATCGTTGGGTTATGCTTTCTAAAATCGAATAAATCCCTATAAAAACACTTATAGTACTAAAATAAATATCCTAAACAGAAGATGTGTATAATCAGAAAAGGTCAGGAAATATGAAAAGCATTTTTATTATTGCCTTCATTTTATTTGGCAGTCTGGTTGGGCAGGAATGCGAAACCTATACAGGCGATCTCAATAACGATGGTGAGCATAACATACTGGATTTACTTCTTTTATTTAATCATATACTCGAACTTGAATCATTGGATTCCTTGCATTTTTCAAACGCCGACTTCGATTGTGATAGTCTATTAACGGTCATGGATATTGAACCATTTTGTGATGAGGCTATCCTGTCAGGTCAAACAGAAGATCGTCCGGACTCCGTTCATTTTTCTATTAATAGTGATTATTTTTATTCAGATGACGAAGCCTATTCCGTTGACATGTTTATTGATAATCCAGTTAATTTTCGAGCCATCCAATTTGATCTGGTTCTGGATGATCCCCAGGACTTGGAAATACATCGTTTAGATCTTTCTCCTTCCCTGTCTGATTACGCAGTATTAGTAACTTATAATCAGATCGATGAGCATACTTTAAGAGTCATTGTACCCAGTCTTGAATGCGACGAGATGGAGAATTTGAGTAATGTATTATTAACCATACAATTTCAAGGCGCATTTTTTAACACCATCACGATGTGTATCGAAAATATAATCATCCAGCAAGATAATGTAGAAATACCATCTTCCGGTGGTTGTGGAGAATATCAATTTATTTGGGTTGACAATTGGTGTTTTGAACCCGGGGATATAAATTCTGATGGAATTATCGATATCCTGGACCTTGTAGCAATCGTTGAGTTTATTGTTACCGGAGAATCTGGTCATGACTTTATCTTTTGCGGTGATGTGAATAACGACCAGACTTTGGACATATTAGATATTCTTCAAATTGTTCAGATCATTCTAAATTGAATCTTTTAACTGATCATTGCATTAGACGCAGGACATGCTAATCATGAAAATCACAATTTCACCAGGCACAAGTTAGATAGCAAGCTGTTGACTACGATGAGGAAAATATTTTTATTTATTTTATGTTTATCGCTTTCTGTTTCTCAAAAAAGTATTAGTTATGGTACCACTTCAAACGGACGTTTAGAGAATGGTGTAAAACTTCCGAGCTCCGGTCAAAATTATTCATCCTATTCATCAATTGGGTCTATCTTGGGCAGAACTTACGTGAATGGAATTGTTCAGGACATAACTGTCATGGCTTATGATTCTTTGTATCAATTGTATCCTGAAAAAAGATTCATGTATGGTGAGACAGGATTAAAAAATGGTGGAAGATTTAAACCGCACAAAACCCATCAAAATGGACTTTCAGTTGATTTCATGGTTCCGGTTTTAACTGAAAAAGGGAAATCGATACCATTGCCGACAAACATAATTAACAAATTTGGTTATTCAATAGAGTTTGATAAAAATGGTAAATATGATAAATATCAAATTGATTTTGAAACTATTGGGGCACACATATTTTATTTGTATAATGTGTCAACAAGTAAAGGATATGGTATTTCAAAAGTAATATTTGATCCAGATCTCCAACCATTACTATTTTCGACCCGATATGGTGACTTTTTAAAAAAGAATATTACGTTTTCAAAAACAGCAGCATGGGTCCGTCACGATGAACATTACCATATCGATTTTAATGTACCCACAAAACCATTGTAGTTCAACACAACCCTTCGGAGATCAGGCTGTCTTCAGAAGCAGTTTAACCTAAAACGCTGGCAACAGGGAATCTGTGCGTATTGATAACTAAAGAAAATGCGGTAATATCTGAATTGTTAATTAAAACAATAAGGGGAGATAAATGGCTGAAAAAGGACAAAACGCTGTCAGTGGAAATAGGATTTACTTTTTAGACAATCTTAGAACCGTTATGATTTTTTTGGTTGTTCTAACCCATGCGTCACTCATTTATGAAAAACATAGCATCGGAGCTCTCTGGTGGATAATTTCCGATCCATCAAATAGTGACTTACCTGGAATAATATTTCTAATCATGAATATTTTTGTGATGTCCCCCATATTCTTTATTTCAGGATTTCTTGTGTCGCTATCTCTAAAAAACAAAACAGGGTGGACATTTATAAAATCTAAATTTAAAAGGCTGATGATTCCCTGGATTATAGCTGTTTTGACATTAATCCCACTTTATAAAATTATATTTTTATACTCTCGAAATTTGCCTCAAGAAAGTTGGACAACCTACTTTCATTGGAACTCAATATGGAGTCAAAATTGGCTATGGTTTCTGCCGGCTCTTTTTCTATTCGACATACTGTATTTACTTATTTCAAGACTAAACATTGACATTTCAAAAATCACAGTGAAGAGAGCTATTTGGACCACCTTAATAGTGTGTTATTTGTTTAGTTTCTGCATGGACTTTTTTAATTTTCATGGGTGGACAAAAACCGTATTGATAGATTTCCAAAATGAAAGAATATTTATCTACTTCATGATTTTTCTTTTAGGTTCCCTATGCTCTAAACTCAAGGTATTTGAATCAGGATGGAAAAACAAAAAACTCGACCTGATACTTCATTTTACCGGATGGATACCGATCAATTTATATATCTTTTTCGTCATTTATTCTCTGGTAAAGCCTGATAATCCTCTTTTTTCTAATATTGTCGATACATTACTCATTCGGTTAAATTTTATACTTTCATTAGCATACTTGCTCTACGTGTTGATAATAAGTTTTAAAAACTATCTGAATAAACCGGGAAAACTATGGAAAGAGCTGAACAACAATTCTTATGGTGTTTATATCATTCATGTGATCGTTATGGGCGGGATAGCATTAACCATGCTTAACACGACAATTCCTTCGTTTTTAAAATTTCTTATATTGACAGTATCCACCTACGTGATAAGTAATTTGATAGTATCTTTTTATAGAAAATTCATTAAATCCAAATTAATCAATTGAGTGTGCTCTGATTCTTACGTCCCCAAAATGCGACGTTTGCAGTATGGATCACTAGTAATGGGTAATCCCTATTTGAAAGGAATCTGGTATGACCGAGTTTAAATCACAAACTGCAAAGAGCGTAATTCCTGTATCTATTAACGCACCAGTTGATCAGGTTTTCCCTCTCGCTTCACCAGTGGAAGAATATAAATGGATACCCGGTTGGAAATGTGACCTGATCCATTGTCCGAACGATAGAGTTGAACTGGGGACTATTTTTTCTGAAATTTCTTCTGCACCATTTTTGATGGGCAGCTTTGGAGGAGAAACCACATGGACCACAGTTCTGTATGATCCAGAGAATTACAAAATTCATTTTAGATTGGAAAAATCTTCAGGTATAAAAAGGGAAAGTCAATGATAATGACTCGTATAATTCCAATTATTTTGTTGCCACTCACATTTTCTTGTTCAGCGATTATAGATATTGATGGACCTTGGAATAGACATCCTATACCTGAAATCTCAAAGGAAGAAGCCCAAGAGATATTTTTAAAATATGTGGTTGAAAATGGGCTCGACGTTTATTTCTATGATTCAGAACCTGTGATTTTAGATAACTATTATGTATTTCCAGATATTATTCTTAATACTTTACCAGTCGGAGCATTTAGAGCCGGGATTTGGGTTAATATTTATACCGGCAATGTCGGAACATATGAAGAAATAAAATCTCATGATAATTCAGTTAAATAGTTTTGTTTTCTTCATGGTCGTTTTTTAATTGCTGTCCGGTCAGAATACTGTATCTACCAATACTGAAACCACTCCGGCTGATATTCTAGTTAATTCTTTATATTACTCTATCACAGCTGATCCCCTTATTGAATTTTCCATATTCGGTATTCTGCTGGATGATAAAAGCTCTCTTCACATAAATGGTCAGAATCACCCCGGTTTCTATTGTCATTTTTCCGACACTTTGCAAACCACCTCCCTAAAGAAATAATTGGCAAAACTTGTAATATCCCTTTTGTTGCTTTCCCTTGAAAACACTTGGTAAATTTGAATTACTATTAACGTAATACTTTCACCTATTGATGTGAATAAGCATGTGGATACACAGAAGATCTAAAATGAAATGAAAATGTTCGATACAAAAATTATCGCCGTAGCAAACCAAAAAGGGGGAGTTGGAAAAACAACGACCGCTGTCAATGTATCTGCTTACTTGGCCGCCGCCGAAATTCCTACCCTTCTTATTGATATGGATCCGCAAGCAAATGCCACTACAGGTGCTGGTGTTGAGACTGGGAGCTACAAACATTCTATTTATGATGTGCTCATTGGCGCAACTCAGATAGACAAAGCAATCCAGAAAACGGAATTAGAGTTTTTAGATGTGATTCCTGCGTCACCCGATCTGGTAGGTGCTGAAATCGAACTTGTGGGAAAGTTTTCCCGTGAGCTGATGTTGAAGACCGCAGTAGCACGGCTGCAGGGAAAATATAAGTTTGTCATCATTGACAGTCCTCCTTCCCTTGGTCTGTTAACGATCAATGTTCTGACGGCTGCACAATCTATCCTGATCCCCATCCAATGTGAGTATTATGCCCTTGAAGGATTGTCTCAATTATTAAATACCATCCGATTGGTGCAAAAGCATTTGAATAAAGAGCTGGAAATTGAAGGTATTCTCATTACCATGTTCGACAGTCGGTTGAATCTTTCCCGACAGGTGGTAGAGGAGTTAAACGAATACTTTGGAGATAAAGTTTATGAAACATATATTAAACGGAATGTACGCCTGGGTGAAGCGCCCAGCCATGGCCAACCGATTTTATTGTATGATGCATCGTCAGTTGGTGCGCAAAATTATATGAATCTGGTATCCGAAATTATAGCAGCAAATGAACGCTAAACATAAAGGACTGGGCAAAGGACTTCGCGCGTTAATCCCTGCATATCAGGAAGAAACCGATCGGTATATGGATGGTGCCATTCCTCTGTCTCAAATTATTCCTAACAGAAATCAGCCCCGGCAGAAATTCGCCTCTGATGCCATGGATGAGCTGATAAATTCTATTCGCGAAAATGGGATTCTACAACCACTGACAGTACGTGAGATCGGGAAAGATCAATTCGAACTCATCGCCGGTGAACGTCGATATCGCGCTGCAGTTGAATTGGGATTGAATACCGTACCCGTGTATGTCATCAGTGTGGATACCGATGTTGAAATGTTGGAGTATGCACTTGTTGAAAATGTCCAGAGAGAAGATTTGGACCCAATCGAAGAAGCAGAGGGATATGCTTTACTTTCAAGTAAATATAATCTCCGACAGGAAGATATCGCTCATAAAGTCGGAAAAAACCGAACCACGATTACCAACAGCCTTCGTTTATTAAAATTACCCGTGGAAATCAAAACCAGCTTAAAATCCGGTGAAATTTCACAAGGCCATGCCCGCGCACTGTTGGCGTTGAAATCTGCAACATCAATGATCAACCTTCATCAACGGATTATCACGAATCAACTGAATGTTCGCCAGGTTGAGGAATTGGTCAAGGCAATGTCCAATCCCGCCGGGACCGTAAAAAAGAAAAGCCCAAAGAGTCGTAAAAAATCTACGGCAATCCTCGGGTTTGAAAAAGACGTTCGGGACACATTGGGAACAAAGGTTGCTATCAACAGAAATAAAACCGGACGTGGGAAAATAGAAATCGAATTTTATTCGGATGATGACCTCGATCGTCTGATAGAGATTATTACCAAATCGTGAATCCGTGCAAAATTTGAGGTTCCTGGACAAACCGAAATTCCGGAATTATTCTTTGCCTGACCTGAATCGATGCTTTAACTTTGCAGGCTTGAATTCCTTTGAAAAATAAGTATTACACAATATTATTAATCTCGAATGACGATTCTCGTCATGAAATTTCACTATCAAAATATGTTGTAATTATTTTTCTGCTATTTGGAATAGGGATTATCTTTTTGGCTGGTATCGGGTTAGATCGAGTTTTAAAACACGATCGGTTGATGGAAGAAGTCGAAGAACTAAGGGTTTTTTCCAG
>JABMOW010000042.1 GCA_013204025.1 Fidelibacterota bacterium | reverse complement strand
GGATTATCTTATGTAGAAATGTGAGATGTCTGTGATGACGATACAGAAAATCACTGTAATGAAGACTGTGCCGGAGTTTGGGGTGGTGACGCTCTGATGTTAACCTATTGCTTTGATGAAGACGTTGATGGCATGGGAACCCCTGGTACTGAAACTGAATATTGTGATGCATTAGTAGAAGCAGGCTGGACAGAAGATTGTAGTGATCCTGTACCTGATTGTACATCTAATGTCACCGACTGTGCTGGTACTTGCGACGGTATAGCTGTTGTTGACTGTCTAGGTATTTGTGATGGTCCCAATTATATCGCCTGTGAGGTTTGCGATGATGATCCTTCAAATGATCACGTTTGTGATCTGCCGTGGGCAAATGATATGCCTAACCTTGAAGTTATCGAAAATAATTCATTGACTATTTATTTAGATGCTGGTGATCCCAACGATCTTCCTTTAGAAATTATGATCGAAACTTCGCCTTCACATGGGTCACTGGATTGTACAAACGAGACTTTATCATGCATTTACACACCGGAAGTGAATTATGCTGGTGTTGATGGATTTGAATATAAAGTATTTAACCAAACTTCATATTCAGAGATCGCGATAGTTACAATTATGATCCACGATTTTAATAACGTACCCATCGCTTTGTCACAAAATCTGCAAATACTCGAAGACCAGGTTATGGATATCAATTTAGCAGGTATCGATGAAGATACTCCGGAAGAATCTCTATCATTTGAAATCATTTCCCAACCTGTACATGGTGTCCTGACTGCTGACCGAGTGCTCGCAAATTATGTTTACACTCCAATAGAAAATTATTTTGGGTATGACGAATTTACTTTCACTATTTATGATGCTATTGGTGAGTTCTGGTCAAATGTTGCCATTGTTTCAATAGAGATATTATCTGAAAACGATGCACCTGAGATAGTTGATATTATTTCTACCACTGGATCATTTGTCATATCAGAAAATACTTATCTTGAATTATCAATCAACGGATTTGATGTGGAGGGTGATGATGTCACCTTACAATTCATAGATGATTCTCCTGCAAACGGAGAAATAGTATTTATCAGCGATTTCGATTTCACATACACTCCCGATCCGGGTTTTGTGGGCACTGATCAACTATTCTTCGAATTGGTAGAAACATCAACCGATGAACTTTTAAATTCTGAAATCGCAATTGTTGAAGTGACAGTAGTCAATGTCAACGATGCACCCATATCTTATAACTTATCAGGATTTGTGAATGAAGATAATACACTTGTATCAGAGTTAGTAGGTGCTGATCCGGATGGTGAGGATATCACATTTGAGATTGGATCCGATCCAATACATGGATTGGCTTTTATCGATGGAGATATGTTAACCTACATACCAGATTCTAATTACAACGGTTCGGATGTATTGACTTATACCGCATATGATGGTACCATGCATTCGCAGCCTTCGACTGTGAGCATAACGGTTTATCCCATTAATGATCTGCCAACCGCTCAGGCATTTACTTTCACATTTACTTCTGATCCCGATATTCTTTCATTTTCCGGCATTGTTAATGATGTAGATGGTGATCCATTGACCATAGAATTTATTCCCCAGGTAAATGGTGTGGGGTATAGTGCATTTGGCGGAACCGCTACACATATAAGCGGAAACGAATACATGGTCACATCGGGCAGTATGAGTCCCGACTATCTTGTTTATAAAGTGAAAGATGCTATTTCTGAATCCGGTATTCAGGTTATTACCCTAGTCAATCCGGCCGCCCGTGAAAACATTTTTAGAGGTGTTCCGTTGGCATATAATCAATCTGTCTCGCTTACAGAAGATTCAGCGACTAATTTCTCACTTCTGGGACTAGATGTTTCATATCCATGGCCTGCATCGGGCGCCAGCTATACGATCACTCAAGCACCTGTAAATGGAAGTATCACGGACAACTCATCCTACGCCTTAATCAATCCCATTATGGCTGAATGGATCTTGGGATATACTCCGAATATGAACTTTAGCGGTACAGATAGTTTGAAGTTTACTTTGACAAATCCGGGTAATCTGGACGGTGATCCTGCAGGTGTCTCCAACGAAGCAACCATTATCTTTACCGTAAATGGTGTGAATGATCAACCGATGATCATGGAAATTGTAAATCAGACCACTCCGGAAGATACGCCGTTAGTGGTTCCGATTTCCTATTTTGACCCTGATAATACATTGGAGCTGACTTATACTTCGACCAATATCCAAAAGTTAACCATCGCTCCACAAAATATTTCAGAACCTGATGAAACTGGTTTGGTTACAGGCGAATTGTTATTGACCACCGCACTGAACTACTCAGGTTCAATTACGGTCACATTAACAGTGACCGAATTGGAAGGTACCGATTTGCTTCAGGATACGGAAACGTTTGTTCTGACTGTAACAACAATAAACGATCCTCCGATTGTGGTGACTATTGCCAATCAAACAACGGCTGAAGAAATGCCAAGAACCATTACACTTTCAGCAACAGATGTGGATACTCCTATTGGTGATATCACTTTCTCTGCTGAAGTTACAAGTAATTCGCAGTTAGTAACAGTGACAGTTGATGGAAATCAATTAACGATGACACCATTGCTAAATATGGTGGGAGTTGCTACGATCTCTGTGACCGCTGATGATGGAGAATCCGTTGATAATTTGTCTGATCCTCTAACATTCAATTTAACGATCACAAATGTAAATGATCAACCGTATTTCACAGATATAATTGCTCCTGCTTCTATTTATGAAGATGGAGGAAGCTCAATTATACAGTTTACGGCAAATGATGTGGATCCAAACGAAATTGTAACGGTAACTGTTATCACGAATAATCCGACCCTATTTCCAACCGGAAATATAACCGTGATTACCAGTGGAGGTGCAGTTCCACCAGTGCAATATGTGGTTACTCTTACTCCTGCTGCAAATTTGAGCGGAAGTGCTGTGGTGATTATCAATCTATCAGATGGTGAAGCCAACCTTTCTACTCAGGTGACTGCCACTGTAATACCATTCAATGATACACCTGTTCTTGGTGATGTGGGAGATCAGACTGTTGAAGAAGATGGTTCTATAATTCTAACGTTATCAGCAACCGATGTTGATACCGATGTAGCCTCATTAGTTTATTCTGCGAATACCAGTGACAATGTTATCACCAGTATAATTGGAAATGAATTAACTCTTCTTCCTGTTCAGGATTATTTTGGTGATGAAAGCATTGAAATCTCTGTATCTGATGGAAACAGCAGTGACAGTGAGACAATTACATTAGTTATTACAGCAATGGATGATGCACCGGTAATCACATCCACTGCACCGACTTCTGCAATTATCTCCTCTGAGTATACATACCAGGTGACTGTTTTTGACGCTGACCCTGAAGATGTCACATTTACGTATGATTTATCTAATGCACCTGAAGGAATGTTGGTATCAGCAAACGGACTAGTTACCTGGACTCCGGCTTTCGGTGTTGAAACTTCCGGTCTTGTGACGCTTACCGTAACTGACCCTGAATTGCTTACAGATACTGAAGATTTTGAGGTCGTTGTAGATCAGATTGACTGTAATGGAGTAACAGGTGGCGATTGGGTAATTGATGATTGCGAGGACTGTGTTGATCTTGCAGACTTTAACGGAGCTATGGACTGTGCGGGAGAATGCGATGGAACAGCGTTTATAGATGATTGCGGTGATTGTGTAGGTGGCAATACCGGTATTACGGCTTGCGGACCCTACTCTATGGACTTACATTCTGGCTCGAATTTGAGAAGTTTCCCTGCGTTACCCGAATCGCCATTGTTGTTAGATGTATTTCAACCCAATAATTGTGATTATACTGGTATTATAACTGAAAGTCAGGCGAGTCAGTACTTTTGCGAGACAAGTATGTGGCAGGGTAATTTAACGGAAATCAATCTGTTGAACAGCTATTGGATTAAAATGAATAATCCTGTGACTTTGGAAATTGCTGGTTTAATGCCCGAAGCATATCCCACATACGATCTAGATGCAGGAAGTAATTTCGTATCGTATCCGTTCTTTGAACAAGGTTCATTCTTCGATGTCTTATCAGGTGATGTGCTCGCTAATAGTACTGGAATCATTGGTGAAGGTGTTGCCGCTTTCTATTATAATGATCAATGGGTGGGATCACTAACTACTGGTGGATTTGTTCCAACAATGGGATATATCTTCCAGATGAATGCTGGGATATCATTCTCTTATAATGAACCTGGAATGGCTCGATCTGATGAGGTTTACACAATTCCGTCTTTATCAGATGTTCCTTCTGAATTCCAATATAACCAATCTTCAATGCAGGCATTTTATTTCATTGAAAATATAACAAATGAAGGTCTTCCCATTTCTACCGATGACTGGATTGTTGCCTATCATAATGGCGTGGTTGTTGGCGCACGTCAATGGCTGGGAACCATATCAGATATCCCGGTTATGGGATATGACGGATCTGATAATACCTTTGGTTACCTCAATAGTGGTGAAGTACCTGAATTCAAACTTTTTAATACTTCTCAACACAAGTTGATTAACTTAAATATTAATGCACCTGCTTGGCACAACCTTGGTTTATTTGCACTGGATGAAGTCTCTGCATATATTGAATTACCAACACAAGTTAGTTTACTCCCTGCTTATCCAAATCCGTTCAATCCAAGAACTACCATAAGATACCAGCTCCCGGAACAAACGAATGTGAGCCTTGTTATAGTGAACATGATCGGTCAGGAAGTAACAAGCTTAGTGAATACACAACAACAACCGGGTGAATACGCTATTTCATGGGATGCTTCTGATCTTGCAAGTGGAATCTATTTTATTAAACTTGTAACCGAAAATCAAACATCATTACAAAAACTGATGTTAATAAAATAAAGGCTAGGTGGGCTTGGATAATTCCAAGCCCACTCCTTTCGTTAAATTATCAACCAACTAAAATAAGGAAATACATGAGAGATAAAATGCCATTAAAAGCATTTGCAACTCTATTTTTGGTTCTACCGCTAATGATGTGTAGCGATCCGAAAGCGATGAATGAGCAAAGTGCAAAATTGAGCAATACGATTGAAAAGCAAAATCTTTTAGCCTCAAAAATCGAAGCGTTTGAGAAAAGTCAAAATGAAATATCAGGTAATATTGCCAGTATTCAGGCTTCAATAACCCAAATCAATAATCAGATGAAGGCTCTTGAGCAAAAATCTGCACAACCAGCGAATAAACCACCAGAGCCTGGTAAACCTCTGAATATAGCAATTGGAGATTCTTTCGTTTTTGGTCCTGCAGACGCTAAAGTGACAATCACTGAATGGATGGATTTTCAATGACCCTACTGTTCTAGATCTATCAGTTTGATAGACGAAATTCTAGCAAAATATCCGAACGATGTTAAGCTTGTGATAAAAAATTTCCCTCTCAGCTCTCATAAACAAGCGAATAAAGCAGCGCTTTATGCCCTCGCAGCCGAACGACAGGGAAAATATATTGAAATGTATAAAAAGATATTTGGGAATTATCAGCAACTGAAGAAAGACGAAGATCTCCCATTGCAGTATGCAGTGGAGCTTGGCCTCGATATTGAACAAATGAAAAGAGACATTACCGATCCTGCGCTTCAAGATCGAATCCAAAGAGAAGCTGCACAATTAAAATCAACAGGGTTAAGGATGGCTGTTCCTAAATTCCTTATCAACGGCGTTGAGCCACCAAAGCGTGATCTTGATACCTATACTGGAATCATAGACGGTATACTTAAAAATTAGAATAAGTAGTAAATATTTATAGAATGAAAAAGACCCCGCGTGGGTCTTTTTCATTTACAGGTGAATCAATGAAAATAAATTATAAATTAATCAGTATAATGACATTATATCTATTAATAGCATTTGATCAGCCTCAGTCATTTCAATTTAATCAATCGTCATTACAGGCATTTTATTTCATCATCTCCGCTGAGGTGGATACTAATCCTATCGAAGGAGAGGATTGGATTGCTGCCTTCAAAGGGGAGACCTGCGTAGGCTCGGTGCAATGGGAGGGGCCGTATACAACGGTGCCTGCAATGGGAGATGATGGTAATGAATGGTCAGATGGGTATATGCTTACGGGGGACATTCCTGAATTCTACATCTGGGATGCATCCGATGATCGAATTATTCACGTCGTTTCATCAGAAAATTACCCCTGGGCAAACAACGGATTTTTTAACATTCAAACACTTCCTCTCGATGAGCAGGTCAATTTACCAATAGGATTCAGTATAAAAACCTACCCTAATCCATTCAATGGAAAAGTAAGCATCTTGATTGACAGCGATACATACTCAAAAATCGAAGTACTAGTTTTTGATTTAAATGGACGCCTTGTTGATAAATTGTATTCTAATAATGTTTTCCGCGGGACAACAAATCTGGTATGGGATGGAGGACAGTTACCCTCTGGAATATATTTTCTACAGGTCGTTTCTTCCGATATTTCGTTTAATAAACCGATGACAAAATTTAACCAAAAGCTTCTTTTGGTTAAATAATATAAATCATTAACCCAATAATTATTAAAAAATTCTTATCAGATAATGCGGATAATCCGATTCACCGTTGTGATTTTCACTAAATCTGTCCTGAAAAACTGAAAAATCGTTGTAATTTTCTTTCCAAACTTGTAATATTTCATCCTCAATCTTCCCTTAAATAGAGTTTGTGTAATAAAATAATTTTAATTGGGACAGGAAATATCATGAAAAGGACATTTTTAATAATATGTCTAGTTGCCGTACTGTTCGGAGGTAATACCGGAAAAATAACTGGCAAGATCACTGACAAAGGCACTGGAGACCCTCTCATCGGTGTAAATATTATGTTGGTGGGGACTGCAATCGGTACCGCCTCTGACCTGGATGGCAACTACCTTATCTTAAACATTCCCCCTGATGTCTATACTGTTGAGGCAAAGATGATCGGTTATGCTACTTTGGTGAATAAAGAAGTCAAAGTGACAGCCGATCTGACAACGACTATTGATGTCGAAATGACAACTGCAGCATTGCCTGGCGAAGTGGTAGAAGTATATGCACCAAAACCTGTAGTCAAGATGGACCAGACATCCAGTACTCAGACTTACTCAGGCGATGAGATGTTTAATCTTCCCGTCGAAAGTGTAGAAGGCGCTGTAACATTTGCAGCAGGAGCTGTTGAAGAGAATGGTGTACTTCACTTAAGAGGTGGGCGTGCTCAGGAAACAGTATACCTATTTGATGGCATTGCTTTGAAGGATCCACTAACAGGGAATGCAAATGACTCGAACGTTCCCATGCTTGGTGTAGGTGAAATGAGCATTATCACGGGTGGTTTTTCTGCAGAGTATGGCGATGCTCAATCCGGTGTGATAAACTTATCATCAACCGAAGGCAGAAACACTTTTCAGGCGAATACCAGACTATCTACTTCTCAGTTTATTAATGATAGCTTTAATGGATCAGATCCGGAAGGTCAAAATAAGTACGAATTCTCATTATCTGGCCCCATTGTTAAGGATATGATGTTTTTCTCATTCTCAGGTGAATTGAATGAGGATAATGGCCGATTCAGAAACCAGTTTGAAGATCTGGTAAATTTCTCCGGAAAGCTGACGTTCAACCCGGTACAAAACCTAAAACTGTCATTATCAGGTTTATATTCAAAATCAAACTTTCAGGACGGATATGCGCACCTCTGGAATAAAATCGTTTCAGAAGACGAGCTTTGGGATTTTTCACCAGATAACCCCTCAAATGATCCCACATTTCATCCATGGTATATGAATGGACAGTTGGACACTGAAGATTTGAATTTGAATGGGATGCTTGATCTTGGCGAAGATAGCAATAATGACGGCTTATTACAATCTGAAGATGTTGATCATAATGCAAGTCTTACGACTTATTCCATGTTCGATCGACAACCCTGGTATCAAACAAAAAGTGATTTGATCAATTCAGGATTGACCTACACATTTTCTCCCAGTACTTACTTGACAATCAAATTCGCTACATATACTACTAATAACACCATGAATATTATTGAGCGATTAAATGAAGATGTGAATTTTAATGGAATTCTTGATGATGGTGAAGATTTAAATGGTAACGGTAACCTTGATGCCTATAATCCCGGACTTACCATCAATGGGTATGATGATTCACAGGATATGTTCCATGACAGTAATAATAATGATTTTGTGGATGAATCCGAAGGAACTTTTGATAATAATGGCGATGGTAATATTGACGAAGATGATTGGCTATCATGGAAAGACATCCCCAGTGAAGGTCAGATCATCAATGATTACTACACAGTCAGTCCAGGGCATCCTTATACATTTAATAGAGATCACTGGCACTACGACAATAAAATCACTAATACATTCAAAATGGAGTTCGTCTCACAGGTTGATCTTCATAACAAAATTAATACGGGTGTTGAAGTAAAATACTACAAACTGACAAATCATGATGCCCCAGACAGATATGGATACGCTGAAAACTACACCGTTGAACCTACGGATTGGGGAGTATTTATCAACAATAAAATGGAATATAAAGGAATCATCGTCAACGCGGGACTGAGAGCAGAATATTTTGATCCAACAGAAGCCACACCTTCTGATGAAACAGATCCATTATGGGATGAAAATGATGAAGACGACTGGGATGGCGATGGCGATATTGAACCCTTTAATACTGCACATTTCGAATCTGGTCTTTATATTCATCAACCTGGAGATATTAAAGATCCGCTTGCTGCTGAAGCGAAGTTCGTATTTTCGCCCCGACTCGGAATATCACATCCTATTACCGATCATTCAAAATTATATTTCAATTATGGTAGGTACTACCAACGTCCACGACTAGATTATCTGTTTAGAAATCTGGGATATAATTTGGGTGGTGGATTCCCAATAATTGGGAATCCTGCACTAAATCCAGAACTCACTGTATCTTACGAAGTTGGTGTCCAAAATGAGATCCGTAGAAATGTTCTTGTTGAGCTTAAAGGTTTTTTCAAAGATATCTATGGTCTCACGGATACACGTCCTGTCTATTGGACGGTTTCTGATTGGTACACCAGTTATGAAAATCGCGATTATGGAAATGTGCGAGGGGTAGAGATGATCTTTTCTGTCAGACCTCCCGGGCTAGTCTTTGGTTCTGTCAACTATACTTATTCAATCGCAAAAGGTAAAAGTTCATCAGTCGGTCAGGGGTATTTAACTGAGTGGGCTGGTGGAATCGTGCCAACATTCGAATCTTATCTGGATTGGGATCAAACACATACGTTTAATGCCGACCTGAATGTTGCATATAATGGGTTTATGGCGACCTGGATTATCGGTGGGGGAAGTGGCACTCGATATACAAAACCAGGACAGGGCAGACTACAGGTTGAAAATACTGGAAAACTACCCAATACTCTCGAATCAGACCTTAAATTGAACTATGGAATGAGATTAGGTAAAATAAACACGAGTATTTATATAACAATTAAGAATCTATTCGATCGAAAAAATATCCGTTATGTAGATGATGTTGAATGGTATCACCAATATCGCAACATTAATAATAAATATGAAAATGGAACGCTGACTTATGAAGAGTACATGATGGCCGTTGATATGGACCAAGATGGAGTCGTTGACGCTAACAAAAAATATCCTGAAATGGGGAAAAATCTAAATCCCGGCGTGTACGGTGACAGTAGAAGATTCAGAATAGGAGTTACCTTTGATTTCTAAAATTAGTAAATGTATCATTATTGCTGTCTTCTTAATTGCTGGGCTGTTTCCAAAAGAATTCGCTCCCCAACAGATTGATGGCTACACAACGTTGCCTCGTGCAACGCGTCCGGAGAAAGCGTTTCTTATCCATCAGACGAATAATATGTGGTCTGCGGTTACCAATTATGGTAGCGTAGGAGATCCAAACTCACCGTCAACTGGTCGCCCATCTTCTCAATGGCCATCAGGATCAGGAAATAATTACCTGTACGACTCCGGTTTCTGGATTGGTACCCTGATTGCTGGTGAGCCTACAGTGACCACCTATTTCTACAATCCGGATGTTGAATATCTCCCTTCACAGGGTTCTCCAGGTGAAATCGGTGCTTTCGTCAATGGAGAAAAAGCAAAATCTCTAGAAGATAGTTATGTCCTCTATGATGACTTGGAAGCCCATTCCGACAGCGAACATGAACCGTTAGGTGTAAAGATACAGCAACGAGGGATGACCTGGAGTCTGCCGGATTACGATGACTTTATTGCTTTTGAGTATAGCATTACGAACACAGGAATTCATGGTAATCTGGAAGATATGTACTTTGCTTATTGGTATGATATTGATGTCTCCTCTTCTGATGCGGATTCCCCCCATATTGACGATCTGGTCGATTATGATGGATGGGATGGTTTAGATACGGATACTGATATCGCAGACATTGTTGATCCTAATGACTTTGATCTTGATGGACTTACCGGTTATGATGATTGGGGAATTCCATACGGTAAGGATTATCCACAAAATCCCAATTACGATCTTTCGCTGATAGAACCAGATGGATTTTACGATGAATGGGCGCTGATCTTGGACTCGAAGGGATATATCATTAATTGGCAGACGGATGCATTAGGTGGAATTCCTGGTACACCTGCAATTGTCGATGGTGATACGCTGAAAGGGTATCTCTTCCCACGGACGATGTCATATATCTATGATGGTGACAACGCTACTTCATCAGCAAATGACTACGGTGAAAGAGAAAATCCAAATCCAAATAACGGATTCCTAGGTGGAGCGATACTTTATTCAGAATCTGACCCGTTTATTGCAGAAGATGGTAATCCATATCTTGGTGCTTATACTCACCAATGGTGGAACTGGGAAAGTGACCCGGGTTCAGATGAGGAAAGATACCAGTTTATGACGGGGACCAATACTGCTAGTCTGGGAAAACGATTTTTGGACAATCCTCTTGAACTGGGATTTCCAGAATTTGATTACCGGTTCTTGCTCACCGTTGGACCAATTGACATGGCCGAAAATGACCATACTAATATTGTCTTTGTACTTGCTTGCGGAAATGGTTTGCAGGGCTTAAGGCAAAATATCGACAATGCGTATGTAGCATACTATTCCGGGAATGAAGAAAGTGATCCTTTGCATCCTTCAGCATTTGATGAAGGCATACATTGGAGTCTTCCAATTCCGCCACCGGTTCCATCTTTGTCTTACAGTCCTTTGCCAAGCGGAATGAGGCTGGCATGGGATAATCGTGCCGAGGTTGAAATAGACAATATGTTGGGGTGGAGCGATTTTGAAGGATATCAGGTTTACCGAGCAATGTACAATCCACAGGGGTGGGAATTGATTGCTGCATTCGATAACGTGGACGAACCAGTACTCCTTGTCAACTCTGTTGGTGATACTTTGAATCAAGTGGATGAATTTGACAACTGGATACTGGTTGACCTACCCAGTGTCAAAAATTCCTGTGATGATTCATACGATACTCTTGATGAAAATCGTTGTTATGAAGTTGGCGGACAAACCATGTGGGGAACACATGTTGAGCACCCAATTGATGGACTGCCATACTATTATGCGATTGTCGCTTACGATAGTTATAAATCTAAAGAAGAGGCAGGCCAGGAATTATTTCCAGCATATTCTCCTTTAACCAATTATAAGAAATCTCCTGGCGGCGCTCCCGTTCCTGTACTTCCCGGGAAATTATATGAAGAAGAAGATGGTATCGGCTCTTTAAGTAAAATTACTGTCGTTCCCAATCCTTATCTGGGTAGTGCGGTTTGGGAAGTTCAATATGAAGATAAATTGGAATTTAAAAATCTACCTCCTTTGTGTAAAATCTCTATCTTTACTTTGGCAGGTGACCTGATTATGGAAATACAACATGACGATGCGACTGACTTCGAGTTCTGGAATTTAGTTACCCTCAATCAGCAATCTATTGTGAGTGGAGTGTATATTTATGTTGTGGAGGCTCCTGATGTTCAAACTGTGGGACAGACATCAGATAAAATTAATAAACATATTGGAAAGTTTGTGGTATTCAGATGATGAAAACACGCTTGTTAATCTCAATTCTATTAGTATTTACCTCAGTGATACTTGCTGATGGTGGAAGCTCCGGTACTGAAATTGTGCCTAAATCAGGGACGTCCGGATCACATTTTCTGCTCATTAGTCCGGATGCAGGGTTTGCGGGAATGGGTAATGCATATGCAGCCTATAAAAACACTTCCGCTTCTTCCGCATTTTATAATCCTGCAACGTTGGTGTATCTGGATAATAAAGACCTGTTTTTTGGAATGGTAAATTGGGCAGCCGACATCCAATTCACATCTGCTGCCTATGCCATGCAGATGGGGAATGGCCGGGCAATTGCATTTCATTATCGTGCACTGAATACCGGAAAAATGAATGAAACAACAATCTTTGAGCCCAATGGAACGGGAAATACTTTTGCATGGAAAAGCCTTGCAGTAGGGGTATCAACCGCAACCCAGTTAACAGAGCGATTCTCATTTGGTGTCAATCTCTTCTATATTAAAGAAGGTGTTGCAAAATATGATATGGAAGCCTCTGCATGGGGTGTTGATCTCAGTACATTTTACATTACCGGGTTCAATACTCTAAATATGGGAATGACCATTCGGAATTTTGGTCCTGAACTGGACTTTGACAAAACGTTTGTTGATTATGCAAATGGAGATACTGCTACCGTAGATGAATCCTACCGCCCCTACCATATTCCACTTCAATTCCAAATTGGGGTTAATTATGAATTTTTTGAGGATGATTCTAATCAGCAGCTATTTGTATCTGTTGATGGAGTTCACCCAAATGATGCGCTGGAAAGATTACAGATCGGGATGGAATACAATTATATGAACCTGTTATCAATTCGTGGCGGATTATATTCCAATCATGATTCTGTCAGTTGGATGGGTGGATTTGGAGTTAATGGAAAATCGTTCATTCAGCAAGATATTACCTTCAATTACTCAGTCTCAAACTATGGTCTTTTGGGCTTTTTACATCAATTTAGTATAGGATATGGACTATGAGAAAATATATTTCAATCATTTTTATTTTAGTCGGATTACATTTTGCATTTGGTTTTAGTCCAACCGGATGTACGTATGATGTTTCCGAAAATGTATTAACTATTCAATTTTTAGAACCCGTGAAAACGGATAATGTCCTGATTGGATTGTTAAGCATATCAGATAATAATTCAACCATTCAGCTTACGGGCGGTGATATATTAAATCCGAACCAGTTGGCAGATTTTGTTGAAATAAACATGGTGTATGGTACTGTCCTAGATACGAGAAGCGACTTGATGTATTGGGGTAATACAAACCAGCAAGCAGTTGCACTGGAAGAGTTGGATATTGATAATTTAACACTAAATGTGAGCGAAGGGGCATTTCTGGATGGTTTGTATCAACCTAATTCTCAAGATTCATCAATACCGATCACGATCACCAATAACATCAACGCATACCCGGAAATAATTGATGTAGTTTATGACGCTGGACTAAATTTGTTACATTTCTACTTTGATCGTACCGTTCAGTTTGACCAAATTGCTGAGGATCAATCATGTAGTAGCGGGACAGAAATTTGCCCAGGTAATAAGGAATTAGATGGTGGAGAAAACCCCGAAGATGCCAATGGAAATGGTGTATTAGAAATGGAAAGTAATATTAATCCATTTAAAATACAATTTATCAGTGGTGAGAATGAAATGACCTTGGAGGGCTTTCGTAGCATTGTTGATACCCTCGATTCTCCTATGATCAGCTTATATCCCACTATTAGCGATGCTAAAAAATTGGAATTAAATATTATTGAACCTGCAATTTCACCAGTGAATGTGATTATCAACAAATCAGCATTTGTTGATCTGAATTACAATCCCAATGAGACAGATACTTTGGCACTAAATATCATAGTTGATGCAATGCCATTGATACTGACAAACACAACGTACGATTTAGGATTGAATGAATTCTTATTTTATTTTGACAATTCACGCGATATCGAAAAATTGAATCCTTTTCCTGTCTATTCTAAAATCAAAATTGTGAATGGAGATCAAGTGGTAGCGCTGAACGGTGTCAAAGCTGTTTCACTCGCCTTAGGAAATTATCTAAGAATTTCAGAATTATTGTTTACCGATCAAAAAGCGGTAGAGAATCTGATTCTCAATTCAAATCCCTCCGATACGATTTATGTTGTATTAGAACCTTACGCGATATATGATGTGATGGGCAATGGGAATCCTACTGATACACTGGCTCTCGATATCATCGGTCAGTATAATAATCCAATTCTTTCATCTATTTCGTACGATTCTGAATCAAATCGAATTGTTTTCGACTGGAGTCCTACAAAGGTTGTTTATTATGAAACGACTCGACTTTATGAAATAGTTGAAAATCTTGCGATTTCGGGCATTACCGTAACGAATGCCAATACCGGAGACGAACTAGCTATTACATCTGCAGACGTTAGCAGAAATAATAACCAGGAAAAAACTTATCTTGAGGTTTCAGAGGCAGATTCCAGATGGTTTGAAGTAGCTGGAGTAGCAGGCGATTCATTAATCATATCGGCAGCCCCCTACCTGTTTTATTCAACTGGTAATTCAAATAATAATGGTAACTTTGCCATTATAGATAGCGATATCAACTACATGATGGACTTGCGAGGTCCGTCTATCAGCACTTCCCAATTGGACTTTGAAAATGAGCAATTAATAATTATGTTTAATAAAAACATTAATACAAACCAGTCAAATTTCGATTCCGTCACACTTGAAATAAATGGAAGTGAAGTAGCAATAACCGGCCTACAATTAACTAATACTGAAGTGGATACTGAAAATCTTATCTATCAGATCCCTGAAGATCAATTTGCCAATATCTCTGCTTCTATTCCTTCAAATGAAATTTTTGAAATCAATGTGATACTTCAGAGTGGAGCATTCAGCAACATTGATGGTACTTCCGGATTAGCGTGCCAAGATCTGAATAATGATGGAACGTGCGATACGATACCAGAGCCTTTCATGGATTATGGCACTGATAATATCCAGGATGTTGATGAACCGGGTTACCCCGGGAGTTGTGAACCTTCTGGTGGATGCTCCGACCCAACATTGATGACGCAAGAAGAATGTGAAGCCGCAGTTTGTTCAAACCCGCAGTATACTACTGAAGATGACTGTCTCGCGGATGGTAGTTGTTTTCCAAGGTTTTATGGGAATACTCTTGAAGCTTGTGAAGGGCACAGTCCTCCGGGTGTATGGAATTCTGACAACGATTGGGTTGCAGCAGGAGCATGGGCATTATATGAAACAGAAACACTATGTAATGATGGGGGTGCGATCTGGACACCTAACCTTGATCCCGTCGGAGACAATTACGACAGCACAACCAATCCCACGGGCACCGAAGGGAATAACACTTACGATTTTGGTGAAGTATTTACGGAATTGTATGTGAATGGGATTTGGGATCCTTTCGAACCTACAACAAAGAAACTCAGCTACGGTAAGACAATGTGGAACACTAGCCACCGGGCATTTGCTGATCTGCCAGCAGAAATGTTCTTCGTACTTCCTTATCAAAGTTCTGATTTTGATGTATATGTGGAAGAATCTGTTTGGGAAGGTCGTTGTCATAAAGGCGATGATGATGTAGTAATTGGTCCAAGTCGCTGTACAGAAAGTGGTGTAGAATTTGTCAATGGACGATGTGTATTTATTGATGTTAAAGATGAAGCCTCTTGCTTGGCAATCCAGAGTGTACCAAATTGGGCGCCCGTCTGGACAGTTGTTAATCCACAGGATGTCATTGATGTCGCAGAGTTCTATCAGAATCATAAAGATGGACTGATGACTACATATGGTCCTTTGGATGGGAAAGTATCTGTTGTTCTCTATGACATTTCTGATGAATTCGGTAAAGGATCTAACGATACAAATTCCAGCTTGTTCACTCACGGATATTTCAGTATCGATGAAGCAACTGAAACAGGTGTGAACGCAGGTGATATTCTCTATTTGGATGTTTCTCCACAGATAGTTTATAATGGTACATCCAGCATTCCGGATGAAGAAACCATGTACAATGCTCTGGTTCATGAATTTACTAAATTGCTAGTTACAAAAAATGAACCTGCAGAAGAAGTTTGGTTGAAGGAGGGGCTTGCATATTTTGAACAGAAGCGATTATTGGGAGAAACCAAATTCTTTGGTAATTTAACAGACCCAGGAAGTCCAGCAGCAAACCAGTTAACGTACATCAGTTTCTCAAAGAAAAACCGAACCGATCACCATAATGTGTACCTCTTCTTGAACTATTTATTTGAAAAATATTCAGGAAATACAGGTTGGGAGATAATTGATGAAATTGCTTCGAGTGACTTTATAGGGATAGCTGCTATTGATTCAGCGCTTATAACCATGGATCCGGGAAGCCCCGATACCAAGGAAGTATTCATTCAATATGCAACTGCATGTTTTTTGGATATGACCCATGAGCTAGGCGTTTACGATGGCATGTACAATTTAGAAAATGTAGATCTCTATGGTCCGCCAGCCTCAAAAAATGCGGCGGCAATAAAGTTTAATGATAATCGGCCCCCTCCATACAGCATTCGCGAAATTCCACCATGGTCATTCGGGTTTCATCTCATCGAAGGATTTTCGGTCAGTCTGTTGGATAACAGTGTGTCATTCAAAAGCCCACTGCTCAATCCACTGGACGACTTGGTGTTTGATGGTTATGATGGTATTAACTTCCGCGCCAATAAGATCATGTTGAAAAGTGGGTTCACCAAAGATATGGATCCCATGTACGAGGTTGTTGGCTTTGATTTAGACTCCTTAACCAGCAGGGGAATACTACCAGTCACCACAAATACAATACCAGGTGAAGACTTTGAATTTAAAAAAGTAACCGGTAGTTGCGAGGATGAAATATCGTTGACTCAACAGGAATGTTGCACAGCAAATGGCGGTATATGGTCTGGCAGCGCATGTGATGGTTCCACTTCTGAATGGATATGGTCAGGGAATATGAATCTAATTCTAATTGCTGCAAAAGTGGATGATACCCAACCACCTGCATCATTTGATTTTGTTGTGACAAACATTACATCACCGCAGGATTTCAGTGACTTTTATGTAATGCAAAATCCAGGTATTCACAACTTTCTTGATTTATACGTAGCAAGCCAGCGTTCCATTTTCGATGAACTTGGAATTGAAGGACCAAGAATTCAGGTTGCTTCCGAGTTTGACACAACTTATGTTCTACTCAATTCCATTCCTTCACCAAATGCTGACCTTGTCATGTATTACAGCCCTTTCATCCTTGGCGAATGGGATGAATATACGCTTACCTATTCAGGAACGGATCAAAGTGGTAATCTGGTTGATACGGATGTTGTACAGGTATCCATCAATTATACAACCACCGCAGTAGGGAGAATCATTAATTCTGGCGATGACGATGTAGGATTAATGATCTATGATACTGATTTCAATTCTCAATCATTTATTTATATTGAAAATTCCGCATTGATTAGTAGTGAGGGATTTGTTTTTGATGTAAATGACGTTACCCCAGAAACACATATATCTTATTTTGGTCCGGAGGATTATGTACCCGCGCGTCCCGTGAAGGTATCGTTTGATTTGAAAGGCTTGAATGAAAACACTTCAAAAATTTATCACCTCACACCAGAAGGCTGGATTAATATTGGTGGGACAGTGGAAAATGGTCAAATTCGTGCCTATTCTGAACAGCTGGGATACTTCCTCCTTGCAACAAGTGAAAACCACCTTCAGGATCAAACAATTTACATCATACCAGATCAGTATGCTCTGAATCAGAATTATCCGAATCCGTTTAATCCGGTGACGAATATTGGATTTTCATTACCGCAAGACCAGAATGTGGTGCTGAACATTTATAATATGAATGGGCAGCATATCCGGACACTCACTGATGGATTCTACACTGCCGGCGAGTATTCCGTCCGATGGGATGGTTCGATACAGGGAGGGATTATGGCACCAACCGGTGTATATTTCGCACGTCTGTCTACGGAAAATTATAATCAAACAATTAAAATGGTATTAATGAAATGAGAAAAATTCTATTTATTACGTTAATCCTGTTGTTTGTTTTCAGTTGTACTGAAAAATATAGCGACGATACTTTTCTATCACAACGCCCGCATACATATAATTGGCTGATGGAAAAAGCTTGGATCAGTTTTCAGGAGACTGACTTCGATCGGGCGATTGAATATTTCCAAACCGCAGCGAATCGGGATGCTACAAAAGCAGAACCCTATTTGGGATTGGGATGGTCATATGCCAGAAGTTCTGATTTGGATCTTGAAAATGCGGTTTCCAACTTTGGTAGGGCAACCCAATTTTCATTTTTCGAACCTGAACTTGAATCTCTATACACCAATGAGGCAAACGCAGGCCTCGCCATTGTTTCTTTTGCAAATGGAGACTATGAAAGTACCATCAGCTATATTGATCTGGTTTTAAATGCTGACCCTGGCTTTATTTTCAGATATGATAATGCGATTACTAACTTTTCTCTTGAACAATTAAAATACTATTCTCAATTTTACATGCAGAATATTTCTGAATTGTATGAGGAATTAATAAATTCAGGATATGTTTTTACTACTGTTCAACAAATGACAGCGCAGGCTGGAGTGACTAAAATGGATGAAACTGATTTAGACGGAATCCACATTGGGACCATTCAGGAACCCTATGTTGACGCGAATTCTGACTGTGCGTTCAATCATAGCGAAGAATATGATGACTATGGGCTTGATGGTTGCCCAAACAATTTTGAAGATGGTTTAGGTGGGTGTTTTGCCGAAGCAGATACAAATTATGTATTTGGATCAGACCCCAACAGTGATAGTTATGATGAAATTACAAACCCATCCGGACTGGATGGAAATGGGATGTGGGATGTTGGTGAATATCTAAATGACTCAAACATTCTCGATGACTTATACAATAATTCAATCTGGGATGATCATGAGGTATTCACTGATGTTAATGGCGATGACAGTTGGGATAGTGATAATACGGTCTTTAAGCTATTATTCACTGAACCCTCAGTTCAATCCTGCGAATTGAATCTCACTTATACGGTGCTGGATGTGGACGAGGGTGATAATACATTTACTTTTCAGGGTAGCCCGGTTATGAACAATGATGATACCATTATTCTAACTTATACCTACACAACAAACTATGGCTTGTTTATTAACGAGCTATTAGGATTATTAGCTAATCAATAAGTAATACAAGGAGAATAACACGTGAAATACAAAATGGTCTATTTACTGGTAGTTTTGTTTAGTTTCAGCCTTATGTGGGCGGTGAAACAAGAGAGCCCCAGTCGGTTAACTTCAAATAAAGTGCAGCTTCTGATCGGTGGAACAAATCAAGTTCTGTCAGAGAACCCTGCAGATTTTGGCAGTTTTCCAATTAATGATAACCAAAACACTGAAGAGGGATTGGTTCGAATAAAGAAGAACTATCCGAATGATCATTCAGAAGGCGGAACCCGCTCTTGCCCTGATGGTACATTTGACTGCTGGGATCTGTCCTATATGAACGAAGCAGATTCATACTACTACCTCAGTAGTGGTGGTGCCGGTGATACATTTGCAGTGGTAATGACTCCTGCAGCACCCTGTATTGTACAGGAAGTATATCACCAATGGTTCAGTGCTGGTAATGCAATTGCATTTGGCGCTGATTATGGTGCAGCCAGTGAACTCAGCGCAAATGGTGACTGCTATGATATCGATGGTGGATCTACTAATCTTTCACCAATAGGTACATTGCGAACCAACCCTACACCTAATACCATCACAGAATACATATCTGACTGGTCAGCAGGTGCATTGTTGGATATCGGTGGTACGTTCCAGGTTGGTGATGAGACTGATCTCGCGAATGTCCCTCCATTCGTTATTGCATTTGTAAAAGGTGGAGATTTACCTCAGCCTTTGGCAATGAATAACGAAGTAACTGGTCGTACTGAATGCTTCACTTGGTTTGGTGGTCCATGGAATGCTGATGATCCCGGACTTTGGGGACCTTATAATCAAATCATTGAAAATATGGTATTGGTTAGAGTCACCTACCCATGGGGCGCTCCTATAGCAGCGGTTACAAGTAATCTTTCAAACACCTATGCCACTACTGATACACGTACTGTCGAAGTTGATTTATTTGATGACGTGGATGATTTTGGTGCTGGTATTAGTGATGATGATGATATTCATCTTTACGTTGCAGTCAATGATGTTGAGATTCAAGATCTTACCGTTGCACTTAATGCGTTCGATATTTCTACTGATGCAGCCGGTAATGGTCTATATGGAATTGACATCACATATTCTGGTGTTGAAGGGGATGTAGTTTCTTGGTGGGTTAACTCTGTTGATAATGATGGATTAGAAGCCTTTGGTTCTACCAAATCTTTCACAATCAAAGCACCTGTTAACCCAGACGCTGACCTTCTTTTAATTGATGATGGTTCCAGTGACTATTATCTAGGTGGTTATGAGCTGGCAGCAGCAGCAGATGGATATGTCTATGAGTTATGGGTTTGCAATGACAATGGTGGTATTGACGGATCTGTTATAAATCACGGATGGTCAAATATCGTTGTTTTCGGTTGGGGTAATGCTACCGTGCCGGTTATATCAACTGAAGTTGACCCAGGTTATGGTGACTTCATTGGTGTTGGTGGTAACCTTATGTTGGTTGACCATGACTGGTTCTATGGCCATGCATTAGACTCATATCCAATTGATTTAACTTTCGTTCCTGGAGACCCTGCCTATGACTGGTTTGGTATCAGTGGTGGAAGCAATGACCCTGACTATGATGACAATCCTGATAATGGCGGTGCCGGTGATACTAACCTCGTTTCATTAGCGGTTGGTCTTACAGACTTGGCAACTCGTCCAAGTATCTATACGACTACGAACTGGACTGATTTCATGACGCCCGACGTTGCAGTAGCAGTTTATGAGGGTTTAAATACTCAAGAAATAGTTGGTGTTCAGTATGACAATGGTGCCAATAAAACAGCATTATTCAGTTTCATGGCTGATGCTGCTGTAGATTCTCTCGAAGATGGAACCATTTACTACAAACAGGAATTCTATGATTTCGTATCTTACTTCCTGGCATGGTTTGCACCTGCAAGTCCTCCACTTTGCGAAATCACAAGTGGTCCTTCAGGAACCGTTTACGGTTCTGATGCTCAGACGGTTACTGCAAACTGCTCTGATGTCAATGGCGATGCATTTGCTGTTGATCTGGAATGGTCAATTGATGGTGGCGGTTCATGGAGTGCTGTTGGAATGACAGACGATGGCGGTGGCGCATATAGCGGAATGGTAGCCGGTCAAGCGGGTGGGACTGACGTTGAATATCGCGTCTCTGCTACTGATGTTGATGGTACATTCAGTACCCCTTCGGGCACATACTTCGTTTATGCACCTTCAAGCGAAATTTTGTTTGTACTAAACAACGAATTCGATCCCGCTGATTATCCCGGCATGTACTATTTCTATGATGCGAGTACAGGTGGACTTTGGGAATGGCCTGACTTCTGGACTGGTGGAATAAATGCCGATTTGTTGTCTTTCTACACCACTGTTTTTGAAATCACAACTACCGACACATGGGAAGACTTCACTGATCATTATGATATTATTCATGCATGGTTGAATGAAGGTGGTAAGAACTATTTCCTCGCTGGTGATGAAACCTTTGGTTTGATAAACGGTACTTGGGGAGACGAAGACTTTGCACCTGGTTCATTCTTCAATGATATGGGTGTTGCCCATAGCTATAACGACTTGGCAGCCGGTGGCGCATCTGTGATTGATGCCGTTGAAGGTGACTTCATGTCAGGCGTTCTGTATGATGGTGTTATGGGACTTGGCGATGGCAGTACTGTGATGTATGATCCCGGTTATGAAATCGGAACCACCAACTATTTGGATGGCTTTGAAGTTACAGATGATGCTTCTGCATACCTGTATGACAATGCATCTGGTTTTGCTGTGGGTGTCTGGAAAGCATGGGCAAATGGAAACAAAACCGTTCTTCTCGGTTTAGACCCATTATCCCTCAATTCAGATCCTACATACGAATGGTGGGGTGCCACTCTTGAAGGTCCCAGCAAAAGAGCATTGGACTGGATGTACTATGAGACAATCGAACCATGCTTACTTGAAAATGGTGATGCCAATGGTGATGGTAGTGTTAATGTACTGGACGTAGTTTTGCAGGTTTCAGTTATTCTGGGTACCTCCACAATTACTGATCCATGCGAATTCTCTGCAGCTGATGCCACTGATGATGGTACTATTAACGTTCTTGATGTGGTCTGGACAGTGAACAAGATATTGAATCCAAGAGTTGTTGAAATTGCGACTTCAGCAGTAATTGATGTTGTTGACAATTCAGCTACCTTCACTGCTGACGGTTATGTTGGTGCATTCCAATTAACTATTAGTCATGATGCTGGCGCGACGATTACACTAACTGAAAATGCATTTGTTGCTGACTATGCAACCAATGGAACTTCTACTACGATGGTCATTGTTGCTCCTGAAAGCAATGAATTGTTCACAGTGTCTGGTGAATTTGTGATTGAAGAGTACCTTGCTGCATCTAACGTTGATTACATCAATGTTTCATTGAGTGTACCCAGTGTATATGCATTAAAAGCTGCGTATCCCAATCCATTCAACCCGACGACAACTATCGGTTATGATGTACCAAAGACTTCTGATGTAAAAATCGTTGTGTATGATATGCTTGGTCGTCAGGCTGCCGTATTAGTGAATAGTTCAGTTGAAGTTGGTAACTACAGCGTAAACTGGAATGCTTCTGACCTATCAAGCGGAATGTATCTCGTTCGCATGACAGCCGGAGACTTCACAAGTACACAGAAGATAATGTTAGTTAAATAACAACTATCTAATTTTTAATTCTAAAAAGCCCGTCACCTGACGGGCTTTTTTGTTTGTATTAAATTAATCCGACAAATACTGTCGGATTTGTGTTGGAAGACATTTAAAACACCTGATAAATTTGCCTGTCAGATTATGCTAAAACTAACCAAAAAAGTGGAATATGCCCTAATGGCCATCAGATATATCTATCATCAAGGAGATGATCAGGTGGTCAGCACTAAAGAGATTGCTAAAAATTTACATATCTCAAATGAACTATTAGCAAAAGTACTCCAACAGCTTACTCGTCTGGATATACTTTTTGCAGTTCAGGGTCCTAAAGGGGGATATGGGCTTAATAAACCGCTTTCTTCGATTAATCTGACAGAGTTCATGGAAGCTGTGGAGGGACCAATTGGTGTCACTGATTGTAGCATCAATGCAATTTGTGATCAGTTGGAGCAGTGTAATATACGGTTTCCGTTAAATAAAATAAACAAAGATATACGTTCAATGTTTAGCAATATAACATTAGAGGAGTTGGCATGCTAGAAAATAATATCACCACGACCATTTCTGCACACGAACAAATCTCAATGACTGAAACCGCAGCAAATTATTTCAGTGAAGAATTCACCGAAAAAAATCTTAATGGATTCGGCGTGCGGATGAGAGTCGTTCAGGGGGATTGCAATTGCAATGATTATTCATATCAGATGGAATATACCAATGAAGCTGAGGAATCTGACATGATTTTTTCCAGCCAGGGATTATCCATTATTTGTGACCCCAAGAGTTATCCCTTTCTAAAAGGACTAGTCCTGGATTATTCAGGCGATGAGAATTCTGCGGGACTTCGATTGATTAATCCCAACGCCAGTAAATCATGTGGATGCGGGAGCAGTTTTTCCGTATAAAGCCTATCGATCATGACTGACAATCTTAAAATCATCGAACGGATCACCCAGCAGGAATACAAATTCGGTTTTGTAACAGACATCGAGCAGGATACTTTTCCGCCTGGTCTGGACGAAGATGTTGTCCGGCGTTTGTCCCAAATTAAACAGGAACCAGATTGGTTGCTCCTGTGGCGGTTAAAAGCGTACCGCCATTGGAAATCCTTGACCGAGCCTGATTGGGCAAAGGTGATGTACTCGCCCATCGATTATCAGTCCATCAGTTATTACTCAGCTCCCAAAAAGAAAAAAGAGTTGGAAAGCCTCGATGAAGTTGATCCCGAATTATTGGACACCTACAATAAATTGGGTATTCCGCTCGAAGAGCAGAAACTCTTATCTGGTGTGGCAGTAGATGCTATTTTTGATAGTGTATCCGTTGCCACCACATTTAAGGACGAACTGGCTAAAGCTGGCATTATTTTCTGTTCTTTCTCTGAAGCGGTAAAAGTCCATCCCGAATTGATAAAGAAATATCTGGGTTCGGTGGTACCGATAACCGATAATTACTTCGCAGCCCTTAATTCTGCTGTTTTCAGCGACGGATCTTTCTGCTATATCCCGAAGGGGGTAAGAAGTCCAATGGAATTGTCAACCTACTTCCGGATAAACGCTTCCAATACGGGCCAGTTTGAAAGAACACTCATTGTTGCAGATGAAGGGTCGTATGTGAGCTATCTTGAGGGATGCACAGCGCCCATGAGAGATGAAAATCAGCTTCATGCAGCAGTGGTAGAATTGGTTGCCTTGGATGATGCAGAGATTAAGTATTCCACTGTTCAGAACTGGTATCCCGGTGACAAAGAAGGTAAAGGGGGGATTTACAATTTTGTCACTAAACGAGGAGCATGCCGGGGCAGAAATTCAAAAATTTCATGGACTCAGGTGGAAACCGGATCAGCCATCACATGGAAATACCCCAGTGTCCTTTTACAGGGAGATCATTCCATTGGTGAATTTTATTCAGTAGCCCTTACCAATAATTATCAACAGGCAGACACCGGTACAAAAATGATCCATATTGGGAACGACACCAGAAGTACCATCATCTCAAAAGGGATATCCGCCGGGAAGGGACAACAGACCTACCGCGGTGCTGTAAAAGTGATGAAAAACGCAGCTCACGCCCGGAATTACTCACAATGTGATTCAATACTCATCGGAGACAAATGTGGCGCTCATACATTTCCATACATTGATGTAAGAAATCCATCAGCACAGGTGGAGCACGAGGCTACCACATCCAGCATTGGCGAAGACCAGTTATTTTATTGCAATCAGCGTGGAATCTCCGCCGAGAATGCCGTATCCATGATCGTCAACGGATTCTGTAAGGATGTATTCAACGAACTTCCGATGGAATTTGCTGTAGAAGCCCAAAAATTAATGGAAGTGAGCCTTGAGGGAAGTGTGGGATGATTATCCATCATCAACCTCATTAATGTGCAAACAATCAATTAGAAAACAAAACCAAGAACCTATGATTATAATTAACAATCTACATGCAAAAATAGACGGAAAATCCATTCTCAATGGCATTAATCTAACTGTGAAACCTGGCGAACTCCATGTAATTATGGGTCCCAATGGTGCAGGAAAAAGTACTTTTGCAAACGTACTTTCCGGTAAGCCGGGCTATGAAATTACCGAGGGTAGTGTGCAATATTTGGGAAAAGATCTGTTGGCAATGTCGCCTGAAGTGAGAGCTTGCGAAGGATTATTCCTGTCGTTTCAATACCCAATAGCGATTCCTGGCGTGAATAATATGTACTTTCTCAAAGCAGCAATGAACGCTATCCGGAAATATCGAGGTGATTCTGAATTAGATGCAATGGATTTCCTAAAGGTGATCCGCGAAAAACTGAAGGAAGTAAATCTGGACGATAGCTTTATTAAACGTCCGGTAAATGAAGGATTTTCGGGCGGAGAAAAGAAACGGAATGAAATCCTCCAAATGATTGTTCTTCAACCCACGCTCAGTATTTTAGATGAAACAGATTCCGGTCTTGATATCGATGCATTACGAACGGTAGCAGAAGGAATCAATAATTTCCGAAATTCTGATCGTTCCTTCATTTTAATCACTCACTATCAGCGAATGCTGGATTATCTCGAACCAGATTTTATCCATATTTTACTCGACGGAAAAATTGTCAAATCTGGAGATAAAAGTCTTGCTCTGGATTTGGAAGAACGAGGGTATTCTTGGGTGAAAGACCAATCATCGCAATTACCGAAGGCTTGATTTGCAGAATATTCAGAAACCTATTTCGTATGTGAAAGGGATTCCAAAGGATCATCCAACGATGACGTCATTCAACGCTTCCCGTCAACAGGCGAGAGAGTTCCTACTTGACAATGGATTTCCAACCAATAAAGATGAAGCATGGCGGTTTACGAATATCCAACCGATTATCAATCAAGAGTACGATTATGGTTTCCACCCACCGTCAAATTCTTCAAATAAAAACCTATTACTATCAGACGCCTATCAGATAAATATTCACAGTGGAGAGTATAATAATCCGGATCAATTTTCAGAGTTTTCCCTAACTTCCGGTTGTACAATTGAACGATTAGTATCATCTGAAAATAACAGCACAGTTAAAGCGTTATTCTCTACCATCGTCCCGGCGCATCAGGATGCTTTCACAGCACTGAATACGGCTTTATTCCAGGATGGACTTATATTTATTGTACCGGATAATATTCGATTGGACAAACCTGTACATTTCCACCTCGAAAATGAAATTGCAAATCATCCAACAAATTTAAATTTCCGATTTTTAATTATTTTAGGGAAAAACTCTAAATGCACGATTGTTCTTTCCAATGAGGGCGTGGGCGAATCTTCTTTTTCAAATTTTGTGACAGAAATCAAGTTAAGCGATAATAGCCAACTCGATTATCATGTTATCCAATTTGGTGGTGAGAATGACCATCAAATCACCAATACCGGGATTTCTTTGGAGGATAATGCTCGCGTTCATGCACAATATTTCTCAACTGGCGGAAAAACAATTCGGAATGATCTGACGGTTAATTTATCCGGTCAAGGTGCGGAATGTGATATACGGGGTTTGATTTTGGGGAAAAATAATGGGCTGATTGATAATCATTCACTTATTAATCACATAGCTCCTAATTGCACCAGCAATGAAATATTTAAAGGAGTACTTACCGATACATCACATGGAGTATTTGATGGTCTGGTGACTGTATTTCCTAATGCACAGCTTACTTCAGCGAATCAAAAAAATCAGACATTATTACTCTCAAAAGACGCTACTACGAACAGCAATCCACGATTACAAATAAATGCAGATAATGTGAAGTGCTCACACGGATCGACCACCGGGGAATTGGATATGGACGCTGTATTTTATCTTCAGTCTCGTGGAATTAGCGAAGAAATGGCAAAATTCATGCTCATCCAGGGATTTGCATTGGAAATATTAGATTCGATCTCGAATGAATCTGTAAAGAATATTTTACAACAGGCAATCGAAAAGTACCTGATTGACATCAAGAGAACGGGATCATAAACCATGGATAATTTAAGAGAATTGTACCAACAGGTGATTCTGGATCATAACAAAAACCCCAGAAATTTCCGATTTATGGAAGATTTTACTGTAAAGGCAGATGGACATAATCCACTGTGTGGCGATAAACTTCAACTATTTATCAAAATTGATGGAGATTACATATCGGATATCAGTTTTATGGGCTCTGGTTGTGCCATTTCGAAGGCTTCTGCATCCATCATGACAGAAGAGTTAAAAGGAAAATCCATTGCCGATGCAGAGAAATTGTTTAAGAATTTTAGAAATATGATCACATCGGGTGAAATCACTTCTGATGATATCGGAAAACTTGAAGTGTTGACCGGTGTACATAAATATCCGTCACGGGTAAAATGTGCGCTTCTTGCATGGCACACTTTGAAAAATATTTTAGACCAAAACGACACAACAACAACGACAGAATAAAAAATTATGTTCAACGATGATATCATAACACTGAGTAGAGATTGTAAGGCAGTCCTGATACCGGCAGGTGAGCAGGTGACGCTGCTAAAGGGTGCCAGAGTAAGAATTACACAAGCGCTGGGGGGCGATTATACATTATCAGTAAACGGTAGCCTTGTACGAATATCCGGGGAAGATGCTGATGCCATTGGGATAGAAACTGAAATTCTCGCTAAGCAGAATAATCTACCTCTACAAGATTTTGACGAGTCTATCATCTGGGATCAGCTCAAAACATGTTATGATCCAGAGATACCTATTAATATCGTTGACTTAGGACTTGTGTATGATCTGGAAATTGATGAACCTGTTGAAGGCAAACGGAATGTGATCATCAGTATGACTTTGACTGCACCTGGGTGTGGAATGGGTCCGTTTATCGCACGTGATGTAGAAACAAAAGTTCAAACTGTGTCCGGCGTAGAGAACGTGATGGTCAAACTGGTCTGGGATCCCATGTGGAACAAAGATATGATGACCGATGAAGCCAAACTTCAATTGGGTATGCTTTGATTTATGGGTATGAATAACATGTTTGATCTGTACAACATTCGGTCGAATTTCCCCATTTTTAATCAGCCAGACTTACCTCCCCTAGTATTTCTGGACAATGCGTCCACTACTCAAAAACCAACACAGGTGCTTGAAGCTGTCAATCAATTTTATTGCCGATATAACGCGAATGTCCACCGGGGGATCTATAAAATCGCAGAACAGGCAACAGAAGCATATGAATCTGTCCGAGATAAAGTAGCAGAGTTTATCGGGACTGCAGACAGACGGAACATCGTTTTTACTAAAAGTACGACTGAATCCATCAATCTGGTCGCTTATAGCTGGGCGCGAAAGTTTTTGAAGACCGGGGATGAAATACTCGTGACGGAAATGGAACATCACAGCAATCTAGTCCCATGGCAGCTGGCTGCACAACATACCGGAGCAACGCTAAAATATATTCCCTTGAACAAATCGGGATCGCTGGATATGTCCTCACCGGAAAGATATTTCACAAAAAACACAAAATTAGTTGCCATCAGTCACCAGTCAAATGTTTTAGGAACAATCAATTCGGTAAAGGAAATTATTGGATATGCCAGAGATGTGGGTGCAAAAACGCTCATTGATGGAGCACAGTTTGTTCCTCATTCAAAACTAGACGTTCAAAATTTAGACTGTGATTTTTATGTGTTTTCCGGTCATAAAATGATGGGTCCCACCGGAGTTGGTATCCTCTATGGGAAAGCAGATATGCTCGAAACAATGGATCCGTTTCTTGGCGGAGGTGATATGATTCTTTCCGTTACCATGGAAAAGGCCATCTGGAACGATATCCCATATAAGTTTGAAGCTGGCACTCCCAACATCGCACAGGTAATTGGACTGGGTGCGGCGATTGATTTTATGAAAAACATGAATATTGATTCAATTGATTCCCAAGTCAGAATGTTGACATCAACCGCAGTATCACGGTTACGAGAAATCAAAGGATTGACTGTTTTGGGTCATGAGAATGGGATTGACTCAACCTCAGTGATCAGTTTCTTCCATAAAGATATACACCCGCATGATATCGCTCATTTATTAGACACATTCGGAATCTCTGTCAGAGCAGGTCACCATTGTGCGCAACCGGTGATGGATAAATATGATTTATCCGCATCAGTAAGAGTTAGTTTTTATGTGTACAACACAATTGATGAGATTGAACAATTGATTAGTGGTCTCCAGAAGACAATGGAGTATTTTAGATAATTATTATTTAATATTTCATAATATAACATAAATATAACTACATACATCTTCCTCAATCCAATATTGACCCTTAAATCGATTTTTATATTACGCGTTACAGATATAAATTTCACAGTTCGTATTTGAATGTATTCATGTTAATTCTTGAACAAAGCATTGACGGTACATGATAACATAAAATTATTCTTTAAAGGTTGATAAACCGAAAATATGAATCACAACAGCACTCGAACAAAAAAGAAAAGAAAATCATCGGGACACTCACTTTTTAGAGAGTACCGCTTTGAATTAACTGTCGTCTCCATATTCGCATTAGGCGTTTTTCTCCTCGTTGAGAAAATGAAAATCAAATCGTACGTCTATCGACTAATCATCGCAATCATTTCTGCAATTAAATCATTATTCTTCTACGTAATGACCACAATATTGAAGATTGTCAGTGGTATTGAAACCTCTGATATTGTGGGAATCATACTCATACTCATTGCAGCGTACATGGTATTTATTAGAACGAGGTTTAGAATATTTAGGCGTTATGCATCATTAAGTACTTGTCCTACTTGTGATGGGGACTTAAAGAGAACTCATCGTACACCTCTACAAAAATTGATCGAAATCGCACTATTCGCCAAAGTAAAGCATTATTCATGTAAAAAATGCGATTATACTGGGATCGCGATTGGGTACCGATCGAAATAATGACGAACAGAAACTAACTAATTAGGAAAGCTCTTTTTAAGAAAGAGCTTTTTTGGATTAAAAAATATTAACAATATAAGGATATTATGACTGAACTTATCACTCCACATGGAGGGAAGTTAATCAATTTAATGGCTTCAGGGCAGGAAGCTGCCGCAATTAGAAAAGACGCCATTCATTATAAAAATCTTACTTTAACTGAAAGACAAATCTGTGATCTAGAACTAGTGGTAAATGGTACCTTTTCACCTTTAATTGGATTTCTGAAGAAAGGTGATTATCAAAGCGTGCTAGATGATATGTCACTCATGTCTGGTGAAATTTGGCCTATCCCAGTCACATTGGATGTATCCAGATCATTCTCCGAAACTCTCAATAAGGGTGAGAAAATTGCACTTCGGGATAATGAAGGAGTTCTCCTCGCCATCTTGGATGTAAGTGATATCTGGACACCAGAAAAATCTGAAGAGGCACAAAAGGTATTTGGTACGGTAGATGAGAAACACCCGGCAGTTAACTATCTTATGCATCAGGCTGGTGAGGTGTATATCGGTGGAAACATCACCGGAATTGAATATCCCAAACATTATGACTATCAGTTATTGCGTCATTCTCCTGCTGAGTTACGAGAGCAATTTTCAAAAATGGGTTGGACAAAAATCGTTGCTTTTCAAACGAGAAACCCCATGCATCGTGCTCATGTGGAACTGACCACTCGCGCCGCAAAAGAGATCAGCGGAAATCTATTAATCCATCCTGTGGTGGGTATGACAAAACCGGGCGATGTTGATCATTATACCAGGGTCAGATGTTATCAAAAGATACTTTCCAAGTATCCATCAGGGACGACCATGATGAGCTTACTCCCGCTTGCTATGCGAATGGGTGGCCCACGGGAAGCGCTTTGGCATGCTATTATCAGAAAAAACTATGGATGCACTCATTTGATCGTGGGACGAGACCATGCCGGTCCCGGAAATGATAGTAACGGAAATCCATTTTACGGTCCGTATGATGCACAAGAGCTGGTTGTGAAATATTCTGATAAAATCGGAATTAAAATGGTTCCGTTTAAATTGATGGTTTATGTTGAAGATATGGCTGGTTATATGCCTGTCGATGAAGTACCTAAAGAGGCAAGTGTGCTTAATATTTCTGGTACGGAGTTACGACGTCGATTGACCCAGGGTCTGGATATTCCCGAATGGTTTACCTACCCTGAAGTAACGGTGGAACTGAGGAAAACCTATCCTCCAAAATCTAAACAAGGATTTACCATATTTTTTACCGGATTATCCGGATCAGGAAAATCCACAATTGCAAACGGCTTATTGGTCAAATTGATGGAGGTCGGTGACCGCCCGGTGACACTTTTGGATGGGGATGTTGTTCGAATGCATTTATCCAGTGAATTAGGTTTTTCAAGAGAACATCGTGATCTGAATATTAAGCGTATAGGATATGTGGCAAGTGAAATTACTAAAAATGCCGGTGTTGCTATCTGCGCTCCGATCGCACCTTATGAAGAACCGCGTCGTTTTAATAGAGAACTTATCTCGCAGGTAGGTGCTTACATTGAAGTCCATATTTCAACCTCATTAGAGGAATGTGAGAGACGTGATGTAAAAGGATTATATGCAAAAGCCAGGAAAGGGATCATTAAGGGGTTCACCGGAATTGACGACCCGTATGAAGTTCCCGATTCACCAGAGCTAAGAGTCGATACTGCCGACATTACACAGGAACAAGCAGTACAACAAGTATTTCTGTACTTGGAAAAAGAAGGATTTTTAGGATAATCGATAGAATATATAATTATTGGAGTTTAAATGCAGTTTGTTGATTTGAAAAAACAACAGGAGGGGATCCGGAAAGATATTGAGCGACACATCAATACTGTTTTGGAT
>JABMOW010000041.1 GCA_013204025.1 Fidelibacterota bacterium | reverse complement strand
TATGTACACCTCATTTTTGTCTTTGAGAGATACGGAGATTCTAAGCCAGCTCCGCTGTCTCTACAAACACTCTTTGAGTTGCACTTGGTAGTTGAACTCAGGCATGTAGATTGTTCAAGAAATTAATAATGTTACTATAGTTTTATTGGCTCCGAATCACGAAATGCATCTCTTTATAAGCATATAATTATTATATCAGATTTCAGTGCTAATTCCCCAAAAGTTCGATGGGAATATCCTGAAAAACTGACGAAGATACTTAACAAATAAGGACAAACCAAATGATTGTCCAAAATACTGGCAGATGTTCAGTCAACAGAAAATAAATGATGTAATTCAACGTATCCGAAATACGGACTCGAAGCAATTCAAAAACGTTTTCGTGGTAACTATTATCTTTGTAACCGTTTCATTTTTAGTAGGTTTTATTGCATACCGGACTGAAATGAAAATGGATGAAGATCAAGTCCGAGAATTTTACCTCCAAAAAGCCAATTTACTGGCAAATGATATAATCTATCATGCACACGTACCCGATCAGGAAATATTTTCCCATATTGTTGAAGCATGGAGATCAATAGGTCCCGCCCCCGAAGATGAGTACATCTGCATTGTTGACTCAACTGCAAATCTCATAATGCATACTCTTTATCCCGAAACAATCAACTCATATGCAGGTGATAACTTGATTGTCGGTACTAGAACCACGCCCGCATGCAATCTGATTGACTTGGTTAATAAGAAACAAGTATATACAGGAGGATATATATCCTCAACCAAAGAGAGCCAACTAGCGGTTTTTGTCCCCATCCTCGAAAAGAATTGGGTATTGGGGTTGCACCGATCACAAAAAGCGCTGAGACAGGAGTTGTTCTCCCGGTTGTCAATACACGTGTTAAGTTTCCTACTCGTTTCTTGTTTATTACTTCCCCTTTCTCTCTTTGTTCTTTACCGTTTATACCGCTCGGCATGGAAAAAACAAGAAGAAATCAAATCGCAGTATATCAGAAGCGAAGAACGATTCCGAAAAATGTACGAAGAATCTCCAATTGCCATTGAACTTTTCAATAAAGAAGGAGATCTGATTAGCTTTAATCAGGCTTGCATTGATTTATTTGGTGTTTTGAATGTTAATCAATTTAAAAAATTCAACTTATTCAAAGACCCGAATTTGCCTAAAAATATAAAAGCACAGTTGAAACAATCAGAGAATGTCAACCATCAGGTGAAATTTGATTTTTCAAAATTAAAAGAGACTCAACAATTCGACACTTCTAAAAGCGGTATTATATACTTAAATGTTTATGTAACCGTATTTAAAACCGCTTCTGACTTAGAAGAAATCGGTTATCTCGCCCAACTAGAAGATGTGACTGAACGGCGAATTACAGAACACACTTTAGAGACCCAGAGGCATTTACTCCGAAAGATGGCAGAGAATTATCCTCACTCTTACATAGCCATCCTTGAAGAAGATTTAACGATTACCCTTTTATCCGGGCAGGAACTCAAATTAAATCAGCTTAACGCAGAAGATTACATTGGTAAATCCATCACCGCCATCATGGGAGAATTTTCACCATCTGTCGTAGAGAATTTAACAAAGGTCTTTTCCGGGGAAACTGCTGATTTCGAAATGGAAATAATAGACACTGTCTATCAATTTAGCGCTTTACCTCTAATCGATGAAAACGGTGCGATAACCAGAATACTAGCTGTAGCTGAAAATATAACCGAACATAAAAGAAACCTGCGACATATTAAAAATCTAAATCGAGTACATGCTGTACTTTCAAATGTCAACCAGGCCATTGTTCGTTTGGACGATATAAAGAAATTATATGAAGAAGTCTGCCAGATCATTGTCGATGATGGTGGATTTTTAATGGCGTGGATTGGTGAATTTGACTCCGAGACAGGGATGGTGAGTATTCTTAATTCTGCCGGTGAAACTGGAAATTACATTGATAACTTGAATATTATTGTTGACGGCTCCAATAAAGCCAAGGGCACAACCGGCAAGGCGGTGAAGGATGCACAACCAGCAATCAGTAATGATATTGAAAATGACCCTGCAATGGTACCTTGGCGTGAAAGCGCACTTCGCTTGGGGTATCGTTCATCAGCCGCATTTCCTCTTTTTGTCAAAGGTAAATTAAAGGGGAGCTTCACCATTTATGCCGATACCGTAGGCTTTTTTGATACTGAAGAAGTCAAGCTTCTAACCGAACTTGCAGATGATATTTCTTTTGCGATGGAACACACGGAAATAGAGCAAGAAAAATTGAGATCGGATTCTTTGTTTAAGGCGCGGATAGAGCTTATTGAATACGCGAAGGATCATTCGTTATCAGAACTGCTCATCAAGGTGATTGATCTCGCTGAAGAAATGACCAACAGTCAAATCGGTTTTCTACATTTCGTAGAAGATGACCAACAAACGATCCATTCACAGGTGTGGTCAACCAATACTACAGAAAACATCTGTACACTTGAACCAGAAAAACACTCATATTCGATACATGAAGCAGGGGTCTGGATTGAGAGTCTCCTCGAAACCAAAGCGATTATTCATAATGATTATAAAGCGCTACCAAACCGAAAAGGATTACCCGAGGGACACAATCCTATTATCAGACAGATGGTGGTTCCTGCTTTGCGTAATGGAAAAGTTAAATTGTTGCTGGGGATCGGCAATAAGCATGACAATTATACAAATGAAGAATCCTCTCAAATCTCACAATTGGCAGACTTCGCCTGGGACGTGTATGAGCGTAAATTAAATGAAGAGAAATTGATTATCAAAGATCTAGTTTTCGAATCTTCTTTAGCGGCGAATTGTTATACTAATAAATCCGGGGAAATCATTCATGTAAACCCTGCATTTCTGGAAATCTGGGGATACTCGTCGGATAAAGAAGTCACTTCAAAATTAGCACCTGAATTCTTTAATCATGAACAGGATGCCCTCGATATGTTGGATGTAATCAATTCGATCAGACAGTGGCAAGGCGAGTTCAATGCTAAACGTGCAGACGGGACAACGTTTATATCCCGAGGTTTTGCCACTCAAATAAGAAATAATCAGAGTGAACTCATTGGGTATTTTGCAACCTGCACCGACGTAACGGAAGAGATACGGATTCAAAACCAACTGAGGCAGGATGATGCCAGGTTGAATTCTCTCTTAAATATTGCCAAAGGACTTGAAAGCGCTTACACCTATGCAGACATTCCTCTAGCACTCACAAATGAATTAATCACTATTCTCGGAATCAATACTTCGTGGATATATTTGTTTGACGAAGACAGAAACCTTTTAAATCTTGTAGCTGCCGGCGGACATTTGGCTCCAATATTGACAGATAAAGTTGTTGAATTGATCGTCGCAGGAGATCCCTTTTTAGAAGAAATTGTTCAGGGAACACATATCGTATTGGTGGAAGACGGTCGAACAGATCCACGAACCAATAAAGTAATTGTGAATAAATTGGGAAACAGATCCATTGTTAATGTCCCCTTTCAACTTGAAAATGGCCGACTGGCGATATTGGGATTGGGTACATTTTGGGATGAAGGCGTAAAAATATTATCAGATGATGATTTAAAATTTTTGGATACCATCGGGAAACAGTTGATCCCGGTTATCGATCGAATACAGGTTTTTGAACAGAGACAAAAGACTGAAGAAATGTTATTATATAACGCGAGGCGAATGAAGTTGCTCCGGGAAATTGATATGACCATTATCCGCTCTGATTCAATCGAAAGCACTACTTCAGGCGTTTTAAGTCATTTTCGTCAGCTTATTCCATGCCAGAGATCATCTATTTTAATTTCGGTTCCTGATACAATTGATCTTTTCCGGGTCTTTGCTCTGGATTCGGAGAAGCAATCCAAAATCTCACAGGGTAAAATAGTTAAAATTTCAGAACAATGGTGGAAATCGTTGGGAGAAAACGATCTGATTTTGGTGCAGGACTTAGAATCTTATAAAACAGATTCCAGCCCGATTATAACTCAATTACGAAAAGAGGGATTCCGGTCGTTTGTAAATGCACCTTTAGTGATTCAAGACACATTTTTGGGATCATTAAATCTAGCGTCGGTCACTCCGAACTTTTTTACATCGGAATATCTAGAGCTGATTAAAGAGATCCGAAATCATATCACCATCGCCATCCACCAGATGAATTTGAAGAGTGAAATTGAAAAATCAGCCAAGGAGCTGGAGCAACGAGTCGCTAATCGCACAAAACAATTGGAGGAATCAAATAAGGAACTAGAGGATTTTACTCACACGGTTTCCCATGATTTAAGATCTCCAGTGAGGGCAGTGGAAGGTTTTACCGGTATTCTTTTGGAAGAATATGGAGACAAGCTTGACAAAAATGGGAGAAACTATCTCAATCGAATCTCAAAATCAGCTTTTAGGATGGAGAAACTGATTGATGATCTACTGGAATATAGCCGTTTTGGCATGGAAGATATAGTGCTGGTTGATGTGTCATTATCAAGAATTTTAAAGGAAGTCATATCGTTTCTGGAAAAAGAGATTTCAGAAAGCAACGCTACCATTGATCTTCCTAAAGATTTGCCAACGGTTAGAGCAATGAAAAGCCAGTTGTCCCAAATTTTCGTAAATCTGATCTCTAACAGTATTAAATACGCTAAACCGGGTAAACCGCCAAAAATTAAAATCCAAACATCTGAAACAGAGTCTTCCACAATTATCACGGTTTCTGATAATGGGATTGGTATAAAACCAGAATTTCATGAAAAGATATTTGACATGTTTGAGCGTCTACATTCAGATGAAAAGATCCCTGGAACCGGTATTGGATTGGCAATTGTAAAAAAGGCCATAGGCAAATTAAGTGGAAATATTTCTGTGAGTTCCAAACTGAATCACGGAACCATATTTATGATAACCTTGCAGAAAGCTGAACGAGTAATATGAAGAATAACAATAATTTAAATAATATTTATCAATATCCGATTCTTCTCGTAGAAGATAATCAGGACGATGTTATGTTGATGGAAAGAGCCTTAACGAAAGCAGGTATGGATAAACCAGTCTACGTAGCTCGGGATGGCGTTAAAGCCATTGAGTTTTTATCTGACATATCAAAAAATTATAATTCAGATTCAGATTATTTTACCATGATAATCCTTTTGGATTTAAAGCTACCCAAAAAATCAGGAATGGATGTACTAAAATATATTCGTAATCACCCAAAAATCCGGAACCTACCGGTGATCATTTTTACTTCATCCAATCAAGCTTCAGACATTAAAGAAGCATACGATAATCAGGCGAATTCTTATATCGTAAAACCGATCGCTTTTGGTGACCTTTTGGCAATCGCGGAGATGCTAAAAAAATATTGGTTTGAAATGTGTTCTCTCCCCGTGATTCGGATGAATACGCTGTAGACTCTTAAAACTGTACCCTTACTCAAAAGAACAATAATCCTATGAAAATCCTTCTGATAGACGATGATTCCAACGACCGAATGTTGACAGTGCACGAATTGAACAAGAATTTCGATAAAATTGAAATTACTGAAATTTGGAACCGGAAACAATTTGATGAGATTCTGCATAATTTCTCGTTCGACTTGGTTATTACGGATTATTTCATGCCAGGATGGGATGGCATATACGTTTTAAAAGCAGTCAAAGCATTGAGCACACTTATCCCTGTGATCATGTACACCGGCACTGGTAACGAAGAAATTGCAGTAAATGCTATGAAGCTCGGTTTGGATGATTACATTCTGAAAGGGAAGGCACGTATCGTTCGGCTGTCAACAGCCGTAAAAACCATTTTTAACCACGTAGATGAGGTGGATGCAAGAAAAAGAGTTGAACAAGCATTAATGGATAGTGTGAAACAAATTTACCTGCTATTGGATTCCACTGCTGAAGGTATTTATGCCATTACGCTCGATGGTACTGGAACGCTGGTCAATAATGCGGCAATGAAAATGCTGGGTATCGAAAGTAAAGAAGATTTTTTGAAAAAAAATGTCCACAATTTGATCCACCACACCAACTCCAACGGAGATCATATTTCATACAAGGACTGCTTCATTCACAAGGCCATGAGTGAAAAGGGATATATCCATAAGGCAAATGAAATATTCTGGAGAACTGACAATACCTGTTTCCCCGTTGAGTATTGGGCATATCCAATACGAGAAAGAGGTATCATCATCGGTAGCGTGGTGACATTCTTTGACATAACAGATAAAATTGATTCACAACAAAAACTCAATGAAGCGTTGGTAAAAACGGAACAGGCAGTGCTGGTAAAGAATAATTTTTTAGCGAATATTTCGCATGAGATTCGAACACCATTGAATGCCATTATCGGATTTTCAGATGTATTGAGTAAAGTTTTTGAATCGAGGGCCACTGAAGAAGAAAACAGTTATTTTCAGATCATCAATCAGGCATGTGAACGCCTGATGGTCACAGTTCATCAAATACTTGATATTTCTACCATTGAAGCGGGCGCATATGAAATATACTTCCAAGAGTTGGATTTGACAAAACTAGCGAATGATATCATCGCCAAAACGAAAAGTAAAGCTGTTGAAAAGGGAATCCCGGTATATTTCAAATCCAATATAAAAAAAGCCACGATCCACGCAGATAATTATTGTATCCTTCAAACGCTGGAAAACCTGATTGATAACGCCATAAAATATAC
>JABMOW010000040.1 GCA_013204025.1 Fidelibacterota bacterium | reverse complement strand
GGCTCTATAATTTCCAGATTTTTAAATCGATTATTTTCCAATTACTATTTCCATTATTATTAAATATTTGAGATTAATTTTGCTTGAGGATACATAAAATAGGTTCATAAGAGAAGTAGAGATACTTTACAAATATCGGTTTCTCTTTAAATACTTTTTGGATCGCTTACCTGCCCACAAAGCAGGCACGTCGGAGTTGAATTTAGGGATTATTAAGTACTTTATCGTAATTCTTTTCGTTTCTATTTGTAAAACTAAAATGATTTCTTCTGACATATTTAACCTTATCCTTTGACTTCAATTACGGCATTTAAATCCAAAGCCGTTTTTTCCGTCACTCTTTCTCCGGTTTCGATATACTTTTTGTGGCCAGCGACTACCGAATTCCAAAGTTTCGTATTCATCCTTTTTACCATTAATACATTCATCACGTCAAATAGAGAATTTTTCATATCATATATTAACGTGGCTTTTAAAATGGTATTATCCCCTTTTTCACGCGTTTCAAAGTTTACCACCATTTGTTTTATTGAAGAATTAGGATTTGTTTGTCACTTGTCCGTCGAATTTGCAAATGTACGTTAATATGGTCTCTCGAGTAGTTCATTGATTTCATTCGTTTGTTCGGGGAGTAGCGGTCCAAAATCCATTGCTCCGGCATTCTCCTCCACCTGCTTCACCGTACGAAATCCGGGGATAGGAATGGTCTGTGGACTCCTCGCCCACAGCCAGGCAATCGCACCCTGCGTTACCGTTCTTCCACTGCTGGTGAGGATCTCTCGAATGGCATCGCGCTTTATAAGCCACTCCGGGTTAGGTCTTCCATCTTTGAAGTATTTCATCCATTCCGGGCTTTTTTCACCACGTACATCATCGGCAGATGCTTTCGTCTCTGCACCATATTTATTTGTTAGAAGCCCCATCGCCAGTGGGCCGCGGTTGATGGCGGCAAGCTTGTACTTCTCACAGACGGAAATCACAGCTGGATTGTCGTCAAATACGTTAAGCTGTAATTGGATGGCTGTACATTTTGGTCCCTGAGCAAAAAACTCTGCTCTGTCAGGAAAATCCGTACTCCAGCCATATGCTTGGATTTTACCTTCTGCTACAAGTGATTCCAGCGTATCGCGTACTGGTAAGGCTTCTTCTGTCGGGAATCCATTGTCATGAAATTGGTAAAGGTCAATGGTGTCAGTATTCAGACGTCGCAGGGAATCCTCACACGCTTTGCGGATACCTTCCGGCGATGTATCCACCCCCGTTATCTGACGCGTGTTTTCATCAAACAACGCATTAAATTTGGTCGCAATGACCACCTGTGAGATGCGTCCATCAAGTGCTTGACCCAGTACTCGTTCGCTGTGTCCTGCACCATAAACATTGGCTGTATCGAAAAAATTAATACCTTTGTCAAGGGCAGCATGGATAGCGTGAATAGACTCTTTGTCATCTACTTTACCCCAACCAATAGGCATTTCCCCAACCCAGAGTGGTCCACCAATTGCCCAGCAGCCCATACCCAGAGCACTAATCTCGATCCCGGAACGTCCAAAATCACGTATCACAACGTATTTCCTTTCTGTTAAATAATTACAAATTCAGAATTATCGATTAGTTTTTAAAGACTTGCTTGCATCCACATATTATGTCTGGTTATATCATTTTCACAAGGATTGGGCGATGGCTTGAAAACGAAAACAAGCGTAAAAAGTTATTAATTCAAAACAATGTGATATACGTTATATTCCCCATTCAATCCTTTAAAAGTTGTTTTGGATTTTGTTATGGTTTTTGCATAGGAACTAATAATTTCGTTACATTCTTCATCCTCGAAGATGTTCATTGGTAGGACAATCTCGTTGGGGTTAGCAATAGATTGTATCCTGGCTGCCATATTAACAGTACTTCCAAAATAATCAAGTTTACCATTTAAAGTGACAATGATAGTTGTTCCTGAATTCAGACCAATTTTTACTTCGATTTTTTCGTTTTCCGGCTTTGAGCGATAAAACTCTATCAGTGATTTTTGTGCCTCCAATGCGGCTTTTAATCCCTCTGTCTTGTTTGAAAACGCGCCCATTACCGCATCGCCAATCGTTTTTACAGGAATACCATTTGATCTTTTTATAACTTCGAATATTATCCTGAAATGTTCTCTCACTAATTGGAAAGCTCTAGAATCTCCAAGGTCATTATACATTTGGGTCGACCCTTTTATATCCGTGAATAAAAGTGTACATTTCATCAATTCTAGGCTTTGATCCGGTGCTAATACTTCTCCTTCCATCAATTCTCTGAAAACAGGATTTTGAATAATATCAACACCATAAATAGAGAATGGATTTTTCCATCTAATCATTTTTGTGGCCGTGATATTATCTTTATTGGATTTCAAGTAATTGTCTTTGAATTCCAGAGATATATTTCTAACTTCAGGATGGATAGAAAAAAATACTTCAATATTAACGTCCAGCTTATTACTAAATTCTATTTTGCAGATATCACAACAATTGATGCTTTTGGCTTCATGAATAAACAAAGTTTCATTGGCAATTCCTCCGCAGCGTGGGCAGTGATATTCCCATTCCATTCTGAAAATACCTTCGTGTAAACCTCGGATAAATAATTCTAATAAATCCTTTTTACTTACGTTCCATTGATTCGCTAATGAATAAACATCAATGTGGAATAATTCGGATTCATTCGAGGTTTCAATGTGATTGGCTAATTTATTTACAATCGCTTGATCACCCGGATATTTAAATCTCTGAACTAAATTACTCATAATATTCTCTCTTTAATATTGTTCACATTGAATATTCCTTCGGCGCAAATTTTTTCCATTCGTTCCTTTTCAGATTCATGCCACCTATCAACTCGCATGGGTTTTGCGATCACTCGAAGGTGCTTGTTTGTACCACAACTAATAAAATTTAGTGTGGCCCACAATTAACACTCAAAGCGCTCATATCAACACTATTCTCACCAGTCCCGACGCAAGGTGAGTTCTCTGCCAGTGAATAGTCACCATTGTCTGAATTACAGAAAAATGGATTCGAATCAATATTTCCTTCACCTACCCAACCGCCTTGAATGTCAGAGAAAGATATGGTGACAGAGCTTGATTCAATGTAAATCTCATTTGGTGAATCATTCCATAAAATAGAGTTTGTTAAACTCAGTTGGGAATTTATACAGAATACTCCACCAGAATAATAATCCGCTGAATTATTTGAAATCGTTACATATTCCAGCCCTGGATTAGATCCAGTTGTGCAGACAATTCCTCCTCCTTGGTTTGCAGTATTGTCAATAATGAGTACCTTCAATAAACTGGGGCTGGATGAGGCACAGTAAATCCCTCCTCCGGTCCCTGCAGAATTATCTGAAATCGTAGTATTCTCTACTTTGGAGTTTGATTCATAAAATGAAATACCACCACCATAAGCATGAGCTGTATTCTCTTTAATGATCACATTTGATATACTTGGGCTTGATTCCCAACACGTAATTCCACCAGCGGAAAAATTATGTCCGGCTTCCTCTAAATCATAACCCTGGCCATTGATCAGTGTAAAGCCACAAAAAATTGCAGTTGAATCTTCTCCACTATTAAAGGTAATGACTGTCCCGTTGTGATCTCCGTCAATAATGGTTTGAGAAATATACGACGTGTCATCTGTGGTTAGAAATTGACTGCCTACTACAATGTTTTTTCCGTGATAGTTAATATTCTCCACATAAGAACCGATATCCACGAGAACCGTATCTCCGTCTGAGGCCACATCAATTCCTGCTTGAATGGTGGGCTGTTCCGATGGGACATAAATAACACTGCCCGGATTCCCAGTTTCAGATGTATCATCACAACTTATTGATAATAGAATGAGTATCTGAAATAGAATTACTATCTTATAGCTATTTCTATTTATTTGCATCATTTCTTCTCCACTTTAGTTAATTTTCAAATCCGTTCAAAATCAACAGCTCTTGGGACTTACCGTTTAATTGCCCTTATCACGGTCATCTAATTGTTCAGGACGGGTGTTCCAGTTCCGCCGGTCGATACTCCTGATGTGGCTGATCTTGTGATCGATCCCGCGAATTCTTGAAGACAGTTTTTGGATGATCCTGAATGTGAGTGAAGGATCGTCCTGAATTCGGTTCATCAGAGTCTTTTTGTCAATAGTCAAAACTCGGGTCTGTCCAATAGAACGGACTGTACTCGAACGTACATCTTTCTCAAATATGGCCATCTCGCCGAAGAAATCTCCTTCTGTTAGAATCGCCAGATGAACCTCCTTTGAGTCTTTTGTCTGTACCACCTCCACTTTCCCCGATTGAATCACAAATAACGTTGCACCCTCTTCTCCCTGGCGAACGATTATTTCTCCGTGCTGATATAATTTCCCAAGGGATCGGGATTGTTTATTGAAATCAGCTTTATAACCTTTAATCTTTACTGGGAAAAGACCCAGAAATGATTTCCAGATCAGATTGCTCCAAAATTGTGGTTTCAATGTGCGAAATAAAATCGAGCGATACGGTGCGCTGCCAGTAAATGTATCCCATAGAACGGTACTTAAATAGCGTTTTTCACCTGGTTTTAACTGTTCCTTCTGAACCATTCGAAGTAGTCCACGCTTAATGGATTTCCGCTTTTGGATGAAGTGGGTGACGCCGAACACGAATCTACCGATAGCGTTATCAAAGTCCAGTTTTTTGCAGGCGGGCCAGTAGTGATCAGTAAAATCTTTTTTTGAAATACCATACAAAAGTGCTGTGGTTGCAGCTGCCTTGGCGGTAATAAAGGCAGCACCAATACCATTTTTATATAACTTCGAAATTGAACAGTCACCAATGAGAACCACTCTGTCACAGAACGGTTGTTTAGCGCCAATCACATTGATCTTCGGGAAACATTTACAGGGATTGATTGAAGCGAGTTCAAGATCCCGTGGAAAACAGTCCTTTACTACCTGGGCGTTTAAAAATGAATTGACCAGATCTCGATCGATTTTATCACCCAACATAGCTAGGGTGACATAATTACCTTTTGGAATTATGGCAGCAAATTGCAGATTGGGCAGGTTAAGTAAAAACACATGCATTGCATTGCCAAAATAGGTATCCACAACATCTTTACCCAATTCAAATTCTGTAATGTAGGTTTTTGCAGGTTGCGGTGGCGAAAAGCCAAAGTCCAGTTCATTGAACATTTTTAGAGATCGTGGATTCAAACCAACCGCGCCAACTACAAGATCGTAGGCGTCAGAATCCCCGTCTTTTGTCTTTACGATAGGCTTTGGAGGTCCGATATCAATTCCGGTTACCCCTTTATTGATTAAAGTTGCCCCGTTCTGGATAGCCAGTTTAAGCAGGAAACCGTCGAAGCTGCTTTCGGTTAGTCCCATCGATTTCAATGGTCCAGCGCCACGATACATGGCAGCAATTCTCTTCTCATCAAGAGGAGTATCAATTTTTGAGCTGCCTACATCGGTATGCATCACATATGAATCAATACCTGTTTGAATCACCTCAGTAGGGATATTTATACCTTCTGAAGCGAGAATTTGAACCAATGATTCAGAAACAATACCACCGCAATGATTACATCCCTGTGGTCCCTGGATAGTATAATCCTGCGGTTCATAGATGTCCAAATGGATATGTGTATCTGACCGTTTTGCAAGATCCAGCAAAAAATAGCTGAAAAAACTGCCCGACGGTCCCCCACCAATCACAGCAATTTTTGATCCGTTTGTTAACTTCATATTTCGATTTGACTTTCTGTTTTCACACCAAACAATTATACAGTTCGGCTTTCAACTAACAGAGAAACGTATGAGACACTCTCAAATGGAAGATACCAGATATTATTTCAAGTAGTCTTTCCAAGCCCCCGATTCCAACGCTTCTTTAATGATATTATTCCGATTTTTAAAAAACATCGACATATAATTGTAAAGCACCAGCTTATCAAAGATTTTCCCGAATATAGAAAACGGAGTATCATAATCAAATATGTCGGTCATGATCGTCATATCCCCGTCGATTTCAAAAAAGTGATCATGATCAAATCTTTTAAACGCACCTTTTTCCATCGTATCTCTGAAATGAAATGGGCGGTCAAACTCCGAAATACGCGCGGTCAAGTATTGGGATATACCAAAATGGCGGGCTCTCCAAGTAACGGTTTGATTCAATTCTATCAATCCCTTAGTTACACCCCCTACCGCCTTTTCGCTACGCAGTGTCTGGGTATAGGCATGAAAGTCTATGGATCGTGATAAATCGAATGCTAATTCAATTGGTGCATTTATTGTCAGCTTGGTTTCAATTTTGGGCATGAAAAATATACCTTTGCTATTAATTATTCTGCAATTACTTTAAACTAATTCACTACATTCGAACAACCGTTTTTTGAGATGGAAAGTTTGGGGAGTCGATAAGTTGAGTGAAATAATCACGAATTTACTCAAATAGACACGATGAGATAAGGAATTAGATGGTTTACCAGTTTAAGAGAGGTAGTACAGCAATCACTTTAAGTAGTGACCGCCATAGACGGCGATAGTCAAAAAAAATAAATAATCGATTATTGAAGCAGTTTTAAGGCGTCCTCAACTCTGTCCATCGCTTTGATCAAATCGCTCTCTGATGCGGCATACGAATACCGGATATTCTTTTGAGAACCGAAACTTTCACCAGGCACAGAT
>JABMOW010000039.1 GCA_013204025.1 Fidelibacterota bacterium | reverse complement strand
TCTGCAAAAAGATCGAAATTCGACGCTATCCATGGGATTCACCGCAAATTACTATTCGGTTGACTATGGAAAATCAGCAGGTGCTACTGGCGACGGTTCAGATGGAATTGATCTTGGTTCACACCAAACTTTTGGATTATCAGTAGGAGTGCAAGCCAGTTTGCATGAAACACATTGGGTTGGAGCTTCAGTAAAGAATATTAATTCACCTCGATTAGGTCAAGCGAATACCGTGTCCTATTTACCTCGGTCAATAGCCGTTGGTTATTCGTACGTGCCATATCATTTAGTAAAAACCCATTTTGCAATGACGCATGCTTTAGGTAAAGTTTCTCAATATCATGCAGGGTTAGAATATCAATTATTGTCATCTCTGCAAATTTTTTCGGGAGTGCATTCTAATCCGAATCGATTGGGTCTGGGCATAAGATTGAACATGAAATCAATGAATATTGATTATGCACTTTTAACACACCCGATCCTACCAATTTCCCAACAATTCACATTTGGAATGGCTTTTTGAAGAAAATACTATTCCTGATTTTACTCTCATTGTCATTTTCTCAAACAAAGAAACTGGCTCTGAATTCAGCTACTTTGGATGAGCTCTATGATCTACCCATTTCGCCTCAATTAGCAGAATTATTATATGATTATGTTGTCTATCAGGGACCCGTTACAAATATTTATGACTTGATGATTCTTCCTCAGATGACATCTGAATCATTGGCAATCCTAAAGGAATATACTTCCACTAATGAAGTAAAATCTGTTGGAGCAAATCGTTTCCAGGAATTTTCGCGTAAGGTTGAGTCCTTTACTGGGACTGAAGGTGTTAATGAAGGTCTGGTAGAAATGTGGCTTGATCGATTGGCGGAACCTGTCAATATTAATGAAGCCACCTATGATGATTTAATTGCCCTTCAAAATGTGAGCCCGGTAGATGCTGTTGCAGTGTTAAGACGGATAGATGAAGGTTCAATTAGTTATCAAAGAGCCTTACGTGGAGCATTAGGATTATCCTATTATGGTTATCGAAATATGCGTGATTTCTTCACTTACGATACTATCAATTCTAAGAAATCAAATCATTTTTGGTACAATACTACATATAAAACAATTCCGTCCACAAATTCGTTTGATGGTGATGCTAATGCGAGTAAAGAAATGACTCAAAATTATCGAAATCACCCGGGAGATGTTCAACATAAGTTGATATTTAATTATGGTGATCATTGGAAATTTGGAGCACTATACCACAGACATTTGGGCGAAGAGAACCGAACAACCAAAATTGGTAATTGGGATATACCCGAGATCAAAGCATCAGTATCGATGAATGATTTTGAAATGGGTCCTGTTAGTGTAGATAGACTTATTTTGGGGAATTATTCAGTAACCATGGGACAAGGGGTTGTGTTTGAAAGTACTGATTTTTTTGCTCCTAGACGATCGGGGTATGGTTGGAGTCGTCGAGTTGTCGGAGCATTCCCTGATGTATCGCGATCTTTTGAATATGCGTTAAATGGTTTAGCAATTCAAAGTCAAATCGGTAAAATTCAAGCCATTGGGTTCATTTCGAGAAATAACCGCGATGCGGTTATTAATAAACTAGATGGTTCGTTTTCTTCCCTTATAACAATGTATCCGCGTTCAAACTTTATCTCGTATACTGATATAATAGATACTTCGGGTAATACGGTTACAATAATTGATCACCATAATGTGAAAAATCGATTAGAAGAAGTGACGTATGGAACTCATTTACGTTTATTTCAAGATCATGACTTTATTATAGGTTTCTCTGCATATGAAAGCCTATATGATCGAGAATTAAACCCACAAATTCAAAGAACAATCATTGCGAATGCCAACGAATGGCGGTTTCTGCAATCAATAGGTAATACAGCGGATACAGAAATTGCAGCCATGTATGCATCTTCAGGTGAATCTCCGATATGGGCTAAGGCAAAATCATTCCGTCGTGTTTATGGAATGGATTTTACGAAAGTAATATCAAATATCGCTTTCCAGGGAGAAATTGGAGTTTTAGATAAAGATGGTGATTTAACCACATCTAAAAACGATCCTCGAGCTATGGTATTCAGTAGTTACCTACAATTTAACAATTTGAATTTCCTTGTATTATATCGTGACTATGATCTGGGGTATGATAATCCATATCAACGGTCCTTTTCAAATTATCAGCGATATAAGGGAACTATATTTGAAGATACGTTCTATTTAGAAGTCCCTGAGTTTGGATATCTTTACTCAGGATCGTCGCAACCCCAGGCAGAGCGAGGAGTATTTTTATCCAGTCGATATCAGTTTCATAGACAGGCAGTTTTAACCACAGATTTTGATACATGGACTCGAGTTGCTGACAATGCCCGATACTACAGAACTGTGGTTCGATTACAATATCGACCTACCTTCAATTTTAGGATAAATATTCGTCAAAAATGGCAACAGCGTGGTGCACATAATAGTTATGACCCTTCTGCTTTCTACTCTAGAGAATCAATAGTAAGAGCACAGTTGCGATTATCAAGATTTGATCAAGTAGAATTGATTTACATGCGAGCAAACGTCGATTTTACTTCACGTAGACGTTTATCAATTGATTATGAAAGTAGTGGTGAAGAATTAGCGCTAGTAGGTAACAAAAATTCTCCATCACATGCTCTGGGCTTTAGAGTTTTACACAATTTCAGAAATGACTCAAAAATATCATTTCGTACGTTAGTATATGATGGATTTGTATGGAGTTTTGAAGAAACTGATTTTCGAATATTTGATAGTTTATCTGATGCAATGCGTTGGTATGTCGCATACAGTTCAAGAATAGGCCAAAACTGGATGCTGAGGATTAAATGGACAAACGATCAGAGCACAGCTATTACCAACTATTATTATGAAGGGGCTGATGTTCCAGTCAATCAGCGTGTACCCTGGGGAAACGTCATGGGGATAAATGAATCTGGCGATTTAAGAGTTCAAATTGACTACAATCTTTAGGAGAATTATGAATAATCAGATGATGATTAAACAATTATATATTTCATTAATGGTTTTGACTGTGGGTTACGGACAATCATTTTTCCCGTTATTTCCAAGTGAATTCGGTTTGATGGATGCTCAAAAGATAAGCTCAGGAGCAGTTGGAATTATAGCCAATTCATCATATTCAAGTATCTGGGAAAATCCTGCAATGCTGGATTTTGGCAACGATGGTCTCAAAGCAAGTATGTCATTTGGATTGCAACGCAGGGAAGAATTTCGCTCAGTTCAAATGATCGATATGTTTGACGATGTCGTAACTAATAATGCATATGCTGGAAATCGCAACTTTTATAAAACTTATCATGGCGGATTAACTGGTAGTCTACCCATGTTGTCTGACAAAATTAAGTTTGGCTTGGGTGTTACACCATTCTGGGATTTCAATTATAATTATAATGAAGAAGTTAGAGGAAACTTACCGTCAGGTGAATATAATCGTGATCCCGTTGTTGGATACCATGTCTTAGATCGTACGGGTGTCATTCATTCTGTAGGTGGAGGATTTTCTGTCAAAATATTGTCCACATTGAATATTGGATTGTCCATTTCTTCATTGGTCGGAACAAATTTAAATGGTAGAACGGAAGTGGTCGTTTTGGACAGTTTTGATGTTGATGCTGCATTGGCAGGGTTTCCATATTCCTTGGGTGGTGACATTACATTAAATGAATCAAGTATGCTGATAAATACTGGATTTATATGGGACTTTGGCAAGGGTAATCGATTAGGATTTTCATATCGTTCAGGAGTTTCATTAACGACGGACGATAATGCCTGGTATCCAGGGATAAACGAAAGAACGCAACTCCCAGGACTAATGTTAGTTTCAGACACAACTCTTTCACAGACGACGGAGCTTCCTGCTCAATTTGGTTTGGGGTATCAACGCAGGATGGATCATACAATGTATCCTGTAGTGGTCAATCTTGAGGTAAGATATGTTGACTGGACACAATACACTT
>JABMOW010000038.1 GCA_013204025.1 Fidelibacterota bacterium | reverse complement strand
TCGTTGTTGCTTCGCCTTGTCGTGCTAGAGCACTGCCTGCGGCTTCGCGCCTAGACACAAATGATTTGGAAACGGAAGTAGCAAAGCCAAGCATTGTGTGCGTGTGTCGGGCTCCATGCGCGCCAACTTTGGCGAACCACTGCGGCGCGCTGCACTTTTAGGGCATGGGATTTCCAGGCATCCGAATTACATGGTGGCCCAGGACATCAAAGAAAATCGACTCAGAATTGTGTTGCCCGCTTACCAGACTGTCAGGCTTGATATTTATGCGATGTACCCCAGCCGGCGCAACGTTCCCGGACGGGTACGCCTGTTCCTGGAGTTTTTGCAGGAACACTTTGCCGACAATCGGGACTGGCAGGAGTGATGGGTTCAGCAAGGATGTTTTTTTGCGGAGCACCTGAAGCGGAGCATCTGGAGCGGGTAAAGGGGATCGAACCCTTGTCTAAAGCTTGGGAAGCTTTCGTTCTACCATTGAACTACATCCGCAATCTTTATTCATAGATTTCAGCTTCTTTCTTTTTCTGAAGCTCGTTCAATTGCAGAATATGCTTATCAGTCATTTCCTGAACATCTTCCATTGCACGTTTGAGATTATCATCTGATAATCCTTCATCCTTATTAAATTTTTTCAATTGATCGTTGGCATCTCGACGGATATTTCGAATACCGACGCGTCCTTCTTCGATAATATTATGAACCAGTTTTACCAAATCTTTGCGCCGTTCATCGGTCAACGTCGGAATGGTTAATCGGATGATATTCCCATCGTTATTTGGATTTAAACCCAGTTCACTGGCAATAATCGCTTTTTCAATAGTCCTTAAACTGGTAGGATCATAGGGTTGAATAGTGATTTGCTGTGGTTCGGGAACGCTTATCTGCGCCATATTATTTAACGGAGTGAGAGACCCGTAATAATCTACTTTTACGATATCCAAAATATTAACAGACGCTCTACTTGTTCGGATTGATGCCACTTCATGCTGGTAGTGCTCAACTGTTTTTTCCATTTTCGAGAGGATATCTATAAAGAGTTCATTGATCATGACCTACCCTTTTATTATTTTAGTTCCAACTATTTTGCTTTCCATCATCAACCGAAAGTTATCCCGGTTAAGTATATCTAAAACAATTATTGGGAGATTATTCTCCCTGCACAAAGTTACAGCAGTCATATCCATTACACGGAGGTCTTTTTCAATAACTTCTTTATAAGTCAGACTGTCAAATTTTTTGGCACCAGGATTGGTCATAGGATCGGAATCATAGACACCATCGACTTTCGTGCCTTTAATTACAATGTCAGCTTCAATTTCGATAGCTCGAAGTGCTGCAGCGGTGTCTGTGGTAAAATAAGGGTTTCCGGTTCCACCTGCAAAGATGACAATTCGGCCTTTTTCAAGATGGCGTTTTGCTCTTCGTCGAATGTATGGTTCGGCAAGTTGAGAGATGGTGATGGCAGACATCACACGTGTATCACAACCGGAATTTTCTAAAGCAGATTGTAAAGCGACAGAATTCATTACTGTTGCGATCATGCCCATATAATCTGCAGAAACTCGATCGATACCTCTAGCAGCACCGGAGAGTCCTCTGAAGATATTTCCTGCACCAATGACAATGCCTATTTCAAGGTTATAGGAGTACAGATACTTGATGGTATCTGCTAATTCGGCGAGAATTTTGGCATCAATACCGAATCCCTTCTCACCTGCCAGAATTTCTCCACTCATCTTGAGTAAGATCCGGCGATAAGGAGAGTTAGGCATGAATTTTATCTATCGATATTATTCTTGTGGAGTTGAACTAGCGGATTCCCCTAACTCAAACCTAACAAAGCGCGAGATGGTGATATTTTCACCAAATGTGGAAATTGCTTCAGTTAAAATGTCTTTGATAGTTTTGTCAGGGTCTTTAACGTACGTTTGTTCTGTAAGAACATTTTCAGAATAAAATTTTTCTAACATTCCGACTGTAATCTTTTCAATAATGTGATCGGGCTTCCCGGATTGTTTTGCCTGTTCAGCAAAGATTTCTTTTTCTTTATTAATGATATCAGAAGGAATATTTTCACGAGAGACTGCCGTAGGATTGGCAGCAGCAATATGCATAGCAATATCTTTTGCAAAATCTTGGAATTTTTCTGTTCTGGAAACAAAATCAGTTTCACAATTCACTTCAACAAGTACTCCAAGTCTTGATCCGGGATGTATGTAATGCATAATCACACCATCATTAGCAGATCTTCCTGATTTTTTCTGTGCTTTTGCAATTCCGGCTTTTCTCAAATTATCAATGGCCAGATCAATGTTTCCATCCGCTTCAACGAGGGCTCTCTTACAATCCATCATTCCAGCGCCGGTTCGTTCACGTAACTCTTTTACGGCTTGTGCGGTAATCATCTTATTCAGTTTTCTCGGCGTCTTTTGTTGTGTCAGCATCAGGTTTTTCTGCTTGAACCGGTTCTGGTGGGGCACTCTCGATTGAGTCTAAACCTTTATCAGCTGATTTATCAGATAACAGCTCAGTTCTAATAGATTCCAATTCATTAACAGATATTTCTGATTTGCTCTCAACCACACCACCACGACCTTCGATGATCACGTCTGCGATGTAATTCACGACAAAATGGATAGACTTCAGCGAATCATCATTCGCAGGTATAGGAAAGTCAATAGGAGTAGGATCAGTGTTGCTGTCAACGATACCAAACGTAGGAATTCCAAGTCGTGTTGCTTCTTTAATGGCAGTAGATTCATTCATTCCATCGACAAAAAAGATGGCACTTGGAAGATATTTCATATCCTTAATTCCGCGATGCAGATCTCCAAGTTTGATTCTTTCTCGTTCCAGTAATCCCATCTCTTTTTTTGTGAGATTAGTATAAATTTCAGAAGATTCTTTTTCCAGAAGCAGTAATCGTTTTATACTTTTTTTGATGGTAGAAAAATTAGTGAGCGTACCACCAAGCCACCTCTCAACCACATAAAACATTCCACAACGATCTGCTGCCAATTGGATGACATCTTTGGCTTGTTTTTTTGTACCAACAAACAGGATCGTTCCATTGTCACGAACCAACTTGGTAATTTCCTTGCTGGCTTTTTCCAATTGACGTTGAGTCTGTTCAAGGTCGATAATGTGGATGCCATTTTTCTTCATGGCTATATAAGGTTTGAAATTAGGATGCCATTTGCTGGTAGGATGCCCAAAATGTACGCCGGCATTCACAAGCGCTTCTATTGTAATATTGTCCATACTCGCTATACTTTTTATCGTTTTGAAAATTGAAATCGTTTACGTGCGCCGGGTTGCCCGTATTTTTTCCGTTCCACCTCCCGTGAATCACGGGTAAGCATTCCGGCTTTCTTCAGTGCGGGTCGCAATTCAGAGTCTATTTTTTCCAATACTCTGGCAATCCCAAGACGTATTGCTCCAGCCTGTCCGGTAGAACCGCCACCTTCGACGCTGCAATGGATATCATATTTACCCATATTATCAGTTAATTCGAGGGGTTGTCTAAGTACCATCTTTGAGGTTTCTCGCCCAAAGTAATTTTCAATATCCCGGTTATTAATGTTAATCTTCCCTGTACCGGGGTGGAATCGAACTCTGGCTACAGAGGATTTCCGTCGGCCAGTTGCAAAATATTCAGTCGTTTTTGACATTAAATTCCTTTACCTTATACTTCCAAAACTTGGGGTTGTTGTGCCTCATGCGGGTGATTTGGTCCTGCATAAACTTTGAGGGAACCATTTAATTGATGTCCCAGCTTGTTATGGGGTAACATTCCCTTAACTGCTTTTTCAATTATTCTTTCAGGATGGGTTTCTTTCATCTGCACAAAACCGATTGTTGTATCACCACTCGGGTAACCTGAGTGTCGCCAATACGTTTTCGCTGACTCTTTTTTGCCCGATAGGCTAATTTTTTCAGCATTGACTACGATAACGAAATCGCCCATTGAAAGATTGGGAGTGTAATCGGGTTTATGTTTACCACGGATAATTTGTGCCACCTTACTTGCAAGCCGACCTAGGTTCTTGCCTTCGGCGTCCACCAAATACCAACTTCTGGTAATATCTTTTTTCTTAATTGATTCTGTTCTCATTTGAGCATTTAACTTTATAAATTTGATTTTAGAAAAGCCTGTAAACTTATTCAATGAACCTATTTTAAACCAACAGTTATTGTTTAAATATTTTACTTATTTCGTTCGTTTTCTATCAATCAATTTGCAATAAATTTTGCTCTATAATTGTTGCTTCTACCTTTCCGGTAAATTCGATGCCTACAAATGGCGAATTTTTAGAACGTGAATAAATATGTTGTTCACTAAATGTCCATTTATGATCCGGACTCAAAATCACCAAATTTGCGCTGTTTCCTTTTTGAATGGTTTCTAATTCCCAACCCATTACCGATCCCGGTGTTTTATTGAGTAAGGAGAGAATTTCCATCAGAGAAAACCCATGTTCTGCCAAAACTGTATGAATCATGCCGAAAGCCGATTCCAAGCCAATCATTCCACATGGAGCAAGAACGAAATCTGCTTCCTTTTCCTCAATTGTATGCGGCGCATGATCTGTGGCAATGCAATCGATAGTTCCATCTCTTAATCCTTCAATTAGCGCTTCCCGATCGTCTTTACCGCGTAATGGTGGAGCAACTTTTGCATGCGTATCAAATGAGGTAAGTTTGTCTTCACTTAATCCTAAGTGATGCGGAGTAACTTCTGCGGTTACCCGAACCCCCATGTCTTTAAATTGTCTGATCAAGTTAACGGTTTGAGCCGTGGAAACATGTGGAATATGGATTCTGCCATGAACAAACTTTGCTATTGACAGGTCACGATATACCATTATGGACTCAGAAATATTTGGATTCCCTGGAAGTCCAAGTCGGGTAGAAAGAGCGCTTTCATTCATCACACCATCATTCCGAATATGGACATCTTCAGCATGATTGATCACAGGAATGCCCAGCATTCTGGAGTATTCCAACGCATATCTCATCATTTGACCATTCATCAGTGGGATACCATCGTCCGATACCGCGACTGCACCTGAATCAACCATATCGCCGATTTCGGCTAGTTGTGTCCCCTTTTGTCCCTTTGTGATGGCACCAATAGGTTTTATTTTTACTGGTAATCTAGCTGATTTATCCAAAATGAATCGTATCGATTCTGGTGAATCAACCACCGGATCTGTATTGGGCATAACGCAGACGGTTGAAAATCCTCCCGCCATCGCAGCCATGGAACCTGTCTCCAGAGTTTCTTTATCTTCCCTTCCAGGCTCTCGGAAGTGAGCATGAATATCTGTAAATCCCTGTGTGATAACTTTCCCTGTACAATCCAAGATTCGACCTGAATCCGCGGCAATGTCAAATTGACCTACATCCTTTATTCTACCATTTTCTATCGCAATTGTGGCGTTGTACTCTTTCCCGGTAGCAGGATCAATGATGGTACCATTGGTCAGAAATAGTTTTGATGCCTTAATTATATCTTGTTTCATGAATTTTCCTCCCCGGGACTTAATAATAAATATAGAATACTCATTCGTACTGCCAATCCATTCAATACTTGATTCAGAATAATCGCATTTTCTCCATCTGCAACAGCGCTGTCAATTTCAACACCGCGATTCATGGGTCCGGGATGCATAATGACAATTTCTTTTTTATGCATTATTAATCTTTCGGTAGTAATCCCAAACCGATGACGGTATTCCCGGACTGAAGGTATAACTCCCAATCCCATGCGTTCTTTTTGGATTCTCAATACATTCACTACATCCGCCCATTCTATCAAGGCATCTACGTTGTATTCAATGGAAACACCAAGGGATTCCACACCTATTGGTATCAAATGAGGAGGCCCGCACAAGGTGACCTCTGCGCCCATTTTGACCAGTCCATAGATATTGGATAATGCCACACGGCTGTGGAGGATGTCTCCAATGATGCCTACTTTTATACCATTCAGTTTCCCAAATTTCTCATGTATGCTCATCATATCCAGCATCCCTTGTGTGGGGTGCTCATGAGTTCCATCACCGGCATTGATCACGACGGCATCCACGAATTGAGTCAATTGCATGACTGCCCCAGGCGTAGGATGTCTCATGATAACAGCATCCATTTTCATTGCATGGATATTTTGTATGGTATCCTTTAGCGATTCTCCCTTGGTCAGACTTGATGAACTCGCTGAAAAATTCGTTACATCTGCTGATAATCGTTTTTCCGCCAACTCAAATGACATGCGTGTGCGAGTGGAGTTTTCAAAGAAAAGGTTGACTACATTTTTACCAGTAAGTGATGGTACCTTTTTTATAGGTCTGTCCAAAACCTCACGGAATGTGTAAGCCGTGTCTATGATCTTTTGCATATCCTTTTCAGGCGCATGCTCAAGGTCGAGGAAATGCTTTCTGCTTAATGCACCCATTATTTTACCTCCTCTGAATAGTCCATAAGTAGGACTTCATCAGCTCCGTCTACCTCTTTTACATGAACGTGGATATGTTCTTGCAAGGAAGTTGGATAATTCTTTCCTACGTAATCTGCACGGATTGGGAGCTCTCTATGTCCGCGGTCAACCAGTACGCAAAGTTGGATGGAAGCAGGTCTGCCAAAGTCGAACAATTCACCCATCGCAGCTCGGATGGTTCGCCCGGTGTAAAGGACATCGTCAATAAGAATAACATGAACATCATCCAAGCTAAACAGTATTTCAGAAGACTTCACCTGTGGCGATCCCAGATTTGTACGAAAGTCATCTCGGTAAAATGTTACATCCTGAAATCCCTGTTTAAGAGATTGATTGGTAATCTCCGAGATCATTGAGTGTATCCGTCTTGCCAGAAATTCGCCGCGGGTTCTTATTCCCACCAGAGCAACTGTTGATAGATCAGGATTTTGTTCAATAATCTCGTGTGACAATCGGGTGAGTGTTCGATTGATTCGTAACTCATCCATTAATTTGGATTTGATTGATTTCATCCGGTTCCTCGTAATTAATTGTTAAAAAACAATAATGTATTCCGGTAGAAGTCTTTTCGGGGGGCTCAATAGGCATTTAATTTCAGTTCCTTCTCTGCCTCCCGGACAGATTTAAAGGGAATAACCGGGGGTAAATTTACTGGTTTTGATTAGAATTAACCGATGTGTATTTTTAGAAATAACCAAATAAACTCTGATCTAATTACACTCGAAGTAATGGTGTCGCATCCTGTGTTATATCATTGAATAATGCAGCCATACAATTATGATATAATTCTTGATCATTATCAATTCAGGTTGTTATTATAAAATAATTATTAAAATATGAGATAATTTTATCACTTTGATATTACTCGCTTTACAAGAATCAATTTTATAATTTTGGAAATATATTTTACGATTCTTCAGTTTTGGCATAAGAATTGATTATTATTGAGTGAATTTGTTATTTTAAATAAAATTTTGTAAAAAGGAAGTCATCATGTCAAGGAATTTAATTTTATCAATCATCATCGTTTTCGGATTGTTTTTTATTGTTACTGGTTCAGAAAAGCAAAACATTGAATGTACAGTTACTGAGACTCAGGAATGCTGGCAATTTGATAACCAAAAAGGATGGATCTATCAAGCTCCGGAAATCACTATCACTCCTTCAAACTCAGTTGAAACTTGGAGTTATGATAATGAAAAGGGATGGATCTATCAGGCAAATGAAATCACAGTTATCGGTTAAGCTTACATAAATTTCTTCTCCTTGTATTGGCTTCAATAAACCCCGGAATTTTCCGGGGTTTTTGTATCTTCAATTACCTTATAATAAATTTCCCAAATTGAGAAACTTCTTTTTGGATGTCTGGCTGAATATCTAACTTCCGATCAGAAAAACGATTTTCTTTGGATTAAAAATCATAACCAACTCCAAAATAGAGGTTATCATGAAAAAATATTTGTACTTATGTCTTGCCATCACAGCATTGTTTTCACAATGGTCTTCCTCTCCTGAAAATCCCATCATAATGGGGAGTGGAATTCAACCCCAAATGGCTGCCTCTTCTGACGGAAGTTTATTTATCGCGTGGCTAAACGATTCCAATTTTCATGTGTATCTTCAATTGTTAAATTCTGAAGGGATTGCTCAGTTTAATGACGATGGTCTGTTAGTCAGTAATCACCCAAATGAAACATGGATCGCTGTCTTTCATCTGAATCTGGCAATTGACTCTGAAGGAAATGCAATTCTGTCATTCGTAGACACACGAACTGGTTTCTGGAATGCATTTGCATACAAAATTTCGCCCAACGGTGATTTTCTCTGGGGAGTTGACGGTATCCAATTATCCTTCAATAATACTGGAAATATTTCTCCCCGGGTAACCGTTCTCCCCGATAACAGCACTGTGGTATCCTGGGATGAAAATTTCTCAATCATTCACGCCCAACGTATTACTCCAGATGGTACGTTAACATGGGGTCCAAATGGGATCATCATTTCCGATACGGGCGCATCTTTAGTGAATCCAAATTCAATCATGTCCGATGACGGAAATCTCCTCCTTAGATGGATCCGGAAAACTGGTCCCTATTGGTCTCCAACAAGTGAGATACTTACGCAAAAATATGATAGTAGTGGCAACACACTTTGGACAATCCCCGCTCCGATAACAGGTCAGGTTTCTTTCCCCATGGGAAACTGGCATCAGCGATTGGAATCCGATCAAGCGAATGGAAGTTATTCCGCGTGGACGGCCATGACAACCAATAGTCAAAGTGGATTCGCACAAAGGACTGATCCTGATGGTGTTATAATGTGGGAACAGGGGGTCGAACTATCAACTCAATCTGATCATTTCAGAACAAACCCCACCATCTCCGTATCACAGGAATCTCATGAAATGACAGCAGTTTGGACACAGGCAAACGGTGCCCAAAATCAGCACGGGATTTATGCACAACGGTTATCAATGGAAGGCACTCGGCAGTGGGGAAATAATGGTCTACCAGCAGTTGCTTTGAACACTCAGTACAGTTATCTGGACTTGGCAACATCTTCTGTGGATGAAGATGCCATTGCTGTGTACATCCGACAGACAAGTTCAATGCAGGGCGATCTGTTTGCATTCCGGCTAAATCCATCAGGAGAATTGGTCTGGGATTCTTCCAATATTCAAATAACTACGTCTGGAGTTTCGAAATCTGATGCCACGATCATACCAGGTCCCGGATGCGTTTTTATCACATGGGTAGAGTCTGGGGATATCCGTGCGCACTGCCTTCGAACCGACGGTACATTGGGTGCTCCGTTAGTGGAAGAAGAATGCATAGCAGATGGTGATGTAAATTTCGATGGATACACAAATGTCCTGGATATTGTATCCGTTGTCAACTTTATTGTAGGTCTCCAAAATCCTACACCGGACCAGATTTGTGCTGCGGATCTGAATTCAGATGATTCAATTAATGTTTTAGATATCGTGATAATTGTAAATATGATCGTGGGTGGGTAGGAACTTTATATAACTATTACAAAATCTAGCTAATCGTTTTATTTAAAAATAATTAAGAGCATAATTTTAATTCGACATCTCAATACCGTCTGATGAAAAGAAACGAATAGCAGGTGGGTTGAGTTTTATCTCTAATTACTCCTTTATAATTTGACTCTCTGTATTTTTTCCAATACTAATATTCCAATTATATTTTCTTTTGTTTTCATTCCGATTCATGCTTAATATCGATTGTGTGAAATAATAATATATTCACAATAAATACAATGAGCACCAATTTATTACTTTATTTCTTCCTCCATCATTTGCTATTCATATGCAAAATTCTGACGCACCAATATTCCATTCAAGAGAAGAAACCATGAACAAAATTTTGATTCCAATACTAACCCCTATTTTTCTTACTATCACCTTTTCAATAAATAGTGGACAACTGGCCGTCGATATTGAAAAATTTGAGCCTATTGAACATAGTCAATTCACTGTTCGGGACAATCTTGAATCCATCGAAACGGAAACAATGACAATGGATCTAAAAATGAATAATACTTCATTTATGGACCGGTTGGATCGCTGGAGTATCCAATTTCCCAATTCAAGACATATCCGTTCAAATGATGTATCATTTACAAAATACGTTTATGTAAGTAATGATGAAGACGCCGGTGGGGGACCATTTGTTTTTAATAGTTACGGAGACAGACGATCTGTAGAAATGGGTGCATTTGTATTATTCGGTGAAACTCAAAGTAATTTCCGTTTTCGAATGAACACTTTAACATGCCCTGAATTTTTTGGGACGTTGTTTAAAACAATTGATCCGGTTAGCGGAAATCCTTTGGCCCCCGTATTAAATGGCTGTAGTCCTGACTATACTTATTTTGGTAATCCATCTACCCTCGAGCGTCCGCCTATAAAATTTCCTCCGGATGGTTATGATGAGCTTAAAACTGAGGCACTCAGTGGTAATGGATATATTTTCGATTCAACTGAGCTTCTTATGCATTCAAATGTTCATCGCGACACCTTGATCATGACGGATATCGAATTCCTGCCAGAATCCGGTTTTCGGGTCAAACGATGGTGGTTTCTCAAGCCCCCTCACCTGAATGAACTTGCTGGTTTTCAAGGTTTTGAAATACCATATGCCTCATCGATTTATTTAGATGGTATTTCTGATCCTGATTCTCAATGTGTATCCCAATTTGATCTACGAACCTGCACACCTTATATTGAAGCAATGGCAAATTATCATGCAAAAAATGTGATTAACGGGGATGATTTGTATATGGATCCGACTATCAATGGCCCTCATGGATTTACACATTATGATTATCCAGACACTTCTGATTACATATTAACCGATGAAATCTATGAAGACTCCGGACCAACTATCATTTATGTTATGGGTGGACCAGTTCGAGTTCATGGGACTTATCAAGGCCAATATACAATCGTGACAGATGAGTATCTACCCTATCACCGTCATGCATGGCCACAGAATTTCGCATCTCCAATTGACACGTTGTGGTGCAATATTTGGATCACTGATGACATCAGAAATGCGGATGCACCACTAGGTAATCAAATTCCTCCTCAACCTGAAGGTCAGTGCGAAGGGGGCAGTGATAATCGCATGGGGCTGGTTTCAGGAGCAAATGTCATCGTGGCGAATACACTTGCCAATGGTGCAGCAAATAGTAGTGATCATGATGTAGTTATTCATGCAGCGATCTTGGCATTGAATGAATCTTTTACTGTTCAATATTGGCAGAATACCACCCAAACTGAATTTGATCCACCCCATGGTGACAATCGGGGACCGACTATTTTCGGGTTTCATATGCCTGATGAACGGGGCGTTATATACTTGTGGGGTCAATTGATTCAAAAACATCACGGTTATGTAATTCGAAATTCACCAGGTCCATACTTTTCATCAATTGGATATCCTAATAAAGAATACCATTTTGATGAAAATCTTGCATGTTCACCTCCGCCCTATTTCCCTTCTACTCGGTTTATCGGTGAAAACGGAGATACCGTCAATCTTGGTGATATCTCGCAGGATGGACTTGTTGATGTACTGGATTTCGTAATTATTGTCAGTATCATACTTGATGAATACACACCCACATCCATCGAATTTGCACTTGGTGATCTAGTACCGTCCGGTCAAATTGATATTGGAGATATTATTCGCCTATTTAGTTGGGTTTTAGAAGGAAGATTGATGAACGTGATTTCTCCTGTTGACACACAATTAATTATGAATGAAAATTCGGTTTCCATTGTTGCAAACGGCGATGTTGCAGGCATTCAGTTGGACTATCATGGCAATTTATCCAATATTGATAGTCAACTCCCTGATGGTTGGTTCATTGAATATAATGATTACCGAATGATCATCATCTCGGCAGATGGTTCTTCTTTAGAGAATGATGAACTATTCCAATTCGAAGGAAACTTTATCATTGAGTCATTCAAAATCGTTGATTGGTCAGGTCATACCACTTCCGGCACAATGCCACATTTACCCACACAATTTATCCTTCATCCAGCATATCCGAATCCATTTAATCCAATGACGACAATCAGTTACGATCTGCCTGTGGATTCGCCCATTACTATTTCGATTTATAATTTGCAGGGACGCCTCGTTCAGGAGTTGGTGAATGAACAAAAATCTGCAGGAGCATATGAGATCGTTTGGGATGCATCCAGTCAGAGCAGCGGTGTTTATATTGTGAAAATGATAGCAGGGGAATTTGTTTATACTCAAAAGATAGTATTGATTAAATAGACGAAAACACCTGAAATCTAGTGTAATTGGTATTTTATCTAACACTATTATTAAACAAAGCATACCAATGAAGATTACGATTTGATCATTACCGACGTTGTCATGATAGTATATCTGATAGTGATTTATTAAATAAAAAGCCCTCTTTTCAGAGGGCTTTTGAGTGTAGCGGGGGAAGGATTTGAACCTCCGACCTTCGGGT
>JABMOW010000037.1 GCA_013204025.1 Fidelibacterota bacterium | reverse complement strand
GGCACATGGCTGACGGGAAATACCATTCGTGTTGACGGTGGCGAGGATATCATGGGGTGATCTTTTATTAATCACCATTGACATTATTAAATCACAAATAGTAAAAAAGCCCGCCAAGAGACGGGCTTTTTTATAATCAGGTGTTTTTCTTAAATATTTACACCAAGGTTCAACATTACAGTGCGAGCTGCACCTGGACCAAACCCATATTTATCACCTTTCTGCCAATACTCTTCGTCAAATAAATTATTGATGTGTACAGAAACATCAACACCCTGAAGTACTGGAACAGAAAACTTAGCATAGAAATCAAATACAGTGGCAGCAGGAAGCGTTGAACTTTCTTTATCTGCAATCCAATCACCATCTGCGTTTAAATGACCTTCTACTACGACTTTTGAGTTATCCTCCAGCACATAGATATCCTGGTAATGTCTCATAGCCAGACCCAAAGTGTACAAATCCTGATGCCATTTAAGAGTACTACCGTAAATAAGCTGAGGCATACCTGTTTCAGTTTTATTACCGAATTTATCAGTAAAGTTCTGATGCAACGCACTTTCGCCAGCATCCCATTTGCCATCGCCATCTGCATCTTCATAATCGATACCAGCATTTACTTCATCTTTATTATACAAGTACTGAGCACCTTCTGAATCAACGGGCTCACCCCACTCATTTGATGAAATACTAAAGTTGACGCCCAGTTCAAGCTGATTCATCAGATAGGTTTCAAATGCGATTTCAGTACCGGCATACGTGGATTTACCTATAGGAATATATCGTCTTCCTTTATAGTCATATCCAGGCGTATTTGCTTTTACTGGATCTTCAATTTGCATGGCTTTGCCTTCAAAACCAATATCATACCAGTTGAGTTTAAAACGGATGGGTAAACCGTCATTAGTCATACCATCGTAGGAAAGACCAATTTCCAAATCTTCAGTTTTTTCCAGATCCAATGCATCATTAGGAGAACCATATCCGAAAAAGGACTTTACACGAGGTTCATTCACCGCTGAACTCCAGTTGACAAAAACATTTAGATAATCATCGATATTGTAGTTCACGCCTAGTTTTGGAGATACAAAGTAATAGTCTTTTTCATAATCCCAAAGAGTGTATTCTACCGGTACATCAACAGTGCTATCATCATTGTCGTGGTCCCATTCTCCTGTACCAGTCCATATACCGCCACCATTCATAAATGCATCAGGATTTAGATGATTTGGATAATTGTTACTGCTAGGTACATCTTCTACAATGTTATAATGCAAATAGGAAAACTGCAAATCAGTTAAGAAACTAAAGTCGCCATAGTGCCACATAGCATGAGTGAACATAGTATACTGTGGTTTAATTCCTTCATAATCATAATACAAATCACCCTCACCAAACTTCTGCTTCGTATTTCCGATATAATAACTCATTGTACTTTTTCCGAAAGTATTAAGTATCTCGCCTGCATGACGGGATTTCCAGTATCGAGCTTCAATACCAGCTGTTAGAGCATGTTCACCTACTTTTGTTTCCAGCGAGCTTATTAATCCATATTGAATATGGTCTGAGTAGGACCGATATTGATAAAAACTGCTGGATCGAACGGCAAACATATTTTCCATTGTCATAGCACCATCACCATTTCGATTAACATAGTAGTAGGCATTAACATTCTCACCATATCCGTATCCACGTGACAGGAAAAATGTAGAGGTCAGCTTAGTCACATCGCTCATACGATAACTGTGATGGATCTCAAACTGAGGTTTATGATAAACATTATTGTCGAAGCTGGCACGGCCATTTCCAACAACCAAACCACCTTGTGAAGAGTTACCGATATCAGTTTTCATGAAAAGTACATCCATCAACTTGGTTTCGCGGCCAGTGCTTGCAATAACACCATTTCCAGAGTCTGTGAAAACTTCACCATCATCATAATCGCCATTTGCTTCGTCCACAAATGTCTCGCCATTATCCCATTCGCCATTTCCAGTATCTGTAAATGCTTCACCATCTTCCCATATTCCGTTCACTGCATCAATCCAGGATTCCCCGGGATTCCAAGAACCATCCCCAATATCAGTAAACGATTCACCTACATCATACACACCATTTCCATCAGTAAACATTTCACCTGGATCCCATGCTCCATTATCATCTGTATCGATATAAAATTCTCCGATATCATATATGCCATTTTGTTCATCAGTCCATTCTTCGGATGAGTCCCATATGCCATTACCAATATCTGTAAAAATTTCATCTCCATCATAAATACCGTTTGTAACATCAATAAAGTCTTCACCTTCATCATAGATTCCGTTCAACATGTCAGTATATTCTTCGCCATTATCATATATACCATTCAAAGCATCAACAAAATCTTCATTCCAGTCTAATCGACCATTCGGACCAACAGCTGTAAGCTCATCTTCGTTTACATGGGGATGACCATTCCATTCACGCCCATATTTTGCAAAGTCCTCGGCAGGAAACCCATAATATGAATAAGCATGATACTGTGGCGCACCATGAAGGATAAACTTAAAAGTATTATTATTATCAGGAAAAACCATGGCTGATAAGTAATACTGTAATCCACGATAGAACGTATCATCACGCCAGCCATTGCCTTCGAGATAATTGAATCGTCCAATAAATGACTTATTCCCCATTACCAAACCTGAGTTGTAATCGACACCCAGTTTAAGGATCCCATATTGACCTGCTGTTGAATTTACAACCAGACTTTGTTCGGCCGGCGCATCTTTAGTAACTACATTGATGGAGCCTCCTAACGCACCGGAACCATATAGAGAAGAACCTACTCCACGTTGAATTTGAATGGACTGTGAAGCAGCAGGTAAAGATCCCCAATTGGACCAATAGACTTTTTTGGATTCAGGATCGTTTACAGGTACATTGTTGATCATTACAGCAATTCGTTGTTCATCGAATCCACGAATTTTTACACTGGAGTCACCCATACCTGATCCACCATCCGATGTTACATAAACACCAGGAGTGTTTGCAAAGAGATGAGGAACATCCTGAACGGTGAATCCATCCTTAATCTGATCTTCACCGATGGTGGTAAACGCCACAGGTGTTTCACGATCCTTAGCGAAGTTACCTTCTACGGTCACTTCCGATAGCTTAAGAGCAGACGATTTTAGTCCAAAGTTCACGTTGACCATTCCGCTTATCGTGACGGTCTTGCTCATCTTTTTATAACCGATCATAGAAGCGGTTATGGTTACGGTTCCGTTAGGAACATTTGTGATATGAAACATTCCGTTTGCGTCAGCTGCGCCGCCAAGGCTGGTGCCATCCACCATTACATTTGCGCCAGCTAACCCATTCCCAGATGATGCATCAGTCACTTTACCGGTAACAGTACCAGCAAATACGCTCGTTATGACTAGTGCTACAACCAGAATTTTACTTAGGAATTTAATCATTATATCTCCTCCGATGTTATTTAGTTGATTTGAAATTTTTTGAGGTGGGCATATGATTTTGAAGATAACCTTCCCACTGTTGTTACATTTTATCACAAAATCACTCATGATTTTCATAGTCGAAATTATAGATTTCTAACGGAAACCTGCAAAGAAATATTTATTTCCCTAAAATCTGTTTTTTGCACACTGACAACATTAAATAAATATCCAAAAATCACTGTGTTATATGTAATTCAGATAATTTTGTCTTAAAGATTTGTACAGCATCAAAATGATCTGCTTGTAGGAGGAGTTCCATTAATAAAGGGCGGTACTCCATATCACGATCATCCCCATCAATGTTGAGAATTTTAAAATCAGAGATACCGTACTGCACCGCAAGGGAGTCATTTTTTTGGATAACCAAAATAGACTCAACAGCAACGGGATTTCTACACCGACGATCAACAGACCAAAGTACACATATCCGAACCGAAGTTGAAAATATGGGATTAGTGCGTACAAACACAGGCAGATGGTGACCAATAACAGCAGATAAAACGATTTTGCCATCCCAAATCTAACTGGGAATGTTTGAACGCCAACTTCCGTATCCCCCCGTATATCCTCCATATCCTTCACCAATTCACGAATGAGTGATAATCCAAAAGCAAGTCCTGCTGGGAACCACATCTTATCTGCAATACCTGTGAGAGCAACTTCCGAAAAAATAAATACGATCGCCAAAATTGCAGCAATGAGAACATTCCCTAACAAAGGGATTTTTTTAAATATTGGTGTGTAAAGCAATAAAAGGGGTAGGATGACCGCCAATGCCAGTAGCCGGGCGGGATAATTCAGATAAAATGAAAATCCTGCCCCAAGCAGAAATAAGGTTGATGCATAAATCGCAGCAACTTTTACAGGTATTTTCCCCGATACCAACGGACGTCCTGGACGGTTAATCCGGTCGATGGGAAGATCAATAATATCGTTTAGAACATTTCCTCCCGCTGTAAAGGAGGCAATGACAATCGCTGAAGCCACCATCGTTAAGTTTAGCGAAAATAGATTAAGAATATCCGCAGTGATCGCCAGAGATAAGACGGCAAATACCACATTCAACGGTCGGACGATCTTCAGATACATCATCAACTCAGGATCGCTCTTTCTCCTGCGTGATCTCTACCACACGCGGATCATGCTGAAGATCATTGTGGAAGGTAACGTGATATCCGGCTTTCGTGAATATGGTTTCGATGCTCTCCTGTTGGTGCGCTCCGCCAAATTCCAGAACCATCACGCCGTCAGGGAGTAGCAAATCGTGGCCAGTTTCTGCAAATCGACGGTAAAAGGATAATCCATCACCATGATCTGTCAACGCATCGATAGGGTCGTATTTAGCCACTACAGGGTCTAAACCAGCCACTTCTCCTTTACCTACATACGGAGGGTTCGATACCACTAGGTCAAACTTGGAAGAAATGACATCTTTCAAAAAGTCATGACGACGAAACGAAATATTGTTGGTCTTTAATTTGACAGCATTTCCTCGTGCAACATCCAACGCTGATTTGGAAATATCTGTAGCGATCACCTGTTCAGCAAGATTTTCTTCGATAAGTGTAATTGCGATACATCCACTACCCGTTCCAATCTCCAGGGCTGATAAGGATTTTATCCGTCGTTTCAATACATCGATAATCACCTCTGTTTCGGGTCGGGGAATCAGAACGCAGGAATCCACTTCAAAATCCCGTCCATAAAATGGCGCTTTGCCAATAATATGTTGAAATGGTTCACCTTTTAATCGTCGATGTAGGAAGGATTTAAATTGCTGAAGCTCCTCCCCGATGACAGGCTTTTCAAACTCAAGATAGAGGTCGATCCGTTGGCAGTTTAGAATATCACACAGCAGCCATTCAATCTCACGTCGTGAATTTGGAATTTCCTTCGATTTGAAGTACGATTCTCCCCAATTGATTAAATCAATGACTCGCCATGTTTTGGGTTGTATTTGTGTCATTTCTCCGATGGTGGAATAATTTTATAGGGGCAAATTTATGATATTCATGTCCAGCGGTCATAAACTTTAACGATTTACCGGACATTTGGGGTTTTGAAAGATCAGCGAAACGGGATACTTATTATTGTAAACTGTACTTTACAATTTCGTCATTTTATTGTTGTGGATAGTTGATAATTTTGTGAAAGCTATATCAAGTTTGAATCAAGCAAGTCATCTCTGATATTAGATTTGATATGGAAATGTAGTGTGCTGAACCGGGAATTTTTCCCGGATCAAGAGGGGAATTTTATGAGAGGGTTACGCTTCACCCATCCTGAATTGCAGGTCGGCGATTTTCAGCGCTTCGATAATTTCCGCAAGGTCACCATCGATAATATTATTCAATTTGTAGAGGGTCAGATTGATTCTGTGATCAGTGACTCTGCCCTGTGGAAAATTATAAGTACGTATCTTAGCGCTGCGGTCTCCTGTTGAGACCATTGATTTTCGCTCCTGCGCTCGTACTTTGTGCAGTTTTTCCTGTTGTACCTCATACAGCCGTGATCGGAGGACCTTCATCGCTTTATCCCGATTTTTATGCTGCGAGGTTTCATCCTGACAAGTCACTACCAGGCCTGTTGGCAAATGAGTGATGCGAATAGCGGATTCTGTCTTGTTCACGTGCTGACCGCCAGCACCGGATGCTCGGTAGGTGTCAATTTTCAGATCAGCTTCCACAATCTGAACATCCACCTCTTCCGCTTCAGGTAGCACAGCCACCGTAGCTGCACTGGTATGTAATCTGCCACTGGATTCCGTAGCAGGTACCCGCTGTACACGGTGAACACCGCTTTCAAATTTCAGGTCACCATAGGCACCATTTCCTATAATACTGATCACCGCTTCCTTAATCCCACCCGTTTCAGATTCGTTCAGGTTCATCAATTCTATTTTCCAACTCATACGTTCGGCATAGCGCATGTACATCCTGTAGAGATCACCTGCAAACAGTGCGGCTTCTTCACCTCCTGTACCACCACGAATCTCAAGAATCGTATTTTTATCATCATCAGGGTCTTTTGGGATGAGCAGTACTTTTAATTCTTCTTCGAGTTTGGTGATCAACGCTTTTAAATCTTCCATTTCATCCTGGACAATCATTTTCAAGTCAGCATCATTCCCGGATAAAATTTGTTCGAATTCCTGCAATTGATCATAGGCATTCAGATATTCCATGCTTTTTTCAGCCACCGGTGTCAGGTTAGAATGCTCACGAGATAATCGTGTGTACTCCTTCAAATCAGATGTGACATTCGGATCGCTGAGCTTCTCATGTAGTTCATTATAGCGTTGAATGATCTCTTTCAGTTTTTCAATCATTAACCGATTGCCTCTGCTTCATATTCCCTGCCTTCATACTGAGGCAGTTGGTCGCCGAATGCTGATTTAAGAGATACGATAGCTACTTCGAGTTGGGTATCATCTGGTTCTTTGGTAGTGATATTCTGCAGCCAAATACCGGGTTGAGAAAAAGCACGAAAGATGGGATTTCCCCGGTGCTTTGCGGTTAGCTTCAGAACTTCATAGCCAACTCCTGCTACAAAAGGAATCAATGGTAAATGAACAACAAGTCGTTTCAAAAAAGTGAGATCTCCGACCACCCGAATGAACAGAGAATCGGTGATTGCAAAAAATATAATAGCGACGATCATAATAATGAAAATGAAGCTTGTCCCGCATCGAGGATGCTGAGTCGGAAATTTCCGCGCACTTTCTACATCCAGCGGATCGCCGTTCTCAAATGTATAAACGGTTTTGTGTTCTGCACCGTGATATTGGAACAACCGTTTAACATCCTTCATCATGGAGATAGCCAACAGGTAAACAAGAAATATGGATATGCGGACAATCCCAGATAAAATGTTGAATAAAAAAGGTTCGTTATTTTTGTCGAACAACCAACTGGTAATCCCGATTGGGGCAATGAAGAATAATCCCATGGCGATTACCAGAGCAAATATCGAAGACACGGTTTCCCAGAATTTGTTAGTGTCCTTGGGTTTTTCGTCTTCAGGAATGGCAATATCTGCTGACCAGGTAAGTGTTCGAATACCGATCTTCATGGCCTCAAACAGGGAGATCATCCCTCGAATCAACGGAAGTTTAAGGTATCGGTACTTCTCAGCCAGGGAAGTAAATTCATGTCGGTCGGTATGAATGTCACCCTTAGGGTCTCTCACAGCCGTGGAGTATGCACCGGGCACACGCATCATGACGCCTTCGATGACTGCCTGCCCCCCCACAAGTATGGAGGATTTGGACAGAATTATGGTAATCAATCGATAAATAAATTTCATATGGATAAAAGAAAAGGCGGACTTATTCGAAATAAGCGCCGCCTTTTCTCAAGATGTAGTTGTTTATAAATC
>JABMOW010000036.1 GCA_013204025.1 Fidelibacterota bacterium | reverse complement strand
TTCCAAAATGGCTCACCAGATGGGAGGAGCCGCGGAATCGATCTTCCTTCGAAACAGCGTTCCTGACCGTCTGGTAAAACAACCCGGAAGTCGTGCCTCCATTCTTTCAACGTCCTCGCAGACTCTCCTATCGAATCGATAAATGACTGAAGTTCATTAGGCGGAATCATATTGAAAATCAGGTTCGGATCAGCTTCGACAGCCTTTGCTTTATGATGAAAGAATTTATCACAACTATCATCTATATAAGGAAATGCGTATGACCCGTCGCTCTTAACTGTAAACTGATAGACCACTCCTGGAATGCTGGTAGCTATTTCCTTGAATTTCTTTTCACTCTCCCACAGCGCTTCTTCAGTTTGTTTGCGCTCGGTAATATCCTCCACGGTTCCCTCGTAATATCGGATACTACCTTCTTCATCCCTTGACGCTTTGACGCTTTCCCTTATATGGATCCAGGTACCGTCACTTTTTTTCCAGGTGCTTTCTAATCCGCTAATCTGGCCTTCTTGCTCAATACGATCAATAAACTCACCTCTTGAATACCTACCCTCAAAGCCTTCTTTGTCAAGATTCCTGTTACATAATTCTTCGTAAGTTGAATATCCCAGCATATGGACCAGAGCGGGATTTGCAAGAAGGATTTGTCCATCTGGTGTTGTTCGATAGAGACCGATTGTCGCATTCTCAAAAAGACTCCGAAAGCGCTCTTCACTTTCTCCTAGGGCTACTACCGTCTTTCTGTGTTCGGTGATATCAAACATCGTCCCCTGGATAGTATCCTGGTCTAACAATGAGACATTTTCCATAATCCAGACTTCCTGCCCATCTTTTCTTTTCATACGAGACTCATAAGTAATGAGTTGGTTATGCTCAGTCAAATCTGATAAAAACTGCTTTCTATCATTAGAAGAAAAATATAGATCTTGAGATTTTTTCCCAATTATCTCATCAGATGATTTATACCCCAGTATATGTACAAAATTCTCGTTACAATCTAGGATATTTCCACCCAACGTGCTGGTATATGTCGCTGCCAGACTATCTTCATAAAGTGACCGGTAACGTTGCTCACTTTTAGCTAATGTCTCTTCAGCTTGCTTGAGATCGGTAATATCCTGCTCCAGCTTATTTTTGGCTGCTACAAGTTCTTGGGTGCGTTGTACAACCAGATCTTCCAATTGATTACGATACTTATTCAGTTCATCTTCTGTCTTCTTTTTTTCGGTAATATCAGTAAGAAAAACCGATAAGCCAGTAACTTTATGGGTATCATCAAAAATGGGATTGTAAATATTTTCATAATAAAAGCGATTGGGAGGTTCGCCATATTCTTCAATCAAAGTAAATCGTTCACCATTCAGAACACGATCAAAATTATGTTTGGCTTTCTTTTTGTCCTCGGGAGCTTTGATGATCTCTAGCATGTTCATCCCAATCTCAATATCCGCGTCCCAGATTTTTTTTATCGTTAGTTTGTGGTTGGTATTAAAAGCAGTGTAACCGTAATCCCGGTCCAGGGCGAAAATGACCATATTATCCGGGCTCTCAATAATGGAGGATAATAGAGAGTCGGCGTGTTTTGATTCAACGTGTTTATGGTTGGTATTGTCTGATGATTGTTTCGTTTTCATCTGTTCACATATTTATAAGAATGCTATTGGTAAGTTAGTAATTTATTCCTAATTCTACAAAGTTAATTGCCCAAAATCACACATTCAGGATTATATTCACCAGAATAACCACATCCAAAACATCAATTGAACCATCCGAATTCATATCCGCAGTAAGCAACTCCCATGGGTCGGGGTCATACCCGGTCAATATCCAGTTCACCATTCGGACAATGTCGAGAACATTGATGGCATCATCGCAGGTCAGATCACCACTTATACAACCAAACATATCATTGTAATCACCGGGAGATGATTCCGGCAGAAATGCCCACTCTCCATCGCCATCGGGTAATCTTCCGAGAGAGACATCCATATCCTGAGCACCAAATTCAATAATGTCCAGTATATCCACTCCATTCGCTGCAGTGAGGATCACATATTCACCACTGGCACTTAGTTTAAAACTGGCATGCAATGGACCTTGTGAGCCGTCTTCATCACACCACACAATAAGGAATTCTTCCGGTTCTAATTGCAGTTGAATATCGGGAAATTGCCATTTGGTGAGATTGTCAGGATTATCACTGAGGTATAGCCCATCTAAAATTATGGGTATGTTGCTCATGTTATATAATTCCACCCAGTCGTCGAACTCTCCAGTATTATCTGGGATGGTAATAGAATTGGATGCCATCAGTTCGTTCAAATGGAGGTTGGATTCGCCCATGCTTTCAATTGATATGGTGATCGTTCCACTTGTAGGAAAGTAAGCTATTTGTCCTGAGGCATCCATGGCTACAAATCGGATTTGTGCACTATTCACATCCACTACCGGCGGGATTTGAACCATCCAACGATCTGCTTCTTCAACAATTGTTGTTTCTGGCACAGGAGTATACTGTAAAGGAAATAGTTGTTGCGATCCACCTTCCGGTGTGAACTGTACTTGAACAAAAGTCAGTCCATTGGGATCAAATACCGATGCAGCGATAGTGAGTAAATCCCCCTCTACTGGATGTTCGGGAGTGATACTCCAGTCGTAAAAGAGAGGCGGCATGGGTACATAGTTAAGGCTTCCCTCCAATGAAGAGAGGCGCATCTCACGGTACTCGTAAATACTCCGTTTTACATGCTGATTATCGTAGTGATCGTCATCGTACGAATCTGTAAAATCGCTCATTCCACCATCACTGTCAAAACCATAGTCCAATCGTCGGTATTGATCCATTTCTGCCCACGAAAAAATGAGAGTCTTGATGTCTCCCACATTTGACTGCCATACCGGAGATATGAAGACCTCTTTGAAAAATGACAGATAGCGTGTGTACAAGTTTCGGTATCGGTCGTTTGCTAGGATGCGTTCCACTAAGGGTCGGTCGCCATCATTCATCACCGCAAACGCGTATGGATTCGACTCGGACCATTCAATATTAAACCAGTCAATTCCGAAAGAATTATCGTTATCAAAGGGGATCCAATGGAATTTATCCGCATCCGGTTCATGGTATAGGTAATAATTGTTCATGAGAAACCAATAATCATCCCAATTTCCAGTAAGAACGTCCATTGCCAGATATTTGAGGATTTCGTTTACATACAGAATATTGTCGAGAGAGTCAGCAAACAACTCATCGGAAGTGTTATTGATGACGGAAATGAGTCGGGCCAGCTGAGTGAAATCATTCGTGTCTTCATTGGTAGTCAGCTCGTACGGGCGGTATCCGTCAATCCATGGCTCATAATTTGCCGGGTCATCGCCACGATATGTGAGATCGCCAGGCCAGAGACATTTCCACAGGTTCCCCGAATCGTCATCGAAATTTTTAGACAGGAATTCATCATCGATATGTTCCACAGAAATGTACAGTCCATAATAATCGTCATTGATGTACAGCGCTGTGTGAGCGGAGCGGGAGGCTGTCACGCCCACGTCCTGATACAGATCCCAACATAGTTTGGACCGAACTATGGACGGATCATTGTGTTCACCGTTCAAGTTTAGTTTGTCCACACCGTGAAAATTCCTGCCTGGCACGAATGTATTGAATGACACTTTAAACGACTTTTTCTGTGCCTCGCGAGATGTGTTCCCTCGAAGTCGGAAACCGATATCCAAGATCTCCTCATCGATGTGGGAATTGGTAAAGTGGAACTGCGCCAAGTGCAGGC
>JABMOW010000035.1 GCA_013204025.1 Fidelibacterota bacterium | reverse complement strand
GTGAGATTGCTAAGTTCCAGAGGGATGCTCCCGGTTAATTGGTTGTTGGACAAGTATAAATACTGCAAATTAGTGAGATTGCTAAGTTCCAGAGGGATGCTCCCGGTTAATTGGTTGTTGGACAAGTATAACCTCTGCAAATTCGTGAGATTCCCAAGCTCTGAAGGGATGCTCCCGCTTAATTGGTTGTTATACAACAATAACAACTCCAAATTCGTGAGACTCCCCAGATCAGGCGGGATACTCCCGGTCAACTGGTTGTAAGACAACTCTAAATATGTCAAATTCATGAGATTGCCCAGATCTGAAGGGATGCTCCCGCTTAATTGGTTGTTATACAAGTGTAACACCTGCAAATTCGTGAGATTACCAAGCTCTGAAGGGATGCTTCCTAATAAATTATTATTGTAAAAAGAAATTTGTGTCACATACCCATCTGAGCAGGTGATGCCATACCAATTACAGAATAGGGTATCGGTGAGCCAGCCGGTGTTGTTCGTCCAGCCGTCGCCACTGGTACTGTTGTAAAACGCCACCAGAGCAAGTGAATCGGCATCTGCGGATTCAGAGACAGTTGTCGCACAGGCTTCATTGGAGGGACTTGATTCATTGGTTCCATCTGATGCGGTAACCGTATAACAATGGGTTTCAGAATAACCGAGACCTTCATCTACATATTCAGTGGCATCTAAACCTTCAGTGAATAAACTAGCATCACGATACACATTGTAGGTGATCACCGTTGGATCACAAATGCCATAACAGAAAGGGGTACCGTTTTCAAAAGAGAGTGGTGAACCGTTGGGTCCTGCAATATTAGTGATAGACAAATCAAGGTAAGCGTCCGCTCCTGTATGCGTCCAGTTCACTGTAGTGAGAACGCCTTCACCTGCCGGAATAAAACCACTAGTAAATGAAAATCCAAGCACTAAGCCTTCAGTAGTTGTGGACAACATAAAAGTGGCATCTTCTGCACTGCCACCGGATGCAGAACCAAAGACAGCCTCCAGTATGGGGTCTGCCACAATGTTAAACTGAAATCCATACACATTTTCTGTGTTTAGCATCGATATCTCAACCGCTTCATCTGTGACGTCGCTGATCCACAGGGTCACATCAGATCGGGTCAGATCGAATGTTACCGCATCCCAGGTGAGGGTGATCTGTTGATCGCCACCGGAGGCAACCAGATTGGCAGGTGCATCGATCAATGTTTCGTATTCACAACTCCCGTCATCCTCAGTGGCTTCTGGGTCGAAATTGAGGGAAAGGGGGTCCGTGCAACCAAATATTTCAAGTTCATCACAGACGCCGTCGGCATCGCCATCATTCAAACAATTGCCGTTACAGTTGTAAAATTCTTCAGCGTACAGACAGCTACCATCGTCATCAGTAGCATCGGGGTCATAATTGCAGGCTCCCGGGTCAGTGCAGCCGTATACTGGGTCCCCAATATAAAATGGTGCACCAACTTCATAGGTTAATGGCGTTCCATTCTCACCTGATATATTGGTCACCGTGAGTGTGATCAGCCCGTACACATTGGGAAATGTGTCTCCATTCCACTGAATGGTCGTAAGAATACCTTCTCCAGTTGGAATAGAAGAGCCAGTTAATGAGAATCCTAAAATCAAACCAGATGGGTTTGTACTTAGCATAAATGCTGCATCTTGTGCGGTACCACCACTTGCAGCACCATATTGAATTCCGGAAATGTCACCCAATAATCCGGAATGATCCATACTAAGTTGAAAACCATACACGGGTAATGTGTTGACCATGTAGATGTCCAGAGAACCGCCATTTACCTCATCAATAGTTTGCCCCGAGACGTAAATAGTCACATCTGCTGAAAACAATATGCCCGAAATAAAAGTTATCGCGATTAAAAACTTCTTCATTTTCTTTTCTCCTTTGTTAAACGAAAAAACCCGCAGCTGTCTCTACGGGTAAATATTTGCTCGTCGTAAATCAACTGTATCAAATGATATGTTCATCTCTATAACTTATAATAATTTTCTTTTAAATCAGGCAAAATTTATACATGGTTAAGGTATAGTCCTATTAAATAATAACTACCGAATTTGGATCGCGTTGATTCAAAATTAATATAGCCCATATCCTCTAGCCAACCGCAACTCAATCAATCTGTCAATATTCTGTCATTGTTTTTATTTTGTCGACGGGTGTATAACGGATTGCTAATCCGAAGGGTGGTTACACCTGAGTCCCTATCTATTAATCACATTGAGAACTATCATTCCTGTTTTTATTATGGGTCTCTTGAAGGAAATTCTAATATGGATATTAAATAGAATCAGGACTAATTACAGTCGTAGTTGATTTCGATATGATATTCAAAATTTCAAGAGATCTCATATTAAATATAAATGATTTTGGTTGTTGTTGATTCATTAGCTTAATATTCCACCCATGAACAGGACGGACACAAGAAAATTTAACAATTGGTGCTGGTATATTAATCAACAAGGGGTTTCGTAGTCCCACAGATACTGGCACATATTGACTACTTTAAACCCCGATGAATAATCGGGGTTTTTTATTTCAAATAATGGATAAAACCAAACTCACATTTAAAAATTTTCAAGATCTGGCAAAAAGATATCAGACCGTGCCCGTTTACAAGCATATATTGGCTGATCTCCTGACACCAGTCGCAGCCTGGGTTCACCTCACTCAAAAATCAGAATATGCATTTTTGCTGGAGTCCGTGATAAAAGGAAGTCAGTATACCCGATATTCTTATGTGGGGATCAATCCAAATAAGATTCTGGTTCACCAATATGGTCAAACCTCTATCACTGAGAACGGTAACACTACTGAAACGGATAAACCATTTATAGATATCCTGCGTGAAACACAGGCAGAATACAATATTGCCAAATTGCCCGGTATTCCTACATTCACAGGTGGTTTGGTGGGATATCTCGGATACGAAACTATTGCATGGATTGAAAATATACCTGTCCATGATAAATCAGCATTGGATGTACCTGATGCAGTGTTTATGCTATTTGAAGATATGATCGCATTTGATCATCTTAAAGGATCGGCTGTATTTATTTCCAACGTAAATGTTAATCTTGATGGTGATCTAAAGGCTCAATTTGATAACGCTCATGCTCGGATTGATGAGATGGGTAAAAAGCTACATTCGGATTTAGATTATCAAACACCTCCCTGCGTGGTTCAAAGTCAATTGTCATCCAATTTTGAACCTAAATCATTTGAGTCAGCCGTTCTAAAAGCTAAAGATTATATTCGTAAAGGTGACATTTATCAGTTGGTCTTAAGCCAGCGCTTTAATAGGCAGACAGCAGTTGAACCCGTTACTTTATACCGTGCTTTACGGACAATCAATCCATCACCTTATATGTTCCATTTAAAATTGAGGGATTTTGACATCATCGGTGCCTCACCTGAGTTAATGGTAAAGGTAGATAATGGAGTCGTAGAAGTCCGCCCCATTGCAGGTACACGCCTACAAGGAGAAACAGAAGTGGAAAATAAAGCTATTGCTCATGATTTGATTAATGATGAAAAAGAATGTGCAGAACATTTAATGCTGGTAGATCTCGGACGGAATGATGTAGGACGCGTCTCTGAGTTTGGTTCAGTCACGATTCCTGAATACATGGTGATTGAAAATTATTCCCATGTCATGCATATCGTTTCTAGTGTAAAAGGAAAATTGGCTGCAGATAAAGACCCTTTCGATGCCCTTATGAGCGGTTTCCCAGCGGGGACGGTGACAGGAGCGCCGAAACTTCGTGCCATGGAAATCATCCATGAATTAGAGCAAGATCGACGTGATATTTATTCTGGTGCAGTCGGGTTCTTTGATTTCGCAGGAAATGTGAACACATGCATTGCCATTCGAACCATGGTCATGAAGGATCAAACTGTGTATTTTCAATCTGGGGCTGGCATTGTTCATGATTCAGACCCAACCAAGGAATATGAAGAAACAATTAACAAAGCCAAAGCCATCATGGCTGCAATAGATTTTGCAGAAAATGGGTTAGTTAATTGATACTTGTCATTGATAACTACGATTCATTCACTTACAATTTGGTCCAATACATTGGTTCAATAGATTCTGATGTTGAAGTAGTTCGGAATGATCAATTTGAAATAGATCAGATCCGAAAGTGGAATCCGAATCACATTATTATTTCACCAGGACCTGGTATACCCGAAAATGCTGGGTTTTCAATAGACGTTATTCAAAAATATGGATCAACAATCCCAATTCTCGGTGTTTGTCTGGGACATCAATCAATTGTAGTTGCCTACGGTGGAAAAGTGATTCACTCATCAGAAGTAGTCCACGGAAAAACCTCGTCGATACAACATAGCGGCTCTTCCTTGTTTAAAGAAATGGATATGCCTTTTACCGCAACGCGATATCATTCATTAGTAGCAGAAAAGTGTTCACTCCCAAAAGAATTAGTTATTACAGCAGAATTGGATAGCGGGCTCATAATGGGAATTGAACATAAATCTCATCCTGTATTTGGTGTTCAGTTTCACCCTGAATCTATTGCTACGGATAATGGTATCCAGATCATTCGCAATTTTTTGCAAGTATAATCATGAAACACGTTTTAGAACAATTATTAGAGAAGCAGGACTTGACCCGTAAAGAAGCATTTAACGTGATGCTTTCTATCATGTCCGGAGAATTTAACGATTCACAAATATCAGGTTTTCTCATGGCGCTACGAGCAAAAGGTGAAACCGTGGAGGAGATTACTGGTTTTACCATTGCAATGCGGAAAAAGATGGTTCCCGTTCTCTTATCTTCCCCTGCTATTGATATGTGTGGTACAGGCGGGGATGCGCTTGGTACGTTCAATATTTCTACTGCTGCGACTTTTGTTGTGGCCGGTGCTGGCGTAAAGGTTGCAAAACACGGAAATCGATCAATGACCTCAAAGTCGGGGTCAGCCGATGTATTACAAGCGTTGGGGATTTCAATTGATCGTTCTATTGAGAAATCTGTGGAAGATATTGAAAATATTGGATTGGGATTTATGTTTGCCCCAGCATACCATCCTGCTATGAAACACGCCATCGGTTCACGAAAAGCGTTAGCTACTCGAACAGTATTTAATATTCTGGGACCACTCTGCAATCCCGCCAATGTGAAAGCTCAGGCTATTGGAATATTCCACCCGGATTTGACAGAAGTTCAGGCTAATGTTCTGAAAGCATTGGGCTCAACTGACGTGATGGCTTTCCATGGTCGAGATGGGCTGGATGAAATTTCCACAACTACCACTACCAAGATCAGTCAAATGCAGTCAGGTGGTGACATTAAAACCTATGAATTTGATGCAGTTGATCTTGGACTCAACAGAGTATCTATCAGTGATCTTCAAGGTGGTGAACCAAAGCAAAATGCTAGAATAATCGAAGCAATATTGAAAAACGAAACTGGTGCTAAACGGGATATTGTTCTACTAAATGCAGCTGCTGGGATCGTTGTAGGTGGGAAAGCAAGCAACTTACGGGACGCTTTAACCCTTGCAACCGAATCGGTGGATTCTGGTGCAGCATTAAACGTACTTAACCGATTGGCTCAATGAATATTCTTGATCAAATTCTCGAAGTAAAACAGAAAGAACTCCAAGCCCGTAATCTCAGCATCGTTGAAATCAAAGCATTCGGCCATGTTCGAAGTTTAAAAAAAGCTTTAGAAGGATCTAAAATTTCCGTTATAGCTGAGATCAAAATGAAGTCTCCCAGCGAAGGTGACATTTTTCCCAATGCTGATCCGGTTCAAATTGCGAGAGACTATGAATCTGCAGGTGCTTCAGCTATTTCTGTTTTGACAGATGAGCAATTTTTCGGTGGGAGTCTGGAAATCCTGGAATCTGTCAGGAGTGCAGTTTCTATTCCTGTTTTGCGGAAAGATTTTATCATCGGTGTTCATCAGATCATGGATGCAGCCTGTGCAAAGGCTGATGCTTATTTATTGATAGCAGAAGCATTGCAGAACAGCCAGATGGCAGAACTATTTACATTTGGAAATACACTCGGTCTCGAAGCCATAGTGGAGTTCCATGATTCTGACAATATCCAACGAATCGCGGAATTAAATCCATCTATTATAGGCGTTAATTGCCGTGATCTGAATACCATGTTGACAGACATCACTCATTTTAAAAAAATGATTTTAGCTCTCCCACCTGGATCAATCAAAGTTGCAGAAAGTGGGATCTATTCATCTGATGATCTGAATTATGTAGCTGACCTCGGTTACGATGCAGCACTTGTGGGTACATCGTTGATGAAAACTGGTGCGCCCGGAAAAGCTCTGGAACAATTGTTGAGAGGGTTGGCGTGATTCCTGTCAAAATTTGTGGTATTACCAATTTAACCGATGCACTATTTGTTGTTGAGCAGGGCGCTTCAGCTATCGGTTTTATCTTTTACGAAAAAAGTCCCAGAGCGATAACAATCCAAAAAGCAAAATCAATATCAGAATACATCCCGGATTCAATCTACCGCGTTGGTGTTTTCGTAAATCAATCAAAATTTTTTATAGATCAAGCCGTTTTGGACGTTCCTTTAACTGCCGTCCAACTACATGGTGATGAATCTCCTGAATTTTGTTGCCAGTTTGATTTACCTGTTTTTAAAGCAGTACGGATTCAGGATCGCACTAGCCTGTCGGTTTTGGATGATTTTAATGTGGATGGATTTTTACTCGATACCTTTTCTGACAGTCAATATGGCGGCACAGGAAAGCCCTTTGATTGGTCCATATTAAAAGATACTCCAAGCAGTATCCCTATTATTCTTTCAGGCGGACTGAATCCGGACAATATCATGGTAGCTGTACGTGAAGTTTCACCAATTGCGGTGGATGTTAATAGCGGCGTTGAATCATCCCCTGGCCAAAAAGATCATGCAAAAATCACTGATCTTTTCAATCAATTAAAGAATACTGAAACCACAGGATTTCATTTTGGATAATCAATTCAAAGATTATCAACTCCCGGACGAACGTGGACACTTCGAGCAATTTGGGGGCAAGTATGTACCTGAGACACTCATTCCTGCTTTGGAAGATTTGACACAACATTATGCTCTGGCAAAGGTTGATTTGGTTTTTCAAACTGAACTTTCCCATTTACTGAAACATTACTCCGGGCGCGAGACTGCGTTGTATCATGCTACACAGATTTCTTCAGAATTAGGTTTTGATATCTGGCTAAAGCGAGAAGACCTGAACCACACCGGTGCTCATAAAATCAACAATGCGCTGGGTCAAATTCTATTAGCTCGACGGATGGGAAAGAAGCGAATAATTGCAGAAACCGGTGCTGGCCAGCATGGTGTCGCTGTGGCTACCGTCGCTGCACGATTCGGTTTAGAGTGCGTCGTTTACATGGGAGAAGAAGATATCCGTCGCCAGAAATTGAATGTCTTTAGAATGAACCTCCTTGGGGCTGAAATCCGTCCCGTTTCATCAGGAAGTAAAACGTTGAAGGATGCAACCAACGAAGCGATTCGTGATTGGGTCACCCATGTGGATACCACCTATTATCTCATTGGATCAACGGTCGGTCCTCATCCGTATCCCATGTTGGTGCGGGACTTTCAATCAGTGATTGGCATTGAGGCTAAAGAACAATTTGCAAAACAATCCGGGAGGAACCTACCTGATCGTTTGGTGGCTTGTGTGGGTGGTGGCTCAAACGCTATGGGACTATTTTACCCCTTTTTGCCAGAAGATGTGATGATCATTGGTGTTGAAGCGGCTGGTAAAGGTCTGGATAGCGGTGAGCATGCAGCAACATTAACCGAAGGAGAATTCGGGGTATTGCACGGTGCAGCAAGTACATTACTTCAGAATGAAGATGGTCAGGTATTACTACCCCATTCGATTTCTGCAGGACTTGATTATCCCGGGGTTGGTCCTGAGCACAGTTATTTGAAAGAATCGGGTCGGGTTAAATATTACACTGCCACAGATCAGGAAGCGCTGGACTCCTTCAAATGGTTGTCTGTGAAAGAAGGAATTCTTCCTGCTCTTGAATCGGCTCATGCTCTTGCTTATTTGCGTCAACATGATAACGGAATAAAGGAAGGTGAGCAAGTTATTGTTTGTTTGTCAGGACGAGGAGACAAAGATGTTCATACCGTCGCAGAAGCATTCGGGATTAACATTTGAACCGAATAAAATCATTATTCCTTAAATCGGGAGAAAAACTGATCCCATTTCTCACAGCAGGATATCCCAATTTAAACAGTACAGTTGAGTTAGTTTGCGCCGCTGCGGAAGCAGGTGCTGATATGGTTGAAATCGGAATTCCATTTTCGGACCCATTGGCAGATGGACCTATCATACAGAAGTCCAGTCAACGCGCGCTGGGAAACGGTATCACACTCAAATTGATATTTGAACAGGTGAAAGAAATAAGGACTCAAACTGATGTCCCGATCGCTCTCATGGGATATTACAATCCTATTTTGAAAATGGGTCATGAGCAGTTTTTAGATAATTGTGTTTCAGCAGGTGTGGATGGCCTTATCCTTCCTGATTTACCACTGGATGAAGCAAAATCATTTTGTGAATCAGCCAAATTAAAAGATATTTCACCTATCCTTCTGGTTGCACCAAATACGACTGATGACCGTATCAGGAAAATATCCGAATTGGCTGGTGACTTGATCTATTCCGTCAGTATGTTGGGAATTACGGGGAATAATCTTGCATCGAAAAATGTACTTGTGTCCTATCTCAATCGTGTGCGGAAACACAGTGTTACCCCTTTCATTGTTGGCTTTGGGATTAGTACTCGAAATGATGTGGTTTGGTTTAATAACTATTCTGATGGTGCAGTGGTGGGTTCGGCTATTATTAAAAATATGGAAGAGAATTTGACACCTATTGAATCTACAAAAGAATTGATACGAACATTAAAAGGTACGAAATGACAAAAATGGGAATCCAGGGGGGAAAGGTAGTTTTTCTGAAAATGCAGCCGAAACAGCCAGAAGATTATCAGAAGGAAAACTTCCATCCACAGCCGGTGTCATTGCCAACAAAGCATGTGTGGAACTATACAATTTGGAGATTCTTCAGGAAAGCGTTCATGTCCTAAAACATAATCTAACTCAGTTTCTTAGCGTAAAATAACTGAGTGACTCATAATAGTATCGGCATAATCGGTTCCATTTACGCAATGATACCCGATCTCCGCAAACTGGAAGTTATTCCGCGTTGATTTAAAGCATTGCCACATCCGATTTCAAGACATTTGCCTGTAGAACCAACTTACTTCAAAGTCTGTTTGGTTTCAATTATCTCAATCATCCGCATGACAGGTTTAAAATCACTTGATTTCTCAATGGCATCTACTGCACCTAAAGGACGTAGTTCGTCCATGTTAACAAAATACAGATCCCCCGACAAGATGATCGCGGGCGCGGTATGACCAGCCTTGCGGATTGCCTCCAGAACAAGTTTCCCGTTAGTACCCGGGAGATTCATATCAACCAGCAGAACGTCAATAGATTGTTCAGTGAGTGTGGCAAGTGCGGCAGCAGTAGTTTCAACCATTACGAAATTGTATCCTTTTCGAGTGAAAAAGCGATTTGCAAGTTCACAGAATTGGTAGTCATCGTCAATCATCAGGATGCGCTTTTTAGGTCTCTCTGCCTTTCCATTTTGTAGAACACCATGGATCTTTGTGAAAAGGTCATGAGCAGTGAATGGTTTTTGAATGAAATTAAATGTTGAATCGATTTCTCCTCGACGACCAATGGCATTATCAGAATAACCTGACATAAAAATGACTTTTAAATCAGGGTTGATTTTCAGAATGTGCGTTTTCAGTTCTGCACCGCCCATTTCAGGCATGACCACGTCGGTGAGGATCAAGTCGGGTTTTAATCCATCCTTCACCAGTTGCAGTGCCTCAATTCCATTTGCCGCAAGACTGATCTTATAATCTATACTTATAAGCATATCTTTTACCAAAGATCTGACAGATTCTTCATCTTCTACAATCAAGATATGTTTTCCGCTACCTTTGAGGTCTTTATTTTCATCGATTTTTTCTTTTTCGCTTGTTTGCGAAGTTGTTTGAGGCAAAAAGATTTGAACAACGGTACCTATACCAAGTTTAGAATCTACCCAAATATATCCGTCAGATTGTTTAACTATACCATAGACAGTCGGTAATCCCAGTCCTGTACCTTTTTCTTTTATCTTGGTGGTAAAGAAGGGTTCAAAAATCTGTTCCTTCGTCTCTTTATCCATACCGCACCCTGTATCTGTGATGGCGAGCATTACATGTTTTCCAGGAGTTGAACCTGGATGTTTTTTCGTATATGCTTCATCAAGCTCCACATTGGTAGTCTCAATGATCAGCTTTCCACCTTCCGGCATTGCATCTCGGGCATTTACGATTAGGTTCATAATCACCTGCTCAATCTGTCCTGGATCAGCTATTACATTAGCCAGGTCTTTATAAAGAGGTATTACCAGCTCAATGTGCTCTTCGATGAGACTTCGCAGCATTTTTTCAAGGTTAAGGATGAGAACATTTAAATTGAGAACTTCCGGCTGAAGGGTCTGCCGCCGGCTAAAGGCAAGGAGCTGACGGGTTAGCGCTGCAGAACGATGTCCAGCTTTTATAATCTCCTCTACATCTCCCCGTAGAGGATCCTCTTGCGGAAGTTTGCGGAGGACAGCATCTCCATAGCCAACAATGACACTCAACATGTTGTTGAAATCATGTGCAATACCGCCTGCTAATCTTCCAATGGACTCCACTTTCTGAGATTCACGGACTTGCTGCTCCAGTTGCGCTTTCTCTTCTACGGCGTGCTTACGCTCGGTGATGTCTTCGAAAGTGGTATAAACCTGCTAAGGTTGCTTTTT
>JABMOW010000034.1 GCA_013204025.1 Fidelibacterota bacterium | reverse complement strand
TACGGGTGCGAAAGTCCCGTAAAGCAAAGCGATAATAATTCTGGCCAAGGCAATACCTTGAATGACTCATCATTGAATGGCAATTTCATTGGAAGTGCTTCTGACTACTTCTATGATTTCGAAAAAGACATTAATGTAAAGTTCTATCGCTGGGATATCGCTACCATCAATCAACCTATCGGTTTCGATCCGACTGCAGATACATTAAATTTCCGAACCTTCCCGGAATATCTGCTTAATATTGCTCCAGGTGAAATCGGTGAACCATTTACAGACCTGAATAATAACGGATTATATGACGCAGATGAACCGTTTGTTGATTTGGGTAACGGTCTTTGGGAGCTGGGTGAGCCTTTTACGGATGCCAATAATAATGGGTTCTTTGATGCAGGGGAGGTTTATGAGGATATCGATGGTGATGGTTATTGGACAGGTACAGAGCGGCTATATGATATAAACGGTGACTGCATGTGGAATGATGCAGAAACCTACGACGACTGGGACGGTAACAGTGAGTGGACTCCTGCGGAACCATTGTTTGATCAATATATCAATTATAGTGTTTGGGATCCACATGAACCATTTGAAGACCTGAATGGTAATGGGATGTATGATCACGCCGAACCTTTTACGGATATCAATGATGATGGGACTTGGACGCCACATGAACCATTCACAGATTTAAATGGTAATGACGTTTGGGATAATGCCGAAACATATGTTGAATCATTTACCACAATTATTAGTGGTACTCTTAATGATGGGACTCAGATGGATATTGTAGCATGCACCTGTATCCCAATGTTTGGTTTATATATGCAATGTGGAACAAATGGAGTATTTGAACCGGAATGTGGAGATACTTTCATTGATAGCAATGAAAACGGTGTTTGGGATGATACGGCTGAACCCTATGAAGATATTTATACTCCTTACGGGCAATATAATCCTGATGAACCATTTGAAGATTTGAATGGAAATGGTGTCTGGGATGGAACAGCCGAACCCTATACAAATCTAAATCCCAATGCACCAGGTGCTCCAGTTTGGAATGACGATGAAGGATTTACTGACTGGGACAACAGCGGTGTCTGGACTCCAGCCGAACCTTTGTTGCATGAATATTTTGTGAATGGGGTTTGGAACGATTCTGAAAATTTTGATGACTTGGACGGAGATAATATTTGGGACAACAATGGCGAACAGTTTGAGGATATGAATGGTGATTGTCTCTGGGGGGTTGGAGAATCGTTTTTGGATCAACCAGATGATCCTTCAATTGCTGAATGGAATAGTTATACAGAGCAGCACCTGCTCTACAGTGAAACCATTGCTAAAAATATACCGGTAGAAATCATTTCATCTCAGTTCCGTCATCTGAAGCAAATGAACTGGGATTTCGATCTGGGACGATATACTTCAGTCGTATCTGATTGGGACGGGCAAGATACAACCATTATTTTTTCCGACCCTTACGATTCATTAATCTATCAACAACCGGTTGTATCTCTTCCCTCGGGGAATAATTCCTATTATATCGACCAATCAGAGTGGGTCGGGATTTCATATGTTTATACTTCCAGCGATAGCATCTTTTCCACAACATTTCATTTGAAACAGAAATTAGTAGGAATGGATTCACTTATGTTCAAGCACCCTGCTGACTGTAATCGCAACGGGGTGGTTGATCCATCTGAATTTTGGTCTGACATAAATAGCAACGGTCAACACGAAGCTGATGAACCATTCCAAGATCAAGGGAATGGAATTCTTGACCCGGCAGAACCATATTATGACAGAGACGAACCCGGTCAAGGTGGGTATGGCGTTTATAACCTTAACGAGCCTTTTGTAGACATGAACTGTAACGGAGTTTGGGATCCCGCAGAGACTGTAGATACCGGTAATGGAATTTGGGACGGTCCCGAGCCAGATGACTTGGTAGTTCGTTCAATCGAGCCCAGTAACTTGGTAGTCTCCTTTGATAACTATCCTAACCTATCAAACCCAAGAATCCTTACGGTTATCAATTCTGAAGAATGGTTCCCAGATTGTGGCATTGATAATCTGTGTCCCGGTGATACAGATTATGAAGAGCCAGATGTGGGAGAAGGTAATGGAATTTTAGACACGGGTGAAATTTTTGACGATTTTAATGGTAACGGGATATGTTGCGAGCCTGCTGACTCGGTCATCACGTACGATGGACAATTGATTAGAAATGTTATTGAAGTCAGTCTATATGATAATATCCGAACGAAACAAATTGCAAACGTGGATTCACTGGTTACTATTTACTCAAATGATATCATTGAAGAATTTGAGGTCAATCCAGATGACAATAATTATTACGTAACAAAAACCAAATGGCTATTGAATGACTCAACCAATCCCGGAATAGTTAATGGCGACTATGATTACCACATTTTCAAGGCAAACAGCCATGTTTATAAGCTTGTACATCCAAGCTATTTCTTACCACCGGGATTTTGGGAAAATTCTCAGTTTGATGGGCCACTAGAGGATGGATTCTGGTTTGAAAACTTCTCCGTCGATGAAGTACTTTATTACACTCCAGGTGGGAATTTTCGAGATGGAGAGAATGTGTATAGGGATACAACTGTTTCGACTGCCATTGGGAATTATTACATCGAAAAATCATTTTCTGTCAACAAAGATAATGTAACTGTCCCAGCTCGGAAAAACTTAGGTTATCTAGGATTGGACGGGGAAGTTATTTGCTTTGCGAATGAAGCTCTCGAGGGTGCTACTTCCATATCCAAATGCCCCAAAGATACCACCTTTACTGACGTTTTTAAAATTACCAATCAAATCCAAATGACACTGATTGGACCAGGAATAAAATACGGCGAGAAAACGGTTACATGGCTCGCCAGTAATCATGGGATGGTGAAAGAGCAGGTATTCATCCGATGGAACGATGCTCCATGGGTATCTTCCAGTGACTGGATTGAGTATTCAAAACTCGAATTAGCAGAATTTAGAGAGCTTAATACTGGGTCAGGTGGGTTGATGCGCAACCTGTTTGGACAAACGAAATCGGTGAATCTAAATACACTTGGGAACGAGGGAGAATTGGAATATGATCCATATCAGATCAAACGTACAGCCGGTTTCCAGAGAATTAGTTTACCATCG
>JABMOW010000033.1 GCA_013204025.1 Fidelibacterota bacterium | reverse complement strand
CACTTGGTAGTTGAACTCAGGAAATGTGTTAAATTTAACAACATTTAATTCTGTATTTATCTGGTAGATAATACTACATCCTTTTCATGGTGATTTACTCAGATACCGAATTATTGTTGATGTTTTAGTCAATCGTTTTAATCACATTAATATTAAATTATGTTTAATCGAATAGGTATCATATTTAATCTTATTATTATTTCTTGTATCCCGTTTCAGGGTAGTACGCCGGATTGGATAGTCAACCGACCTATTTCAGAGAATAGCTGGTATGGTATTGGTTCTTCGCTTGAATCAGAAGAAAACTATCGCGAAATTGCCAGAACCCATGCAGTAAATGAAATTGCTTCACAAATCAGCACATCCATTAAATCATCTTTAAAAACTGTCAGAACTGAAGACAATCTGAATTACCAGCAATACTCAGAATTTATCATTGAATCCCGTGTAGAACTCTCTCTCCCTTCAGTTGAGATTATTAAATCTTATTCAAAAGACGGAAAATATTTTATTCTCACCGAATTGATTAAAGCAGATTATTTCAGGGAAATAGAACTAAAAAAGCAAAAAGCCATTAGTACTGCTATCGACTATATGACAAAAGCAGTTGAAACACTTTCATTCGAGTCTTTCAAATACTTGTCAACCGCAATTATTGAGATAAAACCATTTATTGATTTACCTCTCATAACAGAATTCCCGAAAGGATCTAAAAATAAGGTCAATATATTTTCAAAAATATTGATACTCGCAGAGGAAATGAGCAATCGGTTGGTCCTAACATGTGATAGACAAGAAATACAAACCACCATCGGATTGAAACGAACACTTGTATTCAACATTTCTTTTACAGATAAAGCAACAAATCAACCCATCACGAACTTCCCTCTTAAAGGGGAAATGGGTGCTAATTTAATTACTGAATCAGCTTTTTCCGATCAAAACGGAGATGCAAAATTCAATTTGTTTAAAGTCATCGATAAGACCCCAATCCAATATCTTGAAATCTATCCTGACCTTTCTAAATTTTCAGACGATTTAATATTATTAACACCTGCCTCGGTAAAGATTAAGGTAAATGCCAGATCGCCAATTATTTACTTACAAATTACAGAAAAGAATTTAGATAAAAATATTGACTCTCCCTTCATCATGCCTGTAATAAAAGAACTCTTCGTGCAAACCTATAGCGCTGAATTTACCAATGACCAATCTTTATCAGATTTTAAGGTTGTTGCGTCATTTACCACGAAGGCCAAATTAATTAATATAAATGAATATGGTCTCTTTCAGGCGTATGCCGATGGTACCATCAGTATTTACGATACGTTTTCGGAAACAGAAATTTATCAAAAAAGTATTAACAATGTGAGGGGTGTAGATTTTCAAACACTTGAAGGAGCGGGAAGAAATGCGCTAGAAAAAATGGTTAAAAAAATTAATAATGAAAGTTTTCAAGAGATAATAAGTAATCTTGACGATTATTCATCTAACAAACAAGGGAGAAACTAAAATGAGAAAAACAACGATAGTTCGGGTCATACTATTAGCTGGACTAACAAGTTTAATTATTTTTGGCTGTGCACGACAAAGCACAAAAGGTGCTGATTTATCACCCGACGCTACCAGACAATCCATTGGTAATGTGCCGGATTGGTATAATAATCCACCTGTAAGAGAAGGTTATAAATACAATCAGGCTACTGCTACTAGCCAGGATATGCAGATGGCTGTCGATAAGGCTGTATTAAATGCAGCCAGTAATCTTGCTGGTGAATTGGAATCAGAGATGAGTGGATTGGTAAACCGTGCCCGTGAAGAAACCGGGCAGGGAACAGGTTCCTATGTAATTGATAAGTTCAGCAGCACTCAGGAACAGGTCATATCTCTAAACCTGAAAAACTATCGTGTTGAGAAACAGGATATTCAGAGAGAACCATCAGATACCGGAACTTTGTATCGAGCTTATGTCCGCATAGAATGGGATGAGGGGGCAGCTCAGAAACAATTGATCAATCAAATTAAATCCGATCAAGCACTTTACACTGCGATGCGTTCCACTGAACTTTTTGAAGAAATGGAACAAAAGGTAGAAGCCTACCGGAATAGGCATAACAAGGATTAGATTAAAATATTACAGGGTACTAATTAAATTTGGTACCCTGTACTGTCCAATAAGATTCCTAATAGTGTTAACCAAATGAGTAGAAAATGAAACACAATAACAGATTTATTCAATGCATCATATTTTCATTGATTTCACTGATTCTTTCACAGGAAAAAATTGCCATCATACCATTTACACCAAATGGCGTTGATGATATTACTGCAATGGAAATTACCTCTCGATTTACGTTTGAATTATCCAAAACAAATCGATACGATATAATTGAACGGGAGATGATGAATAAAATTCTCGATGAGCAAAAATTCCAAACATCCGGTTGTGTGACCGATACTTGTATTGTTGAAATTGGCCAACTGATTGGTGTCAAAAAAATTGTTGCCGGTAGTGTCAGTAAAATCGAAAATTTATATACTATAAATATTCGATTGATAGATGTAGCTACAGGACAAATATTACACCACGGAATGGGGTCTTTTGAGGAGAGCATTAAGGATTTTTTAAATATTACCGTGAAAAATACTGCTTTGAAGATGGCAGCAGAAACCACGACAATTTTAGGTGATAACGATGGATCGACAGGCCAGTATTCCTCAACAAAAACAGGTAATATTATCTTCAATATCAATAAGCTCGGTGTGGCAATTTACCTTGACGGCAGATATAACAGTATAGGCACTGGTAACACAGTATCATTTACATTGACGGAAGGTACACATGACATAAAGTTTTCTTTATCCGGTTTTAGAGACTGGCAAAAAGAGATTAGTATCATTGCAGGTGAACAATTAGTCTATGATGTTGAGATGAGAACCGGATTATCAACAGAAGGACAGGCTGTAAATTTGACGGGTATTCTACTGGTTTATTCAGACCCTGATGGTGCTACAGTATTTGTGGATGGGGTAAACAAAGGGACCACATTATTACAAATTACAGATATCGGTTCAGGGACACATGAAATACGAGTAGAAAAAAATCTGTATTTCAATATTCTGAAATTGTTGAGATAACACCTGATGCAATTATTGAGGTGCAGGCAAATCTGAATCCCCGGTTTGGTAAATTGACAATCACATCTGATCCCCCAGGCTGTGTTATAAAATTAAATGATCAAACCAAAGGCAGAACACCCTACATCGTCAATCAAATCGAGTCAGGGACATATAAGATCACCGTTTCAAAAGAGCTCTATCATACCCACAATGACAACTATATCATCACGGATGGTAGTACTAATCAGCGGCATATCGATCTGACACCGGCGTTCGGGAATCTTCGGATAACATCCACACCGTCAGGAGCGGAAGTGAAAATTGACAGTGAACCCAGAGGACTGACACCGTTTGTATTAGACGAATTACCTTCAGGAAAATATAACCTGTCTTTATTATTGGACTTATATCAGACAATTGAAAAAACCATACTCATCGAAGATGGTAAAACAAATGATATGGATATTCGTCTGGAGGCACGATTCGCTTTATTATCGGTTACAGGATTACCTGCAGGCGCAGACATTCACGCTAACGGTGAATTAATTGGCAGCATTCCTCTGCAAAAATACCGTATCCCGGAGGGTATGGTGGAACTAAAAATCGCTGCTGACAAATATCATACTCACACCGAATTTTTGAACATCAGGAGAGGTCAGCCTGTCAACCAGACTGTTTCATTGAAAAGACATACGGGAAAGCTGATCGTGATTACTGAACCGCCGGGAGCAGAAATATTCCTGGATGATAGATCGGTTGGAGAATCTCCGAAAATTTTAGATGAAATACCCATTGGTAATCACTCAATACTCGTCGATCATCCTGATTATTTGGAGGATTATAAGGAATTTAATTTGACTTTGGACGAGAAAGAAGAATTTCGATTTAAACTTCTCACGTATCAGGGGAGTATTGATCAGCAGATAGATCAAATTAAATCGAAACGGAAGAAGTATCTTTATGTGACTATTGCATCTGCTGTATTGGGTGCATATATGAATTATTCTGCAAATCAAAGTTATGACCAGTACATAAAATCTAATTCATCTTCGTCTGCAAAAAGTAATTATAATAAAACAGTATTACAGGATAAGTTATCTTCAGGCGGATATGGACTTGCACTGGTAGGTACGATTCCCTTGATAAAAATGTCAGCAGACATTAAAAATCTGGAAAAACAGTTAACTTCAAACGAAGCAAATCCAACTAAAACCGGGGATGGAATAAAAT
>JABMOW010000032.1 GCA_013204025.1 Fidelibacterota bacterium | reverse complement strand
CATAGTTTATTGACGGGGATTTCTTTTTTTATATACCTACCAATAATGTAAATTCAAATGGACAATCATTGACAAATGCAGACAAATGATACCACATTTGGATACCGATTCACCGGATACCGGAAACTGGATATCATTCCGAAAAACTCAACTACATCATTAGCTGAAACCAATACTAAAAAGGAGTAAGATAATGGATACAAATAATTTGGATGTCAAAAGTGAAACCATTAAACGAAAAGGAATACACAAATTTTTCCACGTTTCCCTTTGGGACACATATATTAGTGTTTTGGGTGCTATTATTTTTTTGTTTATCGCAGGACTTCAGGTAATTGGTTGGGAAATATCCCTCATTACTTGGGCTGAAGCATTACAGATCGGAATCCTATTGGGTATATTTGGTATCGTAGCACGAATATACTACCACTTTTTTGAGGAGCGCTATGATAAATAAACATCGGGAAATTTCTGAAGTATGGAATTACGCACTGGTTACTTTTTCCGTTAGCTGATTTACAAAAGGCAGTATTGGGTTTTCAGTCCGTTGCGTCGGGGATGCCAATTATAAAATGAATATTCACTTTTCATATCATCGATTTACAACGAGCAAAACATTGCCCGTAGGGAAACCTGTGGGTTTTTTCGTTTAACAAAGGAGAAAACCATGAAAAACATAGATCTAAAAAGCGTCATCATTGGTGTATTGAGCACATTATTAGTATTCATGTTTATTGGTGCGAACAACCAAGATGAAAACTTAGGTGACATCGTAGTAAACTCAATAAGTATATTAGATAATGGACTCGGTGGTTTTATTACTATTTATAATAAAAAGGGTGATCGAACCCACCACATTGGGATACTTGAAGGTGGCGGAGGAGGCTTAACAACCTACGGCGAAAATGATAAGGAGACTGGATACTTTGGTACAGGCATAGGTGGTGGGGTCTTAGAACTCTACGGTGACAATGGTAAACATACCGGATACTTTGGGGCAAGCGAAAGTGGTAGTGGAATATTAGAAACCTTTAACGACAATGGTAAGAAGACTGGATACTTTGGGACATTCGAAGGTGGTGGCGTATTAAGAACCTTTAACGATAATGGTGAAATGAGCGGACACTTTGGGACAGGCGAAAGTGATGGTGGAATGTTAAGTACATATAATGACAATGGTGAAATGACTGGATACTTTGGGACAGCCGGAGGTGGTAGTGGAATGTTAGAAACCTATGGCGAAAATGGTAAAGCGACCGGATACTTTGGGACAGGCGTAGGTGGTGTAGGAATGTTAAGAACCTTTAACGACAATGGCGAAATGACCGGATACTTTGGGACATTCGAAGGTGGTGGTGGGGTGATTGTATTAAATGACCGATATGGTGATCCGGGCTGGTCTGAATCCGGGAAAAAGTAATACTAAATGAATCAGTAATGAGGTGAACAAGTTTTTTAGTACATTAATGCACATACAAGTAAAAGTTTTTCCTGTTGAAAAGCAACAGGTTAACAGCGGTTTTTTTTGGATTAATCGACGATTTAAATGCTTCCCTAACAAAAAATAAAATCATGAAAAACATAGACCTAAAAAGCGTGATCATTGGTGTAGCCTTGATATTAATTTCGGGATGTTCAACAGAACCCGAGGATGTCTATGGATGTGGAGACAATTTCACAGACATCGACGGCAACAGCTATGAGACCGTACTGATTGGCAACCAGTGCTGGATGGCAGAGAACCTGAAAGTCACTCACTACCAGAACGGAGACGAAATACCAAATATTACGAATGACTCTGAATGGGGAGGCCTGTCAGTGGGTGCTTATGGTATTTATAACAATGACCAAACCAATACTGAAGTGTACGGCAACCTTTACAATTGGTACGCCGTTGATGATACCCGGGATATCTGCCCTGAAGGCTGGCATGTACCATCAGATGAAGAATGGATAGATCTGGAGATGGCTTTAGGAATGAGCTATGGAGACGCCCATGATACCGGAACTAGAGGAACTGACCAGGGCAGTCAACTAGCGGGAAATGTCGATTTGTGGGCCGGCGGAGGTTTGGAGAATAATCCCGCCTTTGGATCATCCGGATTCCTTACCTTTCCGGGTGGTTACCGCTACGAGACCAATGGTATCTACTGCAATATGGGTGGCTACGGTTACTTCTGGTCCTCTACGGACAGTAGTAACTATGCCTGGCTCCGGGGACTGTTTTGCAACTATTCAGAAGTCCAGCGGAACTACGGCAATAAGCGGCTCGGCTTCTCGCTTCGTTGCGTCGGGGATTAGGCCATCCCGACGCTTTGGTCGGGATGAGACGACTTGCTGATAGTCACTAAGGAGTCTCATTTGACTATTTATTACACTTCAACTTTTCTGTCTTGAAATAATGATATTATATTTGTTATTACACTAAAGGAGTTATTATGGCTAAACTACATAAAATAGATACAATCGCATTAACTGCGAAAACGATGAGAGTACTTGCTCATCCGACACGAATGAAAATCATTGAATTTCTGGGTGACGGAGAAAAGCATGTTGGAGCTGTCCAAACACACACTACACTGATACAAGCCGTGACGAGTCAACATCTAAAACTGTTATTGGTAAATGGTCTTGTGAATAAGCGTCGGGACAAGAACCGCATCTATTACAGTCAAAATACAAAAGTACTTAAAGGAATCGACCGACTGATTAACGATATCAGCTAAACCCTTCTCGACTTCTTCCCTCACATATTTCATAATTGAGGTCTCATGACAGACCTAAGAAGGATTTATTTTACTTTTTTTAAGGTAGAATAGAGCCGAGTGGCTCTATTCTTTTAAATTCCGGTCAAGTGTTGCCTTCGATACCCCCAAAATCTCTCTGATCGATCTAGAATTATCCGCAATGAATGTCCTTGCCAAATTAACTTTCCATTAATCCATTGTTTTTGGACGAAAGTCGATTTATTGTAGATTTGAGTATGAGGAAATAAATGGCAACAACCTAATTATGATAAAAGAATATATTATCAAGGAGGAAAATGAAACTCGTACATAGAACAATAACATTCATTTCAATTCTATTTGTTTTATTCGTACTGAAAGAAGCATATAGTTGGTACCTGTTTGCGAATGAATTATCTGAATATTTAGGATATATTTACATCCTACTGCTGATTGTTTGTTTGTTATATTTCTTTATAATTCCAATTGGAAGGTTAATATTTCTCCCTGCTTTTGATAATCCCATTGTTTCCAATGATAGGGGGGAAAGGAAAAAAGCACTTGTTAGACGATTAAAAATGATGGGGGATAAATCCGATGAGATACAGAAAAGAACTGAAAAAGATCTTATAACTTTGTTAGATGAAACGATTAGGTCTAAAGAAAAGAAAACAAATGCCATTATTAATACCCATGTATTCAGAACCTTTGAAATCACTTCAATATCCCGTAGCCCTCTTATTGATGTAATAACCATTTTGGTCGAATGCTTCAATGTATCGTCTGATTTGCTTGAGTATTATGGTGGACGGCTAAATGTCAAAGATATGATTAAAATTATTAAACACTCTTTTGTATCAGCAGCATTTGGTGGGAGTGATATTGTTGAAACAGTTGTGCAAAACACAATTGAAGTTGGTGCTAAAGGGGGTGAGCTAATCCCATTTGTTGGGCCGATAGTCGGAGCAATAACAGATGGAACCGTAAACGCATCTCTGGTATGTAGAGTAGGATTAATTACCAAATATTACTGTGTAACTGTTTTTACAGATGAACAAAAGGATTGGTATCCAACACAAACAGTAATAGCCAAAACTGTGGGGGCGATAACTGGAGGAGTATGGAGCTTGGCTTGGAAGACACTAAAATTCATCAATAAACCAATTCAAATGGCAGTGACCAACTTGTTTACTTCTGCCAAAAAAGAACACAAAATCCCTGAAATGTTAACCGGTGAAGAGAATCAATCCTGGTTTTCTAAGATGCTAGTACGAAATAAAAAGAAGAAAAAAATAAAAAACGATTTCGAAGTTTAAAAAGCTAAAGAAGCTAAAACAGACAGCAATGTAATGGTGACCTGCCCCATAGATTGATCACCTTCAAAGTTACACTTTTCCCAGTTTTATTAAAATTCAATATTCTCTTACTTCACATCAGGTAAAAAAACTTCAGGAGCAGGAGATAGATATCATCGGAAACTATATGGGTGTAAGTGATTGTACCCTCATCAATTCTTGACTTATTAAATTAACATTCTTAGCGAAAGCGATTTAGCTCTTCACCAGGCAGTCTGCTTCCCGATTTAAGTAGCATGAATTTCAGTAAGATAGTGCAAACCCTTAAAGAACCATTTTTCTGTCTTGTTTGAAAAACGATTTATGATGGGGTTTCTTTTTTATATACCTGTCAGCATTGTAAATTGATTCCATCAAATCTGGACAAATGAAACCACATTTGTATTACTGCCAGATAGTTAGAAGGAAAAGTATTCAAACTATTAGAAAATGAATATCACCTTTTATATCATCAATTTACAACGAGCAACACTTTACCCGTAGGGAGACCTGCGGGTTTTTTCGTTTATTGAGGGAAAAACGAAATGAAGTTTAGTTTAAAGAATATGTTAGTCAAATACGCAAGAGAATTATCTCTTTAGCCGTACAAATAATAGAGAGGACAATGTGAAATATCCTTACGAAGAAGCGATAACAGTTCTCGCTAAGGGGTCGATTGATGGAGCGGGAGCATTTCTTAAAGCAATATGTCTACCTGCCGCAGATGAGTTTGGTTTATTAGTGAAGGATAGGGTCATTTATTGGAGAGCTCAAAATGCTATCAAGATAGCAATGAAGGCAAAGAGACTTTTAAAAGATATTGATATATCCAATCAGTCTGCCCCTCCTAGAATTGTGATGGAAATTATTGAAAAAGGTTCTTGGAATAGTGAAGATTATATTCAAAATTGTTGGGCAGGTCTTAGCATCTTCTGTGTCGGTTGATGGAGAGGATGATAGTAATTTATTGTTTACAGATCTGCTTGGGAGGTTGTCTAAGGTTCAAGTTATAATTCTTAATTATTCCTGTGAAACAGCCGATAAATATCACTCTCGTTCTGGCTTGATTTTCGCAGGCGGAGTTTCTCTTTCACTTAAGAATTTGGTGGACCTTTCAGGTACAAATGATATCCATCGGATAGATAGAGAACTTGATTACTTGCGAGAAGTAGGATTAATCCGTGGTGGTTTTGACCCAGTTATTGCCGATGCAGATATTTCGCCAAATGCACTTGCCCTTCAAATGTATGTTAGAGGTCAGGGATATGTTGGTTCACCCACTGAATATTTCAATACTAAAGAAGCAGATCCAGAGAAAGTAGAAGGGGAATGGTTCCAACAAAGACAGCAAAAACTTCGTGAATCCCAGCAAGAAAATAGTGCCTAACAAGCGCTACCTCGGATGCTAAAAGTCGGTAGCATGGAAACTGGGGTCAGGAAAACGAAATGAAGTTAGTTAAGAATGAAAATAGAGGAAAGATCTCATGATATTGATCTACCTTGTTAGCCGTATTTATAATCACTTAAACACAAATAATTGATGAATAAATACTTTTACTTAATTATGAATCTTCAAATCATCTTTCTATAAAGTATGGCAGACTCAGAACAAACTCATTCAGGCGGATTCGCAAAAACAACCGATTTTAAATGGCTGGGCATCGGCGTGGTTGTTTTCATTCTAATTGCGTTTGTTATGCCCCTTCCTGAATCCATGATGCTGAAAGCAGAAGAGATTTTCGGCAGCACCGGGGCGGACATTCCTCTAAAAGCACACCATATTCAGCTTATCCTCGCTCTATTAGCGACGTGTGTAATTTTCTTTGCTACTGAAGCTATTCCCTTACCAGCTGTGGCGCTTATCATTGGATTGGTTCAGCTATTCTTTGGTATCACGGAACCCAGCAGAATCGTCTCGACTTACGCCCACGATGCTGTGTGGTTTATTGCCGGATCCCTTGCGTTGGGGGCAACATTGGTTAAATACGGATTGGATAAACGCGTCGGGATGCTTGTAATCAACCTTGCTGGAACGAAAACTCGAATGATTGTTATTGGCATATTAATCGGTACTGCAATCCCCACAGCTTTTATTGGTGAACACGCCGTAGCCGCTATGTACGTTCCCATCGCTATTGCCCTGTACACTTTGACTAATCGCTCAACTCCTGCACCGAGACTAGGCACCCTGCTCTTGGTTACCATCGCGGTGGGTTGTATGATCGGCGGACCTATGAGTCCCACTGGTGGGGCGCGGAATGCGCTCATGATTGGCTTCCTATCCAATATCGGTATTGAGGTGTCCTTTATGCAGTGGGTCACCATGGGTGTCTTTTATACGATTGTAATGATCGTAGTGATGGCGTTTATCCTACCTCTCCTCTTCAAACCGGAAGTCAATGATTTATCGGGAGCAGTGGCTCTGTTGAAACAGGATCTTGAAAAACACGGTCCCATGACAAAAAAACAAATTTCGGTTGCGTTGATAATGCTCCTTGTGGTGGTACTGTGGATTATCGATAAATCTGTGACGAAAAGCATTTTAGGTTTTTCACTTGGACTGGGTGGTGTAGCCATGTTCGGTGTTGTGTTATACATGCTCTTGGGCTTTACCTCATGGAAAGATTACGAAGATAAAGTCAGCTGGGGAGTCATCATTCTTTATGCAGGATGTATCAGTCTTGGATTTGTATTCAAGTCCACCGGTGCCTCTAGCTGGTTCGCCGATCAAATCATCAATCTGGTGGCTCCTTTGGGTCTCAATTCTGGAGTTGGACTAGTTATTCTGGTGGGTGTAATCGGAGCTATTTTAACAAACCTTATGAGTGCTGGTGCGACCGTAGCGGTGATTGGTCCGGTTGTTCTGGACATGGCCCAAAGTTCTGGGACGAACCCAATCCTCGTTGGAGTCGGTTTAGCTATCGCAACATCTATGGCATATTGGCTGGTCATCGGTACTCCTGCCAGTTCCATCGTTTATGCAAGCGGCCAGCTGGAATCAAAAGATTTCATTCGCATGGCTACCTTGGGTTGGCCGGCAGCGTTAATCGTGTTGGCTCTGATGGTCATTATTTATTGGGTTGGGTTTTTGGGTATTAATCCTTCAGGAATCGGTTTTTAGGAGAAATTGGGTATGGAAACAGTACTATTTATCTTTATTATCATAATAATTGGAGTTGCATTTATTTACAGTAGAAAAACCAAACTTGGAAGTGCAGAAAAACAAAAAGAAGTGAAAAAGGTAGAAAAAGAATTCGAGGCGAAAGAAGATAACATGACTTACGGGCAGGTTCAACAACAGAAAAAAAACTTACTTGAATCAGTAGAAATTCATCTCGCTGATAAACCTGAACAGGTAGAACAACTGAAACAGATCATTAATGATTGGGCTGAATTAAAAATTAAATCATTTACGAATCGGCGTTCCTGGGTGCGAAATCCTGACAAAGATTAGATGATTACTAAACTTACAGGCGGTTGTTATAGTATAAATATCCGCTACAAAAATTCTTCTGCCCCATCGCTGTTATTCACCGCCATTGCGATCGAAATTGATGATATCTTTTTGATGTGTGAGGAAGTATGAATATCCGACCATTTGAAATCACCGACACCGATGAAGTAGAACAGCTCTGGAGGGAAGCATTTCCAAATGATCCTCTTCATAACACTCCGCGAAAGGTCATTCGCGATAAGATGTCTGTTCAGAAGGAATTGTTCTTTGTCGCCGAAGATAATGGTTCAATCGTCGGCACGGTCATGTCCGGTTACGACGGCCATCGAGGGAGGTTATACAATGTGGCAGTCAAACCGGAATGTAGACGCAAAGATGTGGGTCGGCAACTTGTCTACCATGCGATCACCGCTTTGTCGAGCATCGGTTGTCCAAAGGTAAATCTTCAAGTTAAATCAACCAACGCAGAGGTTGTGGAATTCTACAAAGTGCTTGGGTTTTCAACTGAAGACCGAATCAGTATGGGAAAACTACTTGCAGAAGGAACTGCTTAACAATTGCTTGCAATGGATGGGCTAAAGCTGCACCGGTGAAGCAACCATAAGCTGTATTATAAGATAATGTTGGTGAACGTCCATTTAAGCATACTTCCTCAAATTGTGAATTAATCTGCAATATGTCTCCACAAAACCAACCCTATATCACAACCGCTGAGGCAATCTCGCTTGGAATTATTGCAGGGTTGTAATTAGTTTAATATTTAATTATAAAATCATTCCTTCATACTGATTAAATATTTTAATTTTGCCCCTATGGCTAAACTACATAAAATAGACACGATTGCATCAGCGGCGAAAACGCTGAGGGTACTGGGTCATCCAGTACGAATGAAAATAGTAGAATTTCTGGGAACTGAAGAAAAATACGTCGGTGCTATCCAGAAACACATCAAACAAGAACAGGCAGTTACAAGTCAGCACCTAAAACTGCTACTGGTCAATGGTCTTGTGAATAAGCGTCGGGACAAGAACTTCATTTTCTACAGTCAAAATGGGAAAGTACTTGAAGGGATCGATAGACTGATAAACGATATCAGCTAACCTAAAACGCTTAGGATTCCTCTCCCACATATCATTTAATAGGGTCTCATGACAGGCCAAGAAGGACTTTTTTACTTTTTTTTAAGATAGATATAGAGCTAAATGACTCTATCTTTTTAAAATACTGGTAAAGTGGCTCAAGTGCATGTCCCTTAGGAGCGCTGACTCTAAAATTGAACTTTAACTTTCAAAGCTAATAATAGGCTTGTAGCATGCTAACCGTGACACCAGACATCATTATTGACGATAGAGAATTGGAAGAAACCTTTGTCCATGCGTCAGGTCCCGGTGGTCAGAATGTTAACAAAGTCGCTACTGCTGTACAATTGAGGTTTAATCTACAGAATTCACATTCACTGTCTGATTCGGTCCGCGATCGATTACGCCACTTGGCAGGAAAAAGACTAACAGTGGATGGGATTCTTATTATAGATGCTCACCGCTTCCGAACAAGAGAACGAAATCGCCAAGATGCTCGAGAACGCTTGATTGCACTTATCCAGAGAGCTATCAAACCACCCAAAGTTCGCAAACCCACCTATCCTAGCAAAGCCGTGAAGCAAAGACGGCTCGATAACAAACGGCATAGGAGTATGCAGAAACTATCACGCAGCGTCAAACCACAAGTAGATGAATAAGGGATATCGAATGCCCAGTAAATAGTATTGAATCATCCTTCCGTTTTGTTTGAAGATTGTATTACTGACTGATTTCACAAAAATATTTATGACAATAGGGTTTCAAAACCTCTTAGGAATCATTAAATTCAGGATGAGAGAGCTCCTGATATTTTAACTTTTCAACATTGAAGAATTTTCCATAAAAAATAGTTAAACGGACAGGCAAGCTTCAACACGATCAAAGAAAAATTTAGTGCTACAGTTCAAAGTACGTCATTTTCAATCAAGGAGAAATAGAAATGGGTGACAAGGGAAGCAAAGATAAGGGTAAAAGAGAAACGCAAAAGAAGGCTAGCCAAACTCCAAAGGAAAAACGTAAAACGAAAAAGGAAAAGAAGAATAAGTCATCTGGCAGTTGAGTTTTCCGAGACAATCGAACAACATTCACCGTATCATTTTTCTGTAAGCTACTCTTTTCGCAGCCAGGTGAAAAATTCTCCTGATAGTACTGCAATCCTGACGTCAGTTGGGATTTATTAAATATTAGAGAAAAGTCTCACCCTAAGTCTGGTTTCAAATCAAAACATCAACTTTACTTTAGATTGAAAAGTTGTACGCGTTCGATTGGTTTACAGACTGGAAAATCATTCAAAAAACTCTCTAATTTCTACTGTCGTTAATAACTAAAAAATGCAGTTTAAGAATGCGATAAATTATTTAAAAGGAAAATAAGTGCCTATATCCATTTCATCAGACCAATTTTCAAAATTCAAAGACAAGTTCACCAAAGAACCACGTCATCTCATCACCCGCAATGCCTTAGTAAAGGGAAAATTTGAAGATGTGGCTCTGAACTGGGATGCCTTTCGAAATGTAGATCACACCTATTCTGACATTGTGAAACTGGAAATGAAAGTGACCGATCAGAAACAGAGTGGCAGATGCTGGGGATTTGCCGGACTGAACCTGTTACGACTCGCACTGGGTGAAAAATTTAACCTGAAGAATTTTGAGTTTTCACAAAATTATTTTATGTTTTGGGATAAGCTGGAAAAATCAAATTATTTCCTGGAAAACATACTTCAAACGATGGATGAACCCTTAGACAGTCGTTTGATCATGTTCCTACTGACGGACCCTATTCAAGATGGCGGACAATGGGATATGCTCGTCAATTTGGTAGAAAAATACGGCGTTGTTCCACAATCCGTGATGCCCGAAACAGAGCAGAGTAGTAGTTCTCATATGATGAATGAGATCATCACTCGAAAGCTTCGAGATTTTGCACGAAAACTTCGGGAAGATTTCAAAAATGGTTCTTCTGTTGGAGAACTCCGATCTCAAAAATCAGACATGATGCAAACTATTTACAATCTGTTGTGTATGAATCTGGGTACACCTCCTGAAAAGTTTGATTGGCAAACCCGTGATAAGGATAAAAAATTCATTCGATTAACAGGATTAACTCCGCTGCAATTCTACCGTGAGACTGTTGGAGTGGATCTGAAAGAAAAGATCTGCCTGATCAATGCGCCCATGGGGAATAAAAAATATCATACTCTTTACACGGTTCAATATCTGGGAAACATAACTGAAGGTAGGATCGTCAAGTATATCAATCTCCCTTCCACAAATTTGAAATCGTTTGCAATGGCATCTATTCGCAATAACGAAGCAGTCTGGTTTGGATGTGATGTGGGGAAGATGTATCATCCCAAACTGGGTATCATGGACATGCAACTTTACGACCTACCTTTGATTTTTAATACAGATTTCGAGTTAGACAAATGTGGCAGGTTAGAGTATGGTGACAGCATGATGACTCACGCCATGTTACTTACTGCGGTGGACATTACCGATGATAAGTCCACTAAATGGCGGGTGGAAAATAGTTGGGGTGAAAAACGTGGAGATAAAGGATTCTTTCTCATGACTGACGAATGGTTCGATGAGTATTTATTTGAAATCGTCATCGATAAAAAATATCTACCGAAAGAAGTTCTGGATATTTATAAGACAGAACCGGAAGTACTTCCGCCGTGGGATCCGATGGGAGCGTTAGCAAGAAACCGAATTTAGTCTTGGCATACGCTTATCTCTTATTTGACTTGATAAATGAAAAATCCCGGTGTGAATCGGGATTTTTCGTTTGTTTAAATAAAGAATAAGGTCTCAAAACAATTTGCTTATCAATCACAATCCTCACTTTGGATAGTAATATGCATTTCACCATTTTCATTGTTCACTTCCAGATTATCGGGTAAATCCAATCCTGCTTCTTGATATTTCTGCAGGATAAGTTCTCGAATTTCATCAGCGGTTTTACCCTCTGTTTCGCTGGGGTCTAAATGAAGCATATTTGCCTGAACTGATCCGATACTCCCTGCTTCATCGTTCATTATCTGCATGTGAATTTCTTTTTCAACACCCGGTTCGGACTGGGTATCAAATTCAAATCCAAATTCAATACTCTCAGGCGTTGGATGGCTGACTGTTATATGCGTTGGATTTAATCCCTGCATGATCAACTGATCTTGGATCGCAGCGATCATTTCATCATCATTCATGTCCGATACATCGATGTTAATATTGATGAATGTATGGAGTACAGCCCGGTACATGGGAACGGTTCGCTGATCATCGATCGCAGTCAATTGATAATTCTGATACCCATCAAGAGAAGTGATATCGGCGATCATTGCATCGAGCTCATCATCTGAGGTGGTTTTCAAGATTGCCTGGAATGTTTTCATTGGCAATTCGTTGACCATTTCCAATCGGACGGACAAATCAGTTCCGGGAATCCAGTACAGCGCATTGACCTGATCTTCTGCGGTTCCACTGGAATCAATAACAGACCAAGACAGAACATTCCCTACTGTTTCTGTGTATTTCACAGGAATATTACAAGCGATGATCCCAACGATGATTATAATAGACATCCAAGCGAGCCGAATGTAGCGAGTTTTGAAAACATTCATAGAAAAAAATCTCCTAAATAAGTGTGTACGATTTGAGGATGCGCCGGATGAGCTGCGAAGCCATGATGTGATATGACGTGATTGGGACGAATAGTCTTTATCTGTGAGCTCTGACCAATCAAACCCCGACTTTTCAGATTCGTTACCTTTATGTTCAGATCTGTAAGTCTTCGACCAATTTAATAGTTTCATTGTCGATATCTCCTTTCATTTTATGAGAGCCGGTTAACCTACCTGATGGTCTTGTCACCGGTTCATTTCGCATAAGCTCCCGTAATTTCCGACGGGCACGAGAGAGCCTGGATTTCACCGCAGAAGCGCTGGCTTCATGCTGGATCATACGAATTTCATCAATCGAGAATCCTGCAACTTCATATAAGAGGATTGCCGTCCTCTCTTTATATCGCAGTGAGTTCAACGCTTGCCGAATGGATTCCGATAATTCCGAATCCTGCTGGTAAACCGATGGGAATGAGGGATTTTCTTCATCTTCAATCCGAAAAGAAAATGGATTGAATCGGTTACGTAGGTAGGATTTATAACTATTCGTAATGATGGTGAATAACCAGGGTTTGAATTTATCCTGATCAGAAATTTGATGAAAAAATCGAAATGCCTTCACCAAGGCATTTTGTAACACATCCTCGGCATCTTCATTAGAAAGTCGATAACATAATCCACGGCAAAATCGCATTGCTGATTCCAGGTGCGGATTGAGTAGTTTTGTAAATTCGTCTGATTTGGATTGTTTCATTTTTTTCATAAATTCCATTTAAGGATCTTACACACTAGACTCCAACCAGATTAAAATGGTCGCAATCAATTTATCTTCGACTATAATATTAAAGTGAAGAAGGAAAGAAATTTACTGCATTGATCTCGAGCTTTCATCCTGCATATTGATACAAATTGAAACGTAAAATCTGAAAAAATATTTGAATGATGGTGCAATAAATCGTAATATTTGTCTGTATTAGTTTAGAAAAGATGCATTTTAAAGGCGAAAATATCGAAAATGTCAGAAGTCCCGGAAATATTTCAGAATAAAAAACAAAACATAGAAACGGTTGATCCCCACGAATTTATGAATACCAGCCGATGGGCTGAATTTGTAGCACACCTGACTCAATTCAGTGAGGGGGATATCCCACAAACAGAAGATCAACTATCAGCTATGTTATCCAGCGAAGCGAATCCTGCTGTACGATCAATTCTGTATGCCGGGACGGCTCGCTGCCAGATTCATGCTGGCAACTTTATCGGAGGTGCTCAAACGCTTGGATACGCCTACTCATTAACCGATGCGTCTGATAAAGAATCCCGTGCCTTCGTGTTATTGGAAATGTGTGCCTTCATGGCCATTACTGCACAATATGATCTGGCAATTATGCTCTTGGATAAAATTCCTCAACTGACACAGTCCAAATATTTATTGAGTCTTGCCAATTATTATTGGTTGGTGCTGAAAACACGAAAGGGAGACCTGAAACTGGTAGATCGTCTGGTGGACTCTGCAGTTTATTTTAAAGAAATTGGCGAAATGGCAACGGTGGCATATCACTATAAAAATATTGGAAACGTTCACCGTAAGCTGAAAGCATTTCCATTAGCAGAGCAATACTACACGGATGCATTATTGTTGGCGGAACACCATAGCTATCAACACATCCAGGCTGCGGTGCTGCATGACAAAGGGATGCTCTCCTTTTATCAGGGAAATCCTGAAAAGGGAATCTCCATCCTTAACGATGCATTTGAAATTGCAGAAAATCACTACACCAAAAGTTTCACGCTGGGTAACATCGGGTTTATCTATCGATCTATTTCTCAATATGATCATGCTATCGATTATTTGAAACGATCCATTGAAATAGCAGTCAATCATGGCGTCTACTCCGTTATCCCCTCAATCGCATATCATTTGGGAAATTGTTATGAGACCCAGGAAGAAACGAGCTTGGCTATGTACTTTTATCAAAAAGCGTATGAATCAGCAGTTGAATTATTAAATCAGCGATTCCCATTTACAGGTGACAGAGAGCGCGCAATCAAAACATATGTCAGATTTATTGCAAAACACCCGGAATGCACACCTTCAACAGCAGATGACATTCGGCTGAGTTTTTCAATCGACAAGACGTTAAAGGAAATCAGAGGAATATTTCAAAATACTGCGCTTGAGACCCTGTTGAACGAATACGGATCCGTGAATAATACAGTGAGTCAGATTGATATCCCCAAACGGACCTATTATGCGATACGTGAAAGAACCAGAGAAAATTCATTCCACGATGCACCTTCATATGTTACTGAATTTGTCAAAAATAACGCAAAACTGAACTGGAAAGAACTCAACCGGAAATTTGAAGACCACGTTATTACTTTCTTGTATCAAAAATATGGCGGGAGTAAAAAAATGCTCAGTGAAAAATTGAATGTTAGTTATCATCATATGGTAACAATGATCTCGAATACGGGGTCGAATCAGTTGACTGATTGAATCATTATAGGAATAAACAGAAATGCTGAAAATTAAAAAAATAACTTTAAAAAAAATACTGAACCGAAAATGGCTGCTGACCTTTCTGATTCCAATGACGATGGGTTTGGTATTTGGTAGTTCACCTGACAGAGAAGGGCTCCTTAACAATAAAACTACTTTACTAAACACAAACTTAAGCGTGAATTCTGCTGATTTTGACATCGATACCGGGGGTGATGAACTCGATGGAATGTGCAATAACCTTTCCCAATCGGAATGCGAAAGTAGTGAGCATTGTGTCTGGGATGAATTCAGTCAACTGTGTATCCACGACTGGAATTTTGGTAGTAGCGATTCATGTTTTGTGCTGAATGAATACGATTGCGAACAAACTCCCGGTTGCCAATGGTTTCCCAGTATGAATGTTTGTGGCGATGGATCCGGATGGGGTGGATACAATGTTTGCCAAGACTTGAATCAGATGGATTGTGAGAATACTTTTTTCTGCGATTGGAACTTCGATGCAATGACCTGTACCGAAGGCTACGGTGGTGGATTTGGCTGGTGTTTTGGGTTGCCACCAGAACTATGTGAAGCAGCCCAATTCTGTGATTGGGAGCCGGATTCTTCCTTTTGTGTAGAAAATTATAATGACTATGATCCCTGTACCGGGTTGAGCGAAGAAGGCTGTGACGAGATGTTTTTCTGTCATTGGGATGATCAGAATCAGGTTTGTGATAATGGATTCTGTGGATACAACCCCTGTCAGGAGCTTCCCTCTGACGAATGCGATGCGTCTTTCTTCTGTCAATGGAACGATATATGGGGTTCTTGTGAGGAGCTATTCGAGCATCAAAACATGAATCATTTTACTGATATCTTGAACGGATATCTTGGCGAATACATCAATTTTATGGATTCCACTGGATATGGGGAATTCCACACCATTACTATTGAAAATATCGAAGGCGGAGACTTGGGGGATGAGATTGGCCTTCTGGATTATGGTGGGCAGATCAACTTTGGGGATTGCTCCGATCAATATGGTGAGATCATTGTCGGCGCTGCAGTTTGGCAGGGAGAACCACTTACGATAACAACCTTCGGCGCTATGGATTTTTGTGAGGACATAACAAACGATTATCAGCAATATCCCGGCTGGATCGAAGGGAATCCTATTGAGATCATCCTCTGGAGAGCGGATGAGAATGTTGAGTATGAAGCGAACTATAACTCCGACAGCGGTCTTTTAACATGGCAGCCGGTGGATCAAAATATTCCGTTAGTCTATCATCAAAACCTCGATTTTAATTATGATGCTCTGCTGGATGTATTGGATGTGATCATTTTGGTAAATCATGTACTGGGAACACAACTACTCTCTCAGGAACTGATTGATGTGGCTGACATCAACGGAGACGGTAATGTGAATGTAATAGATATCGTACAATTAATAAATATTATTTTGAATAATTAAAATAAAAAACCGGCAGAAAAAGGAACAAGCAGTCTGTGATCGATTCACCGAAATGAAAAACAAATCACAAACTGCCCGCAGGTAAATTTAGCACCACTCCCAATTACTGCCAAACCATGAAAGGAAGATAGTAATGAATAGAATAAAAGTGATGATTCTCCTCCCGTTAACTCTTGCGTTTGGAGTTCTTATGGCAGATGGTCATGGTGGAGGTCACGGTGGCGGACATGGAGAAGATTGTATCGATCTCTCCTTCGATGAGTGTGACTCTACCATGCATTGCCAATGGAATGCTGAAACCGAAGCCTGTGAATTTGGAATGGGTGGCGGAATGGACTTTGATTATTGTCCTGAATTGCTCGATGAGGACACCTGTGACGCATCTGAAAATTGTCTGTGGAATGCCGACTCACTGGTCTGTGAATACGATTTTGGAGGTGGCTGGGGTTTTGACGACTGTGCAGATTTAACAGTTGACGAGTGCGATTCTACCATGCATTGCCAATGGAATGCTGAAACCGAAGCCTGTGAATTTGGAATGGGTGGCGGAATGGACTTCGATTATTGTCCTGAATT
>JABMOW010000031.1 GCA_013204025.1 Fidelibacterota bacterium | reverse complement strand
GATATGCTGCATCTGGGGATTTTACCCCATCACACCAATTGGGCGGATTTCTTCAAAAACTTAACATATGTGGTGGTGGACGAACTTCATGTGTATCGAGGAATATTCGGGTCCCACTTCACCAATGTGATTCGTCGGTTAAAACGGATCGCCGCCAAGTATGGTAGCCGTCCTCAATTCATCTGCACCTCTGCAACACTTGCGAACGCCGATGAATTCGTTTCACGATTGATGGAAGATCAATTCACGCATGTAAGCAACGATGGTAGTCCATCGGGTGAACGGCGATTTTACTTGTATAATCCGCCTATTATGAATGCGGAGCTGGGTATTCGCGCCAACACCATGGCGGAGGCGGAGACGATGACCCAAACAGCCATTGATTCGGATATTCAGACATTGGTATTTACGCAGTCACGCCGATCGGTGGAACTGATCCTTAAAAATCTACACCGTTTTCTTGCTGATCGCCGGGTGGTGCAAGGGTATCGGTCCGGGTATCTCCCCCATGAACGACGCGAGATTGAGAACAGGTTGCGATCGGGCGATATCAAAAGCGTCATCGCCACCAATGCACTGGAGCTGGGTATCGATATCGGCGGATTGGACTTGGTGATCATGGTGGGGTATCCCGGCAGTATCGCATCCACCCATCAACAGGCAGGCAGGGCAGGTCGTAAAGGGCGGGCGTCAGAAGTGATTTTAGTGGCGACTCCAGGCTTGCTGGACCAATACATCCTGCAGCATCCCGATTATCTGTTCGGTAATTCACCTGAAGCAGCGCTGATCAATCCGGATAATCCGTTTCTGCTGTTGAATCACATCCAGTGTGCCGCATTCGAAATCCCGTTCGAAAAGTATGATGGTTTTGGCAGAGTCCCCAGTGAAGAGGTTGCCGAATATCTGGACTTCCTGAAAGATCGGGGTAAGCTCCACGAATCAAATGAAAAATACTTTTGGATTTCAGACGAATATCCCTCTGATTCCATCTCCCTGCGGACAGCGGGGACCAATCAGTTTATCCTTCGACATGGAGAAGTGACCATCGGTATTGTGGATGAGGATAGCGCGTACTGGCTGGTTCACCCGGAAGCTGTTTATCTCCACAACGCAGAATCATATTTCGTCAAAACCATGGATCATGAAAACCGAATAGTGACTCTTCAAAAAACGGAACTTGGGTATTACACACAGTCCATTCGGGAATCGGAATTTGAACTGTTGGAATTGTTTGATTCGGAGCATATCTCCCCGTTGCAACGGTATCTGGGCGAGATCAAAGTTCTGAACCAAACGGTGGGATATAAAAAGATCCGGTGGGTCACTCATGAGATTCTGGGATACGGGGAAGTGGATTTACCTCCCACAACATTGGTCACTCACGGGATCTGGTTTTCCTTCCCCGAAGAAACGATCAATGCACTGCTGAAATTGGACGCTTGGAACAACGTAACCAATGATTATGGCGAAGACTGGCCGACCATCCGAAACCAGGTTCGTGAACGAGACGGATTTTCATGCAATCATTGTGGGATCCCTGAAGGTAAAAGTGCGCATCATGTCCATCATAAAATCCCCTTTAAATCATTCACAGACAGGGAAGAAGCCAATCGGTTGGATAATCTTGTGACGCTATGTCATTCCTGTCATGCCAGCGCAGAACAACAGGTACGAATCCAAAGTGGATTGGCAGGATTGTCTTACCTCCTACGCAACCTGGCGCCGCTGTTTCTCATGTGCGATCAATCCGACATTCGGGTAAACGTGGATCCCACCTGCAAAATGGCAGATGGAGCGCCTTCCGTCATTTTGTATGACAGTGTGCCCGGTGGGGTGGGACTCAGCGAAAAAACCTATGAGATCCTCCCAAAATTACTGACAGAATCGCTGGATGTGGTGGGCAAGTGCGCCTGCGATACCGGTTGCCCTGCATGCGTTGGACCTGTAGCAGAAAACGGCGAGGGTTCAAAATCCATTGTGAAGGGAATGTTGAATTTTATTATCGAAGACTGGAAAGCCACCGAGACGCCCCATGTCTAAATTAACAGAATTATTTGGCCATACGATGCCGGACAGTCTCAAACCGGCACAGCAAAAGCCCAAGGTACCGAACCAGCCAATTCATGAATTGGTGAACGGAAATTATCCACCCGGACTGGAAGGAAAGGTATTTGTTTCACCGGCGATTGAACCCATCGATTTGACCGCATGCGACCCGATGCATCCGCTAATTTTAAAATGGGCAGGAATTTCGAATGAAACCGCTCCCAGACTCTTATTCCTGGATACGGAAACCACAGGGCTTTCAGGGGGGACGGGGACACTGCCATTCATGATCGGTATCGGGTGGATGGAGCAGGGTAACTTTCAGACCCGCCAGTATTTCATGACCGACCCTGCATATGAAGTTGAACATTTAAAATTACTCCGGTCGGATGTCTCTGCGTTCGATACGGTGGTCACATTCAATGGTAAAAGTTTTGACATGAATTTGCTGGACAGACGCTTTATTTTCCATGGAATTGAAAATCCATTTCACGCTTGGGGACACATCGATCTGCTTCATCTGTCACGTCGATTATGGAAGCGAATCCTCCCCGGATGCTCCCTGCAACAACTTGAAGTATCACTTCAACTGGTCCGTCGTGAAGGGATGGTAGATATCCCCGGTAGTATGATTCCACAGGTGTATTTTAATTACCTGCGATACGGACAAGCCAATGAGCTGAAAAACGTGTTTTATCACAACCGAATTGATGTACAAAGTATGATTCGGCTACTGGAAAAGATATCAATCACGTTGCAGTATCCACATTTTGAGAGTGAACCGGGGGATCAGGTAATCGACCCTGTTGCTATTGCCCGATTGTTCGATGACATGGGGGAGGTTCAGCGTTCAATCGAAATTTATGAGTATAAATTATCAATGAGTGATGATATTGATTGTGTGATGAATCTGTCGTTTCTGTTCAAACGCATGGGTGAATTCGAAAAAGCGAAGCCCCTGTGGGAAATCGGTGCTGAAAGAGGAAATATGACTGCCTGTATTGAACTGGCAAAACGGGCAGAACACCTTGAGAAAGACCTGGCTGATGCATTACGGTGGACAGAAAAAGCGTTTTCATCTTTGGATGATTCTAATCCTCTGGCGATGACACTATTTGATGAATTAACCCACCGTCGTAATCGGTTATTGAGTAAGATGGAAAAGAAATAACTCGATTTGATTTAAAAGTCTTTTTCTTGCTTTAATAATTTGATTTGTACTCTTGGGTTAAATCTGTTTGTCTGATTCGGTATGTTGTTTTATGTGTAGAAACGGTTGGCGGTATTTGAAATTTCGCAAAAATACCTTTTGAAATCTAATAGTATTTTGCGAATTTGGGCAGAGGTAGATTTGAAATTCTTTTAAATATTAATTGCTTCAAATCTGCCGAACCAGATACATGCTGTTATATGAAGTTTTTATCATCCGACATCTGTGGCTTTAGTTTGCCATCACTTAAATCTTTCAATTTTTGAAGAAGAACACTGAATTCATCTTTGTTTAAAAATTGTTTTCTATACAAATCTCTTGTAAAATTCTCTGCATCTTTGCCCTGTTTCAGACTATTGCAATCAATGCATGTAGCCACACAGTTCTTATACGAATTATTACCGTTGAGCATTTGTGGAGTTACATGGTCCACAGCAAAATCTTGATTTGTTATTTTTTTACCACAGTAGAAGCATTTACAATTTTCTCTTTCTAGTATGTATATTTTATTTTTTTGTACTTTATAAAAATCCATCCTATCAATATTAATCTCATTTGAAGTGGTTGCAGTATCATTAATTACTCCGTTGATTTCTTCAGGAAGATAAAATTGATATATTATACCTTTTCTAGTTCTTTTTACCAGTTTAATACATCCTTTTTCTTCCAACGATTTAAATTTGTTTCTTACAACTTGTCGCGACACGGGTGATCCTAACCTACCTATTCCAAATCCAACTAATTTATGTATAGATGATATAGGAATAAGAAATTCTATTTTGTCTTCTAAAATAGTGTTTCTAAATAAATACAAATAAAACATTTGTTCGTACGCGTCCAATTTTGGAAAGAGAAGATCGATTATTTGTTTAATGGTAATTTCGATATTTTTCATATTTGCCTGCATTTAAGGATGGTAATATTTCATATAACGGTTGTGGTATGAGGTCGTGGTGCATTTTGAAGCACAAACTTATCATCCCGCAAAGCTGTTTAGTAAATGTTATGTCGTTCAATTTTATCACTATCTACCAAATGCATTATATTTTTTGTTAGCGGCTGGGCTAATTTGTTTCAAAAGTTTTTCTAGTCAAGAAATAAGAGTCATGATTATAAAAAATTGCAAATAATTCTAAAAAGTAAGGAATCTCATTTCGTTGTAATTCCATTGCTCGATACTGTAAATCTTTCAATAATTCAACCCAATATCTAATTATTTGTAATAAATACAACTGTCGGTATTTTATTATTGATTCATTCATACCAGTTAAGAAGCTTGCACTTTCAATATCATAAATTTCTTTTCTTGATTCACTTGAATGGTGAACTAAAGAGAATGGATTCAAGTACTTATCAATAATTTTTGCATTTGTTCTAATCTTTTCCTTTTTCTTTTTTGATACTCTAGTTTCAAATAATACTTTATCAACTTTTCGATTCCATTCAAATATAGGGTCGCTTTTATTAGAACTCCCTACAAGAAAATCAATATTAGAATATCTATCTCCTTTTGCAAATTTTGATAAAATTATTAAAATTGTTTGGTGTAATGGGTCTCTCAAATTGTTAAGGAATTCAAAGTTAGTATTGTAGGCACGTACAATATCTTCTGATTTTAAATAGAGTTTCACTAGATCATGTCCAATTTCATTTTTGATAAAATTATCATCCGGAAAAACTCCATTGTGTTTTATATAATATTCAATAAATAGACACAGTTTCCCAATCCTTTCAAGCCCTGTTGACAAACTAGTAAAAGATTGAAAATAGATTCCTTTTTTTGCATAATTGGCTTTACCAATTTGCGTAACACCACTGCCTAGAATCTCTCTTGTAAATTGTCCTTCCTCAACTAATGACCTAAAAATTTGGTTCACAATTTCACTTTCTTTAATTAACGCTAACAACCTGCTAAACTCTATTATTGTGCCCGCCTGTCGGCTGACAGGTTTATCCGGATATCTCCTCTATTACTGATAGTTGTTTAACGGAGTAATATTATGTTAAAGAGAAAGACTTTATCCGAATATGAAGAAAATTTAAAAATTCAAAACTGTCGTGAGCAAACTATTCGTTTGTACAAATGGGCGATCATATATTTCTCCATTTATAGTTTTTTAGCTTCAACGATACAGTAAAATGGTTCGATTTCAAGTTTCTCACCGAACAGGTTGAATTCTGTCATTTTTAATCCGCATTCTTTTAAGAATGATTCAACTGCTGCTTTAGGATCATCTGACATATCT
>JABMOW010000030.1 GCA_013204025.1 Fidelibacterota bacterium | reverse complement strand
TGCCGGATGTGACGGTGTCTGTTTCAGTGGTGCGGTAGAAGATGATTGCGCTACCTGCGACGATGATCCATCAAACGATTGTGTACAAGACTGTATGGGTGACTGGGGTGGACTGGCTATCTATGACATCCTTGGTACCTGTGGATATGAAGAAGATTTTGACGATTGTGGCATATTAGACGGTGGCAATCTGGAAATGGATTGTAATGGCGAGTGTTTCGGAACCGGACTTTTAGACGAGTGCGCTACCTGTGACAGTGATCCTTCAAATGACTGCGTACAAGACTGTCTCGGTGACTGGGGTGGATTCGCTATTTTAGATGTGAACGGTACCTGTGGTTACGTAGAAGATTTCGATGAATGCGGTGTCCTTGCCGGTGATAACCTGGACATGGACTGCAGCGGTGAGTGTTTCGGAACTGCTTTATTGGACGAATGTGACACCTGTGATAGTGATCCTTCAAATGACTGCATACAAGACTGCCTCGGTGACTGGGGCGGATTTGCCATTTTAGATGTGAACGGCACCTGTGGCTACGAAGAAGATTTTGATGAATGTGGCATATTAGACGGTGGCAATCTGGAAATGGATTGTAATGGCGAGTGTTTCGGAACCGCATACGATGACATGTGTGGAAATTGTGTAGAAGGTTCCACCGGATTCGTTCCCTGTACAGGCCAGGCGGATCTCTATTTCGGTGATATTGATTATCAGAATCAGACGATTGAGATCAGATTGAATAATGGTGCTCCCGTTTATGGATTTCAATTTCAAATTTTTGGCGATACAGAAATTATTAATTTGGGAAATCCAAGCGGTGGTTCAGCAGAGAATGCAAACTATATGGTGTCATTGGGCGGGGAAAACATCGTGTTGGGATATTCATTGTTTGCAGATGCTATCCCATCTGGCGATGAGGTACTGACGACTCTGTCTTTTGAAGGCTGTGGTCTCACCGAAATGTGTATCACCAATCCAGAAATTGTCGGTGTCGGTCCAAGCATATTACCCGTCGATATTGGCGAATGTATTACGTTCGCACTTACCTCTGCCGGGGATGTGAACTATGATTGCAGTGTAGATGTTTCTGATATCATTTTCATCGTGGATTCATATTTATCAAATTCAGGATATACTGAATTTCAATTGATGTCTGGAGATGTGAATCAGGACGGTAATATCGATATCGTTGACCTGATCATCATCATCGGGATCATCCTGGATCAGGACCTTTCAAGGATTGATCCGGTTGTATTTGCAGACATTTCAATGAATGGCAATCAACTCAATATCAAGTCTGAAGGATCAATTGCTGCAGTTGAATTAGACATCTCCGGGGAATTCCAAATAGAAGAATCACTGCTCCCGAGCGGATGGCAGGTATTCACGACGGGCGGTAAAATTCTGATGATCAGCATGGATAGCGCCACCTTGGAAAATGGAAAAATGATCAGATTCAACAATCAACCAGTAATCAATTCAGCCGTTATTTATGACTGGTTTGGCACTCGAACCAATGCAACCATATCTGTTACCCCCCAAACTTATTTTCTCAGTGATGCCTATCCCAATCCATTTAATCCGGTCACGACTCTGAATTTCGGACTGCCGGAAGACGCATACGTTAAAATTGTAATTTATGACATGCTGGGTCAAGAGGTGGCTCTATTGGAGGAAGGTGTACTTTCTGCAGGAAATCATCAGGTTTTTTGGAATGCCGGGAATCAACCCAGCGGTATGTACATCGTGAGAATGAACACAGGCGATTTTTCGAACGTGAGAAAAATACTTCTGCTCAAATAGGAGAGCAGAGGATCTCAAATGCAAAGTCACTGTTTTTATAAATAGTAAAAGAATTATACCTGATTTAGGAATAATAACATCACCATAATAAAAGGCCATATTAGAAATGAATTGTGCATGATTATCAGGGATGTGATAACCAAATGGAAAACCATATGCTTCGTGATCACAATGACCTAATGGGTAAATGGTAATTAATCGATAAACAATAATAATGGAGAAAAAATGAGATTAAAAGTTAATTTCATAATGACGCTATTGCTGACAATTACAATCGGATTGGCAACAAATCCCACATCGTCATTGATGCAGGATAAATCAGCTGGTACGACAGACCTATCCGCAGTCCAGAATAGCGAAACTGCCCTGGTGAATTTAGATAATGGTCTGACTGATAAACCAGGCTCACCTTTCTTAAATTCTGGAAACTCAAGGGATGGAGGAAATCAGGAGAAGTATAATAGTCGTTCAACACTGACGATCATTGGTAACCCGTTGGATATAACGGTTTCGGATGCAGGAATGATTAGTGCAACCTTTAATGATATTCGACAATACTATTCTACTTATCGAACCTACCTCTTTTATAATGACACTACTATCCATAACTTGAATACTTACACGGCAGTGTCAAATTCTCAACCCGATCCGTGGACCATTGTTACGGTATTGGATGATACAACATCCACAGTGAGACTGACTCAAACCGTCTCATACACCGAAGGAAGCAAATATTATTCAGTCGTTTGGTCTCTGCAAAATAACAGCGGAAATACCTATACCAATTCCAGCCTGATCCACGGTGGTGACACTTACTTCGGCGGGTATGATTCATCCGAAGGACATTATGATGCTACGCTGGGGATGGTTTATCTGACCAATCCAAACCCACTCGTCGATGGTATCATGGGATTTTATGGGCATCCGGATACACCTGCAGATCATTATTACGAAGGAAACTATAGCATCAACTATTTAAATATGCGAAACGGATCTCTCCCTGATTCTGTGAATGGTTCGTTCTTAGATGCGGGATACTCCCTTCAGTGGGATCGCTCCTCCTTTGCTCCCGGAGAAGTCTGGACCATCACTGCTTATGAAAAATGGACTGAAGCCGGTAATGTACAGGTCTTCGCACCCGCACCTCAAAATGCACAGCCCGGTGATGTGGTAAGCTACAGTTTTAACGTCCAGAATTTACAGAGTGCAACTGATAACTTTACACTTTCCACATTATCTACTCAAGGTTGGAATGTGAATATTTCTGGCGGAAATACTATTGGTATTGGTGCAGCTTCAACTGCTCATATCACCGTTGAATTGACGGTACCTGCCGGTCTGACAACAGGGACATACAGCGATGTTTTGACCCTGACTGCAACCTCACAATCTGATGGAAATGTGACCAATAGTGATGCAGTGACCACAACTGTTGAAGTTACCGATATTCCGGGATGTACCAATTCGTCTGCATGCAATTACAATCCGGATGCAACGGTTGATGACGGATCATGTCTGTCTCTGGACTGTGCCGGTGATTGCGGTGGATCAGCTGCATTAGATGAATGTGGCGTTTGTGGTGGCGACAATAGTTCATGCGCTGACTGTGCAGGTGTACCAAACGGCAGTAGTGTCGTTGATGATTGCGGCGTTTGCGGTGGCGACAATAGTTCATGTGCTGACTGTGCAGGGATTCCTTACGGTCCAAATAGCGCAGATGAATGTGGTGTGTGCGACAGTGATCTGTCAAACGATAATGTTGACATGGACTGTGCTGGCGTTTGTTATGGCACTGCTCACGACGACATTTGCGGAAATTGTGTAGAAGGCACCACCGGGATTGATCCATGTACAGGTCAAACTAGCCTCTATTTTGGTGACGTTGATTACGCAAATCAAACGATTGAAATTCGATTGACGAATGAATCCGATTTGTACGGTTTTCAGTTTCAAATATCCGGTGCTTCAGGAATAATTGATTTCTCTGGTACATCTGGTGGTTCTTCCGATCAGGCAGGCTTCACCGTTGATATGGGTGGAGATGACATCTTCCTGGGATTCTCATATGATGCGGTTACAATTCCACCCGGTGATGGCGTATTGACCACCCTGAGCTTTGACGGTTGTGGTTTTACTGAATTATGTATCGTTGCACCTGAAATGGCAGGCGTCGGTCCCATCATCCTACCCGTTGAGGTTGGAGAATGCATTTCATTCGGACCCGTTGTAGGAGATGTAAACATTGATGGCAGTATTGACGTTCTGGATGTGGCTGTAGTCGTGGGAATCATCTTTGGAGAGGTTGATCCTACAGATTGCCAATTCTATGCTGCAGATGTATTTACTAACGGATACATCAGTATTATCGACATCGTTCAGCTTATTCAGAATATTTTGGGCAGTCCGGTGATCAGAGGCAATGATCTCGTACAAGCGAATCTTTATTACGGCGATGGCATGTTCAGTGTGACCTCTGAAGGCGACATTGCAGGCATGCAGTTAGAGTACTTTGGTGAATTTGAAATTACTGAGTCTCATTTATCTGCAGGCTGGGAAATATTCAAGTCCGAGCATACAATACTCATCTTTAGCGCTAATGGAACTCCGTTAACGAGTGATGCTTTGTTCAGCTATTCAGGTGAACTCAACATTACTTCAAGCATTGTTACTGACTGGCAGGGATCCAATATTACCGCCAGGATTAACTCGTTAGCGCCTGTCGAGTATACCCTCAATGCTGCGTATCCGAATCCATTCAATCCGGTCACATCTATCGGATTTGTAATACCGGATGCAGTAGCAGTCTCACTGATCATCTACGATATGAATGGTAGAGAATTAGCTGTATTGGCCAATGGTGTATTGGCAGCTGGATATCATAATTACCAATGGAATGCAGATGGATATTCATCTGGTCTTTATTTTGTAAAAATGATCACTCCTGATTATACAAAAACACAAAAACTAATGTTGATGAAATAAACAATTAAACTAATAAAAAAAGGGGGATGGTATTTTCCATCCCCCTTTTTTAATATCTGAAATGATAATCGCAGGGTGTTTTCAAACTATAACTCTCCCACAATGAATTTGACTTTTGGGATCAGCATTTTTCCGATGGGAAGATACCAGAGAAAATCAAAAGACTCAAATCAACAAAAACAGATTAGATTATTTTCGTAGTATCAGAAACTAATTTTATGCCCGGTTGATATTTTCCACCCACAATTAACAAGCAGGTTAAATATTATCGAAATAGATAGAACATATAGCCTGAGAAAATTACCAGCAAAACACCAAAAATGACGTTGTGATTAATAACAAATCCATCAAATTGAAAATACATTTTTTCCAGAGGTAAAAATATGAGCCTGGTGGATATCCATTTATCAGTGAACCCAATAATCCTTTTCAACGTTTTCGGAGTAAATATCAGGAGCAGCATACTGAAAATACCGAGTAGTACAAATATTATGAAAATCCACTTAGCCGAAGTCATGACGATATCAACCATGGGTCCGTATTTAAACTGATCAACCGATTCGCGGAATACGTTCAGTTGAAATTGAGTAAAATACACATACAGACTTATGACAAATCCCATAAGCAATATCCATCCTAAAATAGAATTATATTTGAAAAGGAATTTTTCTGTATCTCGTTGAATTTCCAACTGTTTAGTAGCACTCCGGGTTGAAATCCAAATACTCATTTTCTGATTCAGATCTATAATCAACTTGGGTTTCAGGATCAATATCAATCCCAACAGAAGGTTGCAAAATCCGGCAAATGCCAAAAACCACTCCACAAAATCGATTGCCAATGTTCTATACATATCATCCCCTTTTGTTATGAGTTATAGTTGTAAACACCGATTCAATAATAGAGAAAACTGTGATTATCTGTTGAATTTACAACAGGAAAGCGATTTGTAAAAAGATTGTTTTTGAAAGATCACCTTTTAATTGTGGTCTATCTTCATAACAAGTACACTCGGATCTATGAGAAACTATCTCTCTAAGAAACCTTGGAGGTTGAAGATATTGAATAAATGAGAATTGTGTTGTGGAAGTTTGATAGAAGACTGGTCAACTTTTGGAGTTTTTAACTTCAACTTAATAGTTTTTATAATGGCAGACGAACACAGAATGAATTTCCCTGTGGATGATTTGGTTCAACCCAACACTCACCTTGATGAGCTTGTGCAATTTTTTTTGCGATAGCCAACCCTAACCCTCGCCCATGTTTTTCACCTTTGGACAGTTGCGTCGTTCGCTCAAAAATTGCAAGACGATCATTGGAAGAAATAGTTTTTCCCAGATCACTTATGGAGATAACGACATGACCGCTTACCACTTCAGACTTGATATGGATGGATTTTCCTTCGTTTGCATACTTGATAGCATTGCTGATATAATTCTCAAATATCTCACTGACGAGAGGATGCGCTTTAAAGATGACATCATCAGGAATATTCATGATTATTTCCATATTTTCACTGTTTAATTGGCTTGAGAAATCTAGCAGAACATCCTCAATCACAGCACGAAGATTTAAATCATCCTTTTTGATTTCGTCTCCGGCTGAAACTTTGCTCAAACTGGTGGCATGCTCCAGAACCTTTAACAAGCTTTCGCTACTTGAAGCAATCAGATCAACCATACTGTTCTCACCAAGATTTTCTTTAACCATTTGACTCATACCGAAAATCACACCAACAGGATTCTTTAAATCATGAGCAATAATATCCAGCAATAATGCCTTGATGCTATTTGATTCCGCTAATTTTTCAGCGACTTTTCGGTAACTTTGTTCAGATATGGTGAGTGCTTCTTGTTGCTGCTTAATCAATTTGTTTTTTTGAACCAGCTTAACATTTTTAAGTCGATATATTTCTGCCTTGCGATTCGCATGTTCAGTTTCATATCGAGCTTGCATTTGAGCAATTTTCTCTCCCCTTTGTTTTTGCAAAAATTCAGAATTGAGTTCAGAATATTTCACATAACTGTGAAACGCATTTTCCCACATTTCACTTTTTTTGTAAATATTCGATAACAGTAAATGGGCGCTTACAGTCTCTGTTAACATCCCTTTTTCTGTGGCAAGATTCAAAGCATCAGATGCATTTTGCATTGCTTTTTGAAGATCTTCCATTGTGAGGTAAATATTTGAAAGTTGTAGTAAATGTCCAGGTAGATGAACAAGTTCACCCGTATCAATCGTGTTTTCATATGCCTGCAAGGCAAAGTCTAAGCTTTCTTCCAGTTTGCCAAGTTCTAAATAAGTACTTGATAACCCAATCAGAATAGTAGTTTCATTACTTTTTAGTCCACCTATTTTAGCTTGTTCAAGAGCTTCAAAATTAAATTTCAGGCTCTTTTTGTAGTCATGTTGATGGTTATAAATTTCTGCAATATCAGAAAGATAGTGTGCAGTGAGATAGCCGTTTCCGATCTGTTTGCTGATCTGTAATGCTTTATTCAGATAATCCAGTGCGTCATTATATTTCTTCATCGCCGAAAAACAAATCCCGATGCAGCCAAGAGATTGCGCTATCCCTTCTTTATTTTCCAGTTTTTCTCGGATTTTTAGAGCTCTCAAATGAATCCGAGCACTTTTTTCAAGTTTTTCTTCATCAAAAAATGCGGCACCTTTATTATGAAGATTAATTGCAACGCCTTCTTCATTTCCGATTTTACGATTAATCATAAGTGCTTTATCACAATACTTTATGCAATCGCTAATATTTCCTTTCTGCTTATAAACAATCGCCATGTTCCCCGTGATCAAGGCAATTCCATATTGGTGATCATGATCTTTGTGAATCTTCAGAGCTTCAGTATAATACTTCAGACTCTCGTCAAAATTATTGAGCCGAAAATGGTTATTCGCTATTTGATTAAGTGTTCGAACAATTATTTGTGGGGGTGCAGATATTTCTTTTTGAAGCTCTAAGGCCCGCTCTGCTAGTAATTTGCCTGAACTGACCATGCCTGCAGAAAACTTGCAATCGCATAGCAGATTTAATGCCAATGATTCCAGAGAGACATCGTTTAATTCTTGTGCCAGTTTCAATGAATTTTCGCCAATTAATTCTGCCTGACCGAGATCAACGTTTAACATGGATCTACCGGATTCAATATACTTCCGAAGCTTATTAGTTTCTTCCCCACCTTGAATAAACTGGTTATTTTCAGCTATTTTTGGGTTTTTAGAATTCATGATGGCTTATTATAAATATTAAACATTCTGGTAAAACTTATTTTGAATTCACATTTATTTTCTAAATACCTTGCGATGGTTTTGAGGTTCTTTTAAAAAAGTAATATTATTACTCACCGTCGCCACTAATTAGTTGATATTGGAATAAAATGTCAAACCAAAGTTAAGCAAAATGATTCATTCTTCCAAGATTTACAGGTAATTATTAAGTCTGTTTATTGAATAATGGATAACCTAGTTTTGATAGATTTTCAGCTGTGATTTCAACGCCGCACAAAATTCTACACCTGACACATGAATGTTTCACGCAGGCAGGGAAGTCCACTGTTCCATTTAGCGGAAGATCCAAACTGAAATCTTTGGTCTGACGTCCGGTCTGATTAGAAAAAGTAGAATTGATATTGAATGGATATTTTCGGAAGGAATCATGATGACACTCACAACTGACAAAACCGTATTTTCATTTGGAAAATACATTCTCACAGAGAAAAATTGGACTGGTATTTTTGCAGATGATAATTTGTTGTGGATTCAGGGTGTATATTCCGATCAGATGGGAAAGATGGATACCAAATTGGGTGTCGCTATTTTCAACATGAATTATTTGGAAAATTCAGTTCCCAATAGAATGGTTTCCCTCGTGACACTATTACTATCAAACCAATTGGGGTCTTTAGGAATTGAGTATACATCCAGCGATAAAGATGTAGAGAATAAAAGTATTGTTACATTTGTTTCGGGACGGATAAAATCAGTGGATATGAGCCTGGGGTATTTTCATGCGGAGCGAAATTCAACTTTGGATCCGGATTTCTCAAGGAGCGATTTCATTGAGCCAATCGGTTTCTACGGGTACAATTTTATTGCCAAATTTAAATTGTATAATAATATCAGTTCAGATTTTAAGATTTTCCGCCAGATAATGGCTCACGACGGAGCTGAAGTCACGCGATTTCAGTTTAATTTCAATTTCGCATTTAGAAAATGATATTAGTTCTCGATATGATTACTTGAAATATCTTAGGAAATACCAGGCAACCACGATTCCAATAATACTCGCCACACTGATGTCAAGAGTAAATCCGGTAGTGAGAGTAATGGCCTGGAGATTAAATGTGAAGGGATCCCATCCGATGGGTTTGCTGGTTAAAAAGAATTGCTTCACAACTCCTTCAGGAAGCGTCCGTGAGACCAATACACCGAGGATTGTTCCTAAAATTGTTCCAGACAACAAGACCAACGTGATAAATGGAATTGACCATTTTCTGTTCGGTATAATTTTTCTCATGATATCCCTAACATAGATTCAAATATTTTTACGCCATCAGATGAACCCAGTATCGATTCCGCAGCCCGTTCGGGATGAGGCATCATCCCCAGGACATTTCCCTTTTCGTTAATAATCCCAGCAATGGATTGCACCGACCCATTGGGATTACCATCTTCATTTTCAGGATGATAAGTAAACACGATCTGGTTATTGTCTTCTAGCTTTTTTAGTATTTTTGGGGAGGCAACATAATTCCCCTGCTTATGAGCGATGGGAATCCGAAGAACATCTCCTTTTGAGTATTTTCGAGTAAAAATGGATGAATTGGATTCAACCTTTACCATAACGTCCCGGCTGAGGAATTTAATACCTTGGTTGGTGATCAAAGCACCCGGAAGTAATCCTGATTCAACTAATATTTGAAACCCATTACAGATACCGATGATGGTTTTCCCTTTTTTTGCGCTTTGAATAATAGCATCCATCACTGGTGAAAACCTGGCAATGGCGCCTGCGCGAAGATAGTCCCCATATGAAAATCCACCGGGAAGAATGATTGCCGCATATTTAGAAAGATCGTTTTCAGTATGCCATATAAAATCAACACTTACACCAAGCACCTGCTTTATCACGTAGTAGGCATCATGGTCACAGTTGGATCCGGGGAAAACAATAACTGCAACTCTCACTGTTCTGCTACCTCGAATCTATAAGATTGTGTATTGGGATTTGCTAATAATTTTCTACAAGCTTCATCTGTTAATTTTTCAGCTTCTTCTTTAGATACACCGGTAAAAGTCATTTCAATGTATTTCCCAAATTGAACCGTATCTACAGAATTGAATCCGATGGATTTTAGTGCACGCTTCACTGCATTACCTTCAGGATCAAGTATCCCTTCCTTATATGTGAGATATATTTTTGCCTTCATGAATTCCCTTAATTTTTAGAACGATAATTTGGAAGTGGTAAGTTTCGTTTTTTTCAAATGGTCAAAATCACAATTGAGGAATGTCACCATAATCGGGATCAGTTAACCGTTTGATGATTCCGTAAAGAATGTAAAATGAGGCGAAACCCATCAGAATCCAAAACTGTAAACCATAAAAAAAGCTGATAATAAAACACACCATGAATAAAACGAGGCCAAATAATCTCATATTATTGTCTGTCCCGGATTTAATATTCAAAAGTGGAAATTTCGGATATTTGATCTTACTTACCATCAGGAATGAAATATAAATGATAATGGGGATGAGTAACCGTGGTTGAGTATACTCAGGAGTGGTAAGCTTCATACTTTCAGTCCATAACACCAAAGATACAATCGCCAATGCATTCACAGGAGTGGGTAATCCGATAAAATAGGATTTTGGTGATTCTTCGTGTAATGTATTGAATTTTGCTAGTCGGATCGCACCCAATATCAGAGGAGTCGCAGCAATCAATTCACCTGAAATGCCAGGTAATCCCTTGGTATAAAGCGTGTATACCAGCACTGAAGGTGCCAGGCAGAAAGATACCATATCTGCAAGCGAATCGATTTCTGTACCAAAGGAAGAGGTGATACCTACTTTACGGGCAATTTTCCCATCTAATGAATCGAATACACCTGCAATCAGGATGTAATAACAGGCATGAGTAAAATTACCTGATTGTACATTTAGTATAGCTAGAAATCCCAAAAACAAGTTGATCAGTGTGAAGAAGCTTGGGATATGTCTTTGAACATTTGGTCTTTTCATTTAAATTGTCCTATTATGGTTTCTCCACCTTTAATCCGATCACCAATATTTACAGATACTAAAAAATTGTCGGGGATTAATATATCCACCCGTGAACCAAATCGAATGAATCCTAACTTACCACCTCTAGTAACTTCAAGATCAGCTTCCAAATGGTTGATCACACGTCTGGCTATCAGTCCGGCAATCTGCTTGATTTTATAGGAGTTTCCTTGTGTGTCCTCCAAAACAGTCCATGTCTGTTCGTTGTCAAGACTAGCTTTATGATTGAACGCAGCCAAATATTTCCCATGGATGACCTTTTTGGACAGGACTTTTCCTGACAAGGGTATCCATTGCTGATGGACATTAAATACAGACAAAAATATGGATATCTGCTTTACTTCTCCCAAATCAGGATCGTTAACAGGGATGATCTGCACAACTTTTCCATCTGCCGGGGAAATAAATTGGTCATGGTTTGAGCTCATCACTCTCACCGGTATTCTGAAAAAATATAAGCAGAACAGAAATAGTACAACCAATACCCAGTTGATGCGGTACAACCACGCCGATTGATAACTGTGTTGAAACCAAAATGCTGCGAGTGTAATCAACAGCAAAGGGATCAGGATGATTTTACCTTCAGATGCAATCATGTGATGTATCCGGATTTTTGCAGATTAGAAAATATTCGGTCAGAAACACGGCCCACTTGGGCATCAAATTTTTCATTTGTGATCAGTTGGTATAATTCGATGTACTGTTCGGCAAGAAATATCCGGATATCATCTGTAAGCTTGGGAGGTTCGCTATCTCCTGAAAATCCTCGTTCTAGCAACCACTGTCGGATATTCTCTTTGTCCAGCATTTTCTGTTCTTCGCCTCCGTTAAATCGAGTCTCGTAATAATCGCCAATCCAGTATCTGCTGGAGTCGGGCGTATGTACTTCGTCCACCAAAATGAGTTCACCGTTAACCAGCCCAAATTCGTACTTAGTATCGACGAGAATGAGTCCGCACCGGCTCGCCCAATCCTGCCCAACACTAAATAATGCCAGAGAATATTCAACCGCTTTATCGTAGATCGCCGGATCGACAAGCTCTGAAACAATTTTTTCTCTGGAAATGGGTTCATCATGCATCCCATATTCTGCTTTTGTTGTGGGAGTCACAATCGGTTCATCGAACTTCTGATTTTTCTTTAATCCGCTAGGAAGCGTAAATCCATATTGGCCGTTTATTCCGTTGGCATATTCTCGCCAGAGGCTCCCTGTAATGTATCCACGGACAATGATCTCGACGGGAAGGGTTTGCGCTTTTTTTGCGATCAATACCTGGGGATCGGGATAAGATAAAATATGATTTGGAACAATGGTTTTTGTTTTATCAAACCAAAATTTAGCAATTTGAGTGAGAATCTGACCTTTAAATGGAATTGTCCCCAGCACCTTATCAAATGCTGAAACGCGATCTGATGTGATCATGACAATCTCTTCTTCCAAGAAAAAATTATCTCGCACTTTTCCATGATAGGATTTCCCCAATCCTGGCAAAACCAATTCTTCCAGCGTATTATTCAATTGCTCCCGGATTACATTCACTGAGTCAATCCTATCCTTTCAAATATTTTATTGATATTTTTCATCACGGAATGAAGATCAAACAGTGAATCAATTTCTTCATCGGACATGTACTTTTTGACATCCTGATCTGATTTTAGCAGGACTTTAAAATCGAGTTTTTTATTCCAGACTTCCATAGCATTTTTTTGAACTATTGCATAAGCGTCTTCACGAGTGACACCCGCTCTGACTAATGCAAGAAGAACTTCCTGACTAAAAATCAGGCCATTGGTCAATTCAAGGTTTTTCATCATATTTTCAGGATATACTAGTAGATTTTCCATCAATGAGATCATTTTATTGAGCATGTAATCTACGAGTGTGGTTGAATCAGGCAGGATGATCCGTTCGACCGATGAATGTGAAATGTCCCGTTCATGCCAAAGAGCTACATTTTCCATCGCAGCATGAGCATTCCCCCGGAGGATACGTGCCATCCCGGTGATCTGTTCAGTCGTGATGGGATTTCTCTTATGCGGCATGGCAGAGGATCCTTTCTGCCCTTTATGAAAATATTCTTCCGCTTCTCGAACTTCCGTCCTTTGCATGTGGCGGATTTCTACTGCAAATTTCTCAAGTGAAGCGCCAATAAGTGCCAACATTGATAAATAATGTGCATGGCGATCTCTTTGTATAATCTGATTCGATACGGAAGCCGGTTGCAATCCCAACCGGTGGCAGGTTTCGGATTCTATATCTGGATCGATATGTTGATAGGTACCCACCGCACCGGAAATTTTCCCAACAGAAATGGTTTCAATGGCGGCATTCCACCGGTCAATATGGCGAGTGATCTCCTCACTCCACAGAGCAAGTTTCAATCCAAATGTAATAGGTTCGGCATGGATTCCGTGAGAACGTCCGATCTGAAAAGTCTCCCGGTATCGTACGGCTTGATTCCGAAGTACATCACGAAAGATGCTCAGTTTATTCAGGATAACGTGTCCAGCTTCCTTGCAGATGAGTGCCAGCGAAGTATCCAGCAGGTCGGAAGATGTCATCCCCATGTGTACAAATCGCGAATCCGGACCAATATATTCAGCCATACAGGTGAGAAAAGCGATCACATCATGGCGGGTAGTAAGTTCTATTTCATTTATTCGATCTACAGTAAAATCTGCTTTTTCATGAATAACTTTTGCAGAAGTGGACGGGATTTTACCGTGGATTGTCAGGATATCCACAACAGCCAGTTCCACATCTTTCCACACCGAATACTTATGTTCATCTGACCACAGATGTGACATCTCTGGCGTTGTGTACCGTTGAATCATTGATTTTCTCTCATTTTCGCTCGGCTAATTCTAAGGAAATTTCCATTTGTTTTCCATCACGCCAAATGGCAAGATGGATAAAATCACCAACTTTAAGGAATCCTTCATCGATGATCCGCAAAATATCGGTATGGGTGGTGACCTTATTCCCCTCTACTTCCAGGATGATATCACCAATTTGCAAACCGGCTTTTTCCCCGGCGGATCGTTTTTCAATATCGGTTACGATGACACCATCTGTGGAGGGCAGGCGTAAATACTGCATCAGATATCGGTCAACAGATTGAACATGCACACCTGTGGAAAAATCCCGTTCAACTTTTCCATGTTTTTTCAGTTCGTCGGTAATTTCTCTTATCCGGTTGATAGGGATTGAAAATCCTATGCCGATCGATCCTGTGGAATATCCGCTACCGGTGATGATGAATGTATTAATGCCGATCACTTCTCCTAAAGAATTTGCTAGTGGTCCACCACTATTTCCCGGATTGATGGATGCATCCGTCTGGATCATATCCTGATAAACGTGACCGGATTCTTTTAGTCCGAAATCCATGTCCAGACCGCTTATAATCCCCAGAGTTGCCGTCGGTTTGTACCCCACATCAAATAATCCCAGAGGATTACCCAGAGCAATCGCCCATTCCCCGACAATAAGATCGTCAGAATTTCCCATTTGCACGAAAGGCAAATCATTTCCATCGATTTTCATAAGTGCAACATCTGTCAGATTATCAATGCCAATCAATTCTGCACTCATTCTTCGCCCCCCCGGTAAGGTAACAATAATCTCATAAGCATCCTCAACCACATGAGCGTTACTGACGACATAACCATCCTGACTGATGATAACCCCGGACCCCAGACTTTCGACTGTGTATGTACGGTTTTGAGGAAAATACCAGCCCCAGAACGGGTCCAGTTTCAAGTTACCCTGTTTCTGTTTAAGCTGGGTGACATTGATTCCCACAACTGCAGGAGATACTAAATCAATTGCATGGGTAATAGCGGTCTGCCTCGTGTCCTCAATAGTTAGAGGATCAGCTCGTAACCGATCGACAATTTCGATA
>JABMOW010000029.1 GCA_013204025.1 Fidelibacterota bacterium | reverse complement strand
GTCAAGATATTTGGGATATATTGTTTTAATACCGGCATCGGCCATTCCTGGATCATGTATCGTCACGTGGTCCACAACAAATTCGGGACCGGGTGTCTCACTATCCGCATCGTGATCGCCTACATATATGACATCTTCACCGATATCCCAGAAGGTGCTATTCTCAAGAAAGAAATGTTTGACTGAGCCCGGGTCCAGCTCAGGATCCTTATAATATATCGCTCTTTCACCGATATGAGCAAACCAGGCGTTTGAAATTGATACTGTGTCTGCCTGAGTGTATGGCTGACCATAGATAACTCGATCAAAATTGACAAATTCGCAATTTTCGATGGTCAAATGATAATCAAGCTTTGTCCCAGTGCCGGTACCAGTGCTATCTGTGATAAGACAACGATCTGTCGGATTCATCCCGAGAGAACCGTCAAATCGAATTCCCTCAAGAGTCAAATCATCATAAACTACAATCATCTTTGCATCATCATCACAATACCAGATGGGCTTTACTTCAAGACCTGCTTTCGCTCTGATGGTCAGAGGTATTGAGATCTCAGCTGGAAACCATTCGTAATAGTATCCACCATTTGAGGTCAGTTCAATGATATCTCCTGCTTGAACATTGTAGAAGAGTAGAGAATCTATTTTATTCTCACCGTCAGAGATTTGATAAACAGTTTGACCATTTGCTAATATTGGAATTATTGCCAATAAAATCAATGCCTTCCATAAGTATCTCTGTCTCATGTTTGTTCCCTCGCTTGTAATAAGTTAAAATTTACTGCTTTATTTTTGTGTATATGGTCTGAACTCAGCGACTATGCAATGAACGATGCGTAATGAAGTAGTGGGTTTATGTTTATTTTGGATTTAAAGAAAAATATCCCAAACAATTATTTTGTGGTAAATACATAGCTGGCATCTGATTCCAATGAGTTTCCATTTCTATCCATCACTGCTGAGGGGTTGGATTGCAAAGTTATGTCATCACTTTCAAACTTCCCTTTTAGCTTGATTCTGTATTTGCAATTTGTGATTAATGATGAATCTGGATCAAAGATCATTTTGGTTGCTGTAGGATTCAGGTCCAGCGGTGGATCCCCATCACCATCCCAACCCTCTAATGCGCGGCTGAGTATGTAAGGGTGAATAATTGTAGTATCGCTCAGAAGCGAATCAATAGGTGTTATTACCGTTGTTGTATCCTGCCATATCTCAAAATTAATGATACCCGTTTCGAGTATATTATCAGTTACAAGATTGCTTCTTTTAATCCAGTTTTCTCCCCCATCAATACTTCTGTAAAAGCCATCGGTCTGAAGGCAAGTAAAGATAAGCATCTCATCTGATGGATGCACAATCAGAGTTTTGATATTCGTGTTGATCCAGGCGGGATTTAATGAACTCCATACAGTTGAACTGATCCCAGATTCCATTACACCAGCATTACTTGTTTTATAGATGCCACCTGCTGTCCCTACGTAAACCGTATTCGTATCTGTTGGATCTACTGCAATCGCGTTAATGGTAAGATTGCCTAGATTTGTACTAATGTTGTTCCAGTTATCACCATTATTAGCACTCCTGAAAACACCAGTCGCAAAGGAGCCAGCAAAGATAAGGTTTGTGTCAAGGGGGTGAGCTGAAACCGCATAAAATTCACGGACGCTCAATCCACTACGGAGTCTTTCCCAGGCCTCCCCGGCATCCACCGATCTGAGTATAAAATTACCCTCAGTTGTAATAAAAAGGTTATTGCTGCTGACTGGGCTGATGCTGATCTCATGAAGAGGGCGGCTCAAATTAACGCCTGTGTTCTTGGCGAGCCAGGTATCACCCCCATTAGTGGATTTAAAGACACCCAGGGAATTTGTCAGTGCGTAAACGATATTTGCATCATGGGGGTCAATTGCTAATGATCGTACAAATAGGTCAGCCAGATCATTATTTTTGGGAATCCATGTTGAGCCACTATCCGTACTAAGATATACCCCAGCAGTTGTTGCCAGGTACGCTATGCTCGAATTTTGCGGTGATATTTTTATATCCCAAATTGTCTTACGTAATGTTTTGGATGTCTGCCAATACCAACTCTCTGCATTATCCTCACTTTTAAATACACCCAATGAAGTCCTCCCCGAAATGATGAATTCAGGATTATCATATGCTATCGCTATGGTCTGGATCGAATCCAGATCAGCCAATGGATAAAGAGAGAAATGATTATGAATAGATTCCTCGTCCATGAGTTCTGAGAACCAGGTAGTGACGGAAGTATTTTCATCAATATTGGTTGCATTACTTAGTGGTACATGGTGTGAAACCGTTGGTCTCTGCACCTCAGGGATATCATACCCAGGCGCAGTAACAGCTCGGCGTTCAATACAGCCTAGCAATAAATACAGCGTAGCAACTGAGATGTAGATTGAATTCCTTAACCTGTTATTAACATAAACATGCATACTTTAAATATCTTCCTGTACTGTTCTATTTTTTTGGGGAATCTTTCTAAAGGAAACTTCTTGAGTGATTTCAGTGGTTATGTGTTCTTATCAGAATGAAGCTAATAATTAAAATCCAATGATGACTGAGAATCGTTGATATTTGCTAAAAACACCAAAATCACCATAGGAATAATCTGCGCTCATTTCCAATCCAGCCACTAAGCTCGTTTTCACACCAGCACCTAGAGTAAGCTTGGTTTCATCATAATTATATTTATAGCCCCCACGCAGGAACACTGTTTCATTGAATGCCAATTCGGTTCCCGTTGAAATGCGGTGGATAAAATCTCTGGAATCCATGACCTCCGTTGAAACAGTCATCCGGATAATATTTGTATTCAAAATATCAGTCGCCAGACCGAATCTAAAAAGTAGGGGGATGTCCCAGGGTTCGGTACTCAACTGAGCCGGATAAGTTTTGATCCCAGGAGTATATTTGATACCCAAACTGGCACCTTCCAGTTGCATACGCCCGCCCAAATTGGACAAGCTAAATCCAATACGCATATTGTTTAAAAAGTTGGTTACAAATAGGCTGCCTACATCCATGGCAACCGTATTCGCTTTTTCCAGGTACAACTGTTCGGTGACATATTTTAGGCTTAATCCAGCTGAGAACCGATCTGTAATTTGTCGTGAGTAGGTTAATCCAAAACATGAATTTGCCGTAGAAAATGTATTACCAGTTCCATCAGGATATGAAAGGGTTGTTTCTTGAATTTCACCTGATGAAAATGAGTACATGCTGAGGCCAAAAACACCTTTTGAGCTCAGCTTATAGGAAATACCTACAAAACTTAGACGACTATCCAATATCCAGTCTGTAGCCTGAAAAATGACAGAATTCTTTTCAAGTCTACCAAGCCCACCCGGATTCCAATACAGACAAGTAATATCATCAGATAATGCCACAAAGGCATCCCCCATTGATGTAGCTCTGGCTCCAACCCCGATTTTGAGGAAATTGGC
>JABMOW010000028.1 GCA_013204025.1 Fidelibacterota bacterium | reverse complement strand
CTAACTGTGTAAATAATACTACTTATCGACACAATAGCTAAACTGTAACTAACTGTGATAAAATTTTGCAGCATAGTAAATGCAGTTCACAATCCAATTATAGGGGTCAAATTCTAGCCTCATCCACCATTTCTTTGTCTCCTTTCACCGCGTGCGCCGTCATGGCGTTGATCCTGATCTGGTGATCAAGGACCTGTGACTGGGGAGAATGGGATCTGCACATCCATGAAAACCAGATCGTAGGGGGACAGACTCCTCACCTTGGGTGGTAAACTTGATCGCATTGCCTGTCAGATTCGTGAGAATCTGGCGTACCGGTTTATCTATTTCTGCTTTCCTGATGGCTTTTTCTATGGTTAAGTTTTATCGATATTGAATTTGATGGTGAATTTTGTTCCTTTGTTACTTTCTATGTCTATTGTTCCAGCCAGCTGATTCTCCGCTATCGTTTTGACCAATTTAAGCCCCAGTGATTTGAGTTTTTCCAATGGTAACATTTTTGGACTCGCATCTAGTTTTAATTATGAAAAAAATAACGTAGCATATCTGGATTGGATTAAAAAGTACAAATCACAATATTCAGAAAAAATGGATGAAATGTTCACTGCAGTGAAATTGTCGTTAATTTTCCTTTGGTTCAAAAAAAACTGGATCTCGTCCGTCCAAAAAAAGAGATGTTTTCAAAATATTCCGTGAAATAGCGGAAACGGGACGGCTTTTATCGTTTTTTAGACAAACCTATCCTGCCTTCCGTAATTCGGGATTAAAATTGGATTAGTAAGACGCTACATCGATCGCCGAAAATTATCCGGATACCTTTCTTAACGGTTTGCTGTACTTTGTTGGCGTCAAGACAAAATCCAATAGAAGATCCCAACTTTCAAAGACAAACCACCCGATGGCGGTCCGTAGTTTTTCCCACATATGACGTTTACTGCCAAACTTTATACGACAGGCTTGGTATATACGGTCAGTCAATTCAAAAATCTGATGAAAATAAAAAGCCAAAAGTGTAAAAATGTACATGTTGAAGCATAAATTCTCTTTGCCGTGACCGTAGTTATGTTCAATACAATAGCCTTGATTCTTGAGAGTGTTGAAACACTCATTTTCGATTTTCCATCGTTTTCGAGCTCCTTTGACCATGATTTCAATGGTTTCCGTATTCACAGGAAGATCGGTCACCCAACTGCATTTGTAATTGATTTTTTCCTTACCGTTTCTATCTATCGAGATGATCCGATAGCGAAAAAAATTCACCCGAATCGAATCCTTTCTTCCATTCAAGGGTATATCCTCGACCCACTCGTATTCGTGCCTTTTCCCTTTTGCGTCGACAACGCTTTTTGAGGGGATTGAATCGAAAGCGTCTATCCATTCCATCATGTATTTATGATCATCCTGCTTGGCGACAATAATATAATGATACCCCACTTGATTCACTTCGGTAATAAAAGGTTGTTTGGATGATAATCCATCGGCGTTAATAATCAGATTCAATCGGGGATGATCCTTCTTAACTTTTAACAACCATCTTTTCGAGGCATTAATTTCACAATCCTGTTTGGAAGTGCCGTCGGAATTGACAATCTGCTCCGGCATCAACGGTAGGACCTGCTTGATATCGGGGTGTATAATAACTCCCTGAAGCACCTTGTGCGAACAGGTTATATCACCGTTTTTATGCGTCGTCGTCAGACATTGCGGGCAGTCCACTTTGTTTGAACTGAAAAACTGTGTTCCGTCGATATTGCAGATATACTTGCCATCTAGGAATTGATATTGTTCAAGATGTTTTGCTCTTTGCAAGCGAGCCAGGAACTCTTTGAAAACTGGGCGAAGATACTCACTATCGACTTTATCAACAATATTTCTAAGCTGTGTATTTTCAGGAATATCGGATACTCCAAAAAGTGTTCTCATATTATTGTTCTTTTCCTTGTCTTCCAGTTCTTTTTGAAACTGCAATAAAGAGGGACTCTGGAAATACATACAGGCGAAACCGCTCATAACGGCATCGTGAATGCTATAGTCATTTTTATTCTCCTGCCGCCAATCGGGATATTGATGGATGTGGTTCGACATAAAATTATGCAGACTGCCAAAGCTGAGATGTTTTTTGGGTTTCATGAGATCTCCTTGATTTGAGGTTCTCATGAAGTATATCCAAACGATGTCACTGTGTCCCGCTAATTCGTATTTTGTACGAAATAATAATTCCAACTTCCCCGGGAAGCCTTGCAATAGTACGAAAAAATAATTCATTCATAATTGCTGTG
>JABMOW010000027.1 GCA_013204025.1 Fidelibacterota bacterium | reverse complement strand
TTATAAAAACATTCAAATAAATCTAAATAACCAATACTGTTTAATTTAAAATAATCTGTAAGTATCCGATTAGGAGCATCTTGTGGCACATCATATTTATTAAATATATCAGTCCAAAATGATTCTTTAAATACCTGATTATTATCAGGAATAATAACGACCAATAATTGTGAATTTTCTTTCTCAACCTGTAATTTCAGTGATTTAATAAGCCTGCCTGTGGTCATCCATTCGACATCGTATTTACCCGTCCAGGAATTATAGATCAATGAAGTTTTTGGAGACAGATTGAAAACTTTTTCTCCAAAACATTTTTCATATAATCGCCAAACAAACGGCATATACTTTAACCTGTTCATTATTAGTTTGTATGTGTATAATTGGGAGATAACATGTTTTACCAAGTGGGAGTATTGGGGCTTAACTTCAAAATCTTTATTTTCAACATCCTTTTTTGCAGCTATAAAATTGCCTGGATTCAATGTCACCAGAGAATCATTGATCATCCGATAAATAGGTTTTGGGGCATCCGGATCATACATACAATTATTTTGCAAATCGTTTCCCATATAGAACATTAAGATAACCAGGTCTGTTTTGCTTGTATCTTCTTTTACATATTTCCTATATGCTTCTATTTCTTGTCCGGTACTAAATCCTTCTTGTCCAAGATTGGTAGTATTAAACTTCATTTTGAAATGGTCTACTAAAATTCGTTCTAACTCATTAGGAAATAATTGATATTTTTCAATACCTATCGGGGTCAGAAAAGAATCCCCAAGAAATACCAGTGAAACGGATTTGTCCTTAGATGGATAATAATCACGATTAATTTCCTCTCCATTTATTCCTGGGTCTGCCTGAATTTCGAATTTGTCTTGGACTTCGGGATAGAGAATAACCGGTCCGAGTGCTCTGAGAATGAATTCGATAAATATAATAACGATTAAAGAAGCAGGGATCGTAATAAAAATAAAAAATTTAACAACTTTCATAATGTCTTAAATGCCTGGTCTTTCAAATTACTTTTCGAAATTCATATAAATATGTATGTAATTATTATTTGGATAGTTCCTTAAAACAACGTGTAGATGAAAGGTGCGATCGCTGATCCCTCTGTAAGAAAAATTAAAGCGCTAAACAGAACCAGAAGTAAAATAATTGGAGTTAACCACCATTTCTTGCGGTGTTTCATAAAATCCCAGAATTCTAATAAGATTGAAAGTTTTGACATCTTTTTTCCTAGTTATTAAAATTGTTTTTCATAGTTTTCTTTTTCACATACACCGCCTGAATGATAATTCCAGTACGTCGGTTTTGCCTTATTCCATTTTAGTTTTAAAAACTGTTTCCCCAACATTCTTGATATCAGTCCAATCGGGGTAACTATCATGTAAAACAGAAGGCTTAATATCACCCGGGTCATGAACCAGTTCAAGATGGTTGCAAAACTCATCCATATCCAATGAACCGGTTTCAGGACAAAGGGTATTACCGCGCCTAGAATACACAATACCGTACCGACAGTGAGTAATAATTGAAATGACTCTTTATTCTTCCAATAGAAAAATCCGGCGATTACGATCGAAACGATCCCAATCGTAATCCCAAATTTCCGTAGGTCGCTAGTTTCGCTTTTAATATTTTTAATTTCTTCAAACATATCTTAATCCAATTCAAATATTTTACGCCGATAAAGATCTCCATGAAGTGGTTTTTGATCCTTTTTATCCATCAAATAATTCCCTATGATCAAATAATCCATCTCCGTTCGCATGAAGCAGAGATAGGCGTCATTCGGCGTACATACAATTGGTTCTCCACGAACATTGAATGAGGTATTCACAATGACCGGGCATCCGTATTTATTATTAAACTTTGTGAGCAGATCATGGTAGCGGGGATTTGTTTTTCTATTTACTGATTGAATTCTGGCGGAATAATCCACATGAGTGACTGCCGGGATTTCAGACCGCACCACATTCAGCTTATCAAGCCCGAAATATGAATTTTGCTCTTTCGTCATATTAATCTGTTTGTTTTTTTGCACATTGGAAACCAACAGCATATAAGGACTTTCCCTGTCGATTTCAAAATATTCAGAAATGTTTTCCACTCTCACGGATGGTGCAAATGGACGGAAGCTTTCACGATGTTTGATTTTCAGATTTATTCTTTTCTGCATTTTAGATGATTTTGCATCCCCGATAATCGATCTGGAACCTAATGCTCTGGGTCCAAATTCCATACGTCCCTGGAACCAGCCGATTACGTTTCCACTTGCAATTAAATCCGCTACTTTTTCAGGTAATTCTTCATCTGTTAAAGTTTGATAAGGATAGTCATTCTGTTGAAGAAATGATTCGACGCTGCTGTTTTTAAATTCAGGCCCTAGATAAGCGCCTTGCATAGAATCAGATTTGTTATCAGCATTTCTTGGATTGTTCAGATACTGATACCACGTAAACAAAGCGCAACCTACAGCTCCACCTGCATCTCCCGCAGCCGGCTGTATCCAGATATCATCAAACAAACCGGATCGAAGTAGTTTTCCATTGGCAACACAATTCAATGCAACACCCCCGGCAATGCAAAGAGATTTAATCCCGGTCTCTTTTCTCACGTGCGCTGCCATTTTAATTACAATTTCTTCGGTCACTTCCTGCACTGAACGCGCTAAATCCATCTCTTTTTGAGTTATTTTACCATCGGATTTTCGCGGGGATCCGCCAAACAATTTATGGAATTTCTTATTGGTCATTGTCAGGCCGGCACAATAATTAAAGTATTCCATATTCAACCTGAAAGAACCATCCTCTTTTACATCAATCAAATGATCATAAATAATATGTTTATATTTTGCTTCACCATAAGGCGCTAAACCCATCATTTTATATTCACCGGAGTTTATCCTGAAGCCGGTATAATAAGTAAAAGCGGAATAGAGCAATCCAAGCGAATGAGGAAATTGAATATCTGCCAGTAATTCGATCTGGTTGTTCTTACCAATTCCAAAACTGGATGTTGACCATTCACCCACTCCATCCATCGTAATAAAAGCAGCCTCCTGAAACGGAGAAGGGAAAAATGCGGAAGCAGCATGCGATTCATGATGCTCGGAAAAAATTATTTCACCTTTATAGTTAAGTTCATTCTTTATCAGTTCTTTTATCCACAATTTTTTCTTGATCCATAATGGTATCGCAGTTAAAAAGGATGTGATACCAATTGGTGCGTAGGCAAGATAAGTTTCTAAAATCCGTTCAAATTTCAGGAATGGTTTTTCATAGAATGCAACATAATCAAGGTCTTTACCCTCAATTCCCGCTTCCTTCAGGCAATATTGAATCGCATTTGATGGAAATGCGTGATCGTGTTTTTTTCGGGTAAATCGTTCTTCCTGTGCAGCAGCGGTGATCTTGCCATTTTGTACTAAGCAGACTGCACTGTCATGATAAAATGCTGATATTCCAAGTATATTCATATTTTTATTTAATTTGATTCCGTATAATATATAGTCTAATTTAAATCTTCACGTGCTTGCCTGTTCGATAGACAATCACATCAAAGAGAGTTTATAAAGCAAACGGTTAGTGCAGATTCCCTGTCTCCATAAAAAATGGAAATATAAATAAGAGATTATTACCAACTCATATTGGAATAAAGATACGTAGTTCACACATTAGATTCACAGGATTATAACCAAAGTAAAATTACGATTCATTGACTCAAAATAAAGGTAACCCTGGCGATTTTTGAATAAGGTCGTTGCCAGCCTATCGGCAGACAGACTTCATAAATAATGTAACTCAAAATTGAGATTCATGAAAATGAATAAAAATAATCTCAAATTCTCAAATAGAATACATGAAAATCATTCAAAAACCATCGTTATTAAGACTTTCAGAATTTCTCTCAAAACTCGCTCTCAAAACAACTAAAATAGCCTCAAAACTCACTTCAATATCATTGTTTCAAAAACGTATGTTTATTGTACAAAAATAAATGGTAGCAGGATTTGGATACTATTTCGTATAACTTCTTTATTTACAACACTTTCAACAGTTATTATAAATTTGATTATATACTTTGACTTTTTTCTTGTATGTTTATACGTCGCTTTTTTCATTTTTCTGTCGTGAAGTCGATGTACTTATCTGCTCCGAGACATACAGGTAATTCTTTGATCTGGTAGCTTATATAGGCTTTTTTGGATCCAAGCGATTCCTGTACAAATTTATTCATTAATTTTATCATTTGAACTTGAATCCAGATTGATATTTAATAAAATAGTTGTCGATATTAATTACCAAAAATAAATTCTTCAGAGAATATAACAATTTATATTGAGTGGTCTGAGTACTAATATAATACTAAAAAACTCCGTTCACTGAAATGGTTATAAAATGGTCGATAACCATAGCGAAAAAGTTTTTCATGTCTGCTTTTTTACTGCTGATTTCGTTTTCACGACGACAGAGTTATGATTTCTTCTTTCTGGCCACATACTAAAAGTCAACTGATTCCGTGGGCTTCGGTAATACTCTTTGTTTGAATCACCAAACTCAAAATACATTTAATTTTCTCAATTGAAAATAACTTTTTAAAAAACCTAAATTAGATTAATTATGAATTATACACTATACATTAAAGTTATAAATTATCTTTTTTTAAAACTCCTACCATCTCTAAATTAACGCATGAAAATAATATTATCAACTATCGTGTTACTTTATGGAGTTCTTTTATCACAAGATGCATTCCCAGATTCTCTGTTAATGAATATTGAAGGAGGCTCATTTACAATGGGTGAACCTGAAACAGAATTTCAGGGTCCCCCTGGCAGTTATGATGCTTTCGTTCATACTGTTACGTTAAGTACTTTTCAAATGAGTGAAACAGAAATTACCAATGAGCAATATGCTCAATTCTTAAATGCCGCTTATGAAAATGGGCTTGTGGAAGTTCACCTTGAAACTGGGCCTGGACCAGACATGGGTAAATTTTTTGTTTACGGTTCAGATGAAGCCCCTGTGGATTATAGTGGTATAGCTATCTATAACCTAAGCGGTACCCGAGTAATGAAGGATCATGATAACGGTGATGGAGATAATGATTCATTTACTGGAGTGATAGAACCCGAAAATCCATTAAATATCGCATACATTGGCTTCAGTGAACTGGATGAATCAAATGAATGGTTTTATGTAAAGGATCCTGCTAACCCCGAGGACTTTGATTGGATAGAATTAACCAATTATTATAATTATACAACGATCTCTTATCAAGAGGATACCTCCATCCTGTTGAACGATTATGATAATTGGGAAGAATTAGCAGATTATCCGAATAATCTGCCCACAGTAGAGAACGTTAGAAATTGGCCTGCCACCTTTATCAGATGGTACGGCGCAAAAGCGTTTACACTTTTTTATGACATCGACTTACCGTCAGAGGCTCAATGGGAATATGCGGCACAGGGAGGATCAGAATTTCCTTACGCCACTTTAGATGGGAACGTCCACAACGATGGTACGAGTGCCAACTGGAATTATTTAGAGGAGAATCCATCTCGTGGTCACGTGTTGGATGTTTATTTAAATGAACCAAATCCTTATGGATTATATAATATGGCTGGCAACGTGTGGGAGTGGGTTGAGGATTGGTATGGGGCAGAATATTATAACAATAGTGATGGGGAAACAGACCCAATCAATATTGTTGATACAGGGCTTAAGGTTCGGCGTGGAGGTTCTTGGAATTACCACATGAGTACTCTGAAATCATCATCCAGAGCGGTTGATGAGCAGTTTAAAGGAAATGATCATTTTGGATTTCGTGTTGTAAAAAATGGGCCATTTGATCTAACTGGCGATATTAATCAGGATAGTATAATTAATGTATTAGACCTGGTCATTGTAGTTGATCTAATTCTTACTCTTCAGTATAATGATTTAGTAGATATGAATAGTGACAATGCCCTTGATGTTCTTGATATTGTCATTCTGGTTGACATAATCCTGAATGGTGTTTAACTATAAAGTACTGGAAAATACCACCACATTCATTTTGTTATAATTGGTTTCTCATTTTCTTAATGAGAAACCAATGTTATCACTTGCCTACATGAGCCGCTTTTGGTATTGAACTATAGTGTAGAGCGAGAAAATTATTATTCGAAATTCAGCGCTCTACCTTCAAAGTTCATTTTTGCAAAGAAATACAAATACTGATTAACGGCTTGCCAATGAAACCGCCGTCCATATTTCCAATGATTTTGGCAACTGTGAATTCACACCGGTAGGACCTCCACCCTTACCGCCATCACCTTTACCGCTGCCGCGTCCGCCCTGACCTCCTCGACCACCACCACCCATTCCACCACCTTTGCCGCCGCCCATACCGCCACCACCAGCAGATTTTTTCATCTGGGCTTTCATTTTTTCTCTATCTATTTTCGGTGTTGTAAAACCAATTCCGAGTGTACTGCCTGGATCCAATCCTATGGCAAAATTTTGGTCAGATGATTCATGGAGCGGTACTGTCAGTTCATATCCCAATACACCATCCTTGAAGGATAATCTAACTACGATTCCTTCGGGTGTAGTTAGACTGCGACGGGTTTTGTAATTATTATCCGTATTGGTGATTACAATTTCATGCTGATTCATTAGCAGTTCATTGATGGTCAACTCGAATTCATCAAATGACTGATTGGGAGCCTTTTTTGCCATTTTGTGCATATCTTTGAGTCCATTTCCCAACGGATAGGTGACACCCAATCTTTCCTTCTGACCACCTGTTCGATCAAACCACACCGTAAAACCATGAATCGCTATTTGCCGGATAATATCCCGATCTAACGTTCGCAAAGCCAGATAGAGAAAGTTTTCATCATTTGCAACGCTTACCGCCACATGAGAGTTATCAGGTATAAGCATTTTACCATTCCACTCCTCTAGGTTACCATCCAGAGTTATTTCATGATCTTTCCATCTGCTGTCAAACTTAGCCTGACCGCAACCGAGTACGGTCAAAAATATAAATCCTATAAGGATTAATTGTCTCATAAGAGTCCCTTTGTCTTAAAATTTTATCGATTGTTTTATTCTAAAAAACAAGTGCACCGATGACGCCGATGCACTTGTACTCATCAATTTATAGATTATATAATTATTTCAGCAACATCATACTTTTGGTTAAGACCTCGTTCCCTGCCTGTATATGGTAGAAATAAAGCCCAGAAGGAACCGCTATCCCATTCTGATTGTTACCATCCCAGATTACACTGTAAGAACCTTCACTCTGATGTCCTACCGGGATTGACTTTACCGTTTTACCGACCACATCAACTATCTCCACTTTTACCAACCCAGGGATAGATAAAGAATAACTGATCTCTGTGGAAGGGTTGAATGGATTGGGGTAATTTTTTGCACTGATTCCCGGTTTAGCCAGATCATCAATACTCGCAGAATCATCATTTCTGCCAAAGGAATCTTTTCCCCAGAAAGTCAGCAACTCATGAACCGCTTCTCGGATTTCTTCTCGCTGTGCACTCTGCTCACGCATGCTCATCACCAATTCATGGACCTGATCCCTTTGGTCGTCCGTAAGATCCTCCATAAAGGGGGGTGGTCCGGGATGATTCATTCCTTTGCCCTGTCCCATTTCCGATTTTTCAGGTATTTCTATACCCCAGTCTGTGAACTGTTGTCTGACAGCAGTACGAATGTCTTTTTTGTCAGCACCATTTTGCCTCATCTCGTTCCTCATGTGATGGATTTGAGTACGCTGATCATCTGTCAACTCGTCCCGGAAATGCAATCGGTTATGGGCTTTAAATCCTTTGCCACGACCAAAGTTTGGAGGGTCAGGCAGATCAATTCCCCAACTTATAAGTTGATTGTGAACTGCTTCTTTGATCTCGACACGATCCGATCCCTGTTCATGCATTGAATCCCGAAGGTTGTTAATCTTTATGATCTGGTCATCACTCAATTCGCTCATAAAAGGTGGTTCATCATGGGATTGTTTACCTTTACCGAATCTGTCTGGCATCTCCAAGCCCCAGGAATCAAACAGACCCGATACAGCATCGTTTATTTCAATTTTGGATGCATGTTCACCGCGCATACTCTGCACCAACTCATGTAATTCCGTTCGCTGGTTTTCTGTTAATTTCGGTAAGTCTGATCGTAAACCGAGTCCACGTTGGGCAACAAGGAGTCCGGTTAATGCGATAGCACAAATGATTAATATCTTTGCAACTGATTTCAATTTGATATTCGTTCTCTTTAACATATTTTTCTCCACTCTAAATGATCTTTTTCAGATTCCTCACTTCATTGTAGAAGTCCAGATAATCGCTATTAAGGAATTCAATTTTCAATGTGTTTTCATCTTCCGTTTTGATACTGAACGAAAAGATGCTTTTTTTCTCTAGTTTATGTGATCTGATGAGTGGATAACCTCGCATTCTTAGCCAAGCTGAGAATGCCAAGTCATCGGTATTGAGTTGATTATTTTGTACAGACATAATCATTCCTTATCGAATCGCCCTTTTCCCGGACGGCTAGGTTTGTGATCAAGACCTCTGGGGTTGGGATGGAGCATCCTTTCTTCAAAGCGTTTCAGTTGATCCTTTGAAAGATGGGGTTCCAACTCACTTTGGAGCGAATCCATGATTGTTCGCATATCCTCAAGATGCTTTTCCCTGAGTACCAAAAACCGCTCATGATGACTATCCAAGATATTCTTGACTGCATCTGCCTGTTCATCTGACGGATCGAGCATCCTTTCAAATAGGTTGACAAATCCCTTGGGATTTCGCATGTCTGCAAAATCACTTACTCGCCCTTTGATTAAAAATCTGGTGGACAAGATTCCCAGGATCAATCCCAGCACCAGGATGCTGACGATGATCACAATTGATTTTGTATTGGTCTGAAGCATGATACCTCCTTAGTAAGCCGCATAAGTGATGTTTTCCAGATTGTATTCAGGGATACCCAAAATACTTTCCAGGGATGTGAAATTACCGGTACTGATGTTATAAATCAGAATAACTGCAATGATGAAGGATGTGGAAACAGCCACCGGTCGGAATACCACCATCAGGGACTTAAACAGATCCGACTCATGTTTTATTTCCTTAAGTCTAGCTATCCTGCGCATGACTCGCTGCGCAAAATAGGGTCGGAATGATTCTGTTTTTTCAGACTGAATACTCTGACGAATATCCTGTAGCCGCTCCAATTCCTTTTTTGCAGGTTTTGATGTAGCGAGCGTAGAGTTCAGTTCATCCACTTCTTCCTGATTCAATCCGTCATCTAGCGATTTGATCAGTTGCCCTATAAGTTTTTTATCCACGATGATCTCCTAACAATGGAGTTAATATTTTCCTTAATTTTCCCTGAGCCCGCGCTAGCCTGGACAATACCGTCCCTTCGGCAACATTCAGGACTTTGGATGTTTCTTTTACAGAATAGCCGTTGATCAACCTGAGAACGATTACTGCTTTGAAATCAGGTTTCAGTTTTTTCAAACCGTATTCTATCAATTGCCGATTTGCTTCTTCATCCTGTGGATTTTTATGATCCGATAGATTTCCAAGATCAATATCCGTTTCGGCTGACTTGAATATCATTGAACGGCGTTTTCTCTTTTTCAATTCATTGATAGACAGATTTATAGCAATTCGTGTCACGTATGTCTCAATACTGGAATCTCCTTTGAAACTACTCAACGATTTGTACAATCGGATAAATGTCTCTTGTCCCACATCCTCGGCTTCCGGTGAGTTTCCCAACATACCGATAACGGTGGATGCGACCAGAGGCTCCAAACTTTCCACCAGTTTCTGAAATGCCTGGTGGTCACCAGTCGTTGACGATTTGATAAGTTCGCTATAATTCAATTATCAATTCCATTTACCTTTTAGACCATTATTGAGCCATTGATATTCCCGTTTATTTTCCACAGACTCATTTATATAATAAACAAATTCTACAATAACCATATCTTCAGCCGTCGAATCATGTTCCCGATTACTATCGATTTTTCTAATTTTATTGCAAAATGATAGAAAACATATGATCTTTAATAGAACGTTATATCAATTTTAGTTTGGTTATGGTTCGAACATTTAATACTCATTTTAGATTGATATTTCCATCGTGTCCATCATAGATTTTCTTTCATGGGCACCGTTATAAAAATAGGGATGGTTCTACTTATCATGGTTAACATTCTGGCATCAGGGTATTATGGGTGCGAAGAATGTGTTGTCAAATCCACATCATCACAAGCCTGTATCTGTATTGATGAACCTCAGTGTTGTGTTCAAGATGAAAATCCTGTGCCATGTTGTTATTCAGTGGGATCAGCTCCATCATCATGGATATTCCCCCCGGTATTATCTCCAGTACCCATTCAGATATTATTTACTTCAATCACTTATGATTCACGGTCATGCATTCGATCAGGTCCATATCTACCATCGACAAAGCATAGTGATCTAACGGTCACGGACAGAAACCTGCCCCTGCTGACTTGAGCAGATCCATCCCATTTGTCATTTACTCCCGGCTTTAATGAAATCAGGGTGATTTGGCAAACTTCACCTTTTAAAAAACAATTCCTGCTGCTTTTCGATATGAGTTTAGCAGGATATTCAATGATAACAATTCAATAACAACTTGGAGAGATAGATGAGATTAAATTTTCAAAATTTTAGATTGATGATATTGCTGGCAGTTTTGGCAATGGGTTGCAGTCATAACACACCATCAGCCATACCGGAAGAATGGAAAGCCTCAGGTGAGATCAGGATTTACGAAGTGTTCGGCATGGATTGCCCCGGATGTCATGGAGGCCTGGAAAACCAGTTGACCGCGTTGGATGGAGTTGATGGTGCCAAAGCAGACTGGGTTCAGAAACAGGTAACCGTTTGGGTATCACAGGGAAATCTCATCGGCGATGAGGATATCCATGAAGCAATAAAACGAGCTAATTTCACACCCGGTGACCGGATTAAATAGAGGTTCATCCCATGATCACATTAAAAAAACAAAATTTGACAGCTATTATAGGCATGTTCATCTTCGTGACAATATTGAATGCCGGTGGAATCAGTGTTGATGCGGGATTGACCCCTGCGGAAAACCGATGGATCGTCCGCTATCAGGCTAGACAGATGGAACGAACGGGTGCGATGGATGCATCCATGACCACTACCATGGATGTATTCAATTTGGCATACGGCATCCGACCCCATCTTACGCTCATGGTCATGCAGGGCTGGGCAAATAGGAAGTCCGATATGATGGGTCAGATATCAGAATTTACCGGTCGCAATGACATGATGCTGATGGCGAAATACAGACTTTTAAGAGTAAATACCCGGAAAACCACACTTGGTATTGCTGCAACGATTAAGCTCTTGATACCTACCGGTGAGGATCCTTTCACATCAGATTACTGGTCCGTTTCTCCAGGTATCTTTCTTTCTCCACGATGGAATAAATGGGCGTTGGATGCGAGTACTGAATTTCGGCTCAACGATCTGTTCAACAATAGAGACGATGTCCTTCAACGCGGGTGGGAAACATCAGTTAACTGCGCTATTGCCCGTCAAATTGTTTTGGGAAATAACTCAGCGTTTGCTATTGCCCCGGTTCTGGAGATGACCGGATCAATCACTCAGCCGGATGCGTCAGCTACCGAATTTGCAGATTCCCGGGAGTCTGTGATCTTCCTTTCACCTGGCATGAAGCTAACGTATCAATCCCTTATATTGGAAGTACTGTGGCAGCATCCGCTTTGGCAGGATATCCCTGGCTCTGCAATGGAATATTCTTCAAAAGGATTAGTGGGAATCCGATACATGCTTTAGTTTGGTGGTTTGAAAAGAATCAATGAGTTAACCCTGACAGAGTTTAATACCCTGTCAGGGTTCAGTTTTTTCGTAATCTTTCAGCGTCTCTGCGAGAGAACTACTTCCCTTTCAACTCCTGTTGGATTTCTGCCACAATCGCCAGAGCGATTTCAGCGGGAGATTCTGCCGGGAGCCCCAAACCCACAGGTGAGTGAAACCGACGTCGCATGGATTCATTGATGGTGATCCCGTCGTCTTCCAATGATTTCAGTAATCGTGCTGTGCGAGATCGTGCCCCCAACAAACCCAGATAAAGTAATTCCATGGGTAATAATATGGACAACAATTCCTGATCGTGTTGAAAATTGTGAGTCAGAATCACCACTGCATCGGGACGATTGTCCCTCCATCTGGTTTTTAATTCCCCAGGAGTGAAGTTCTCCACATGATATGCAGAAGGGAATCGCTTCTCTGTGGCATAATCCTGGCGATGATCCATGACAGTCACATCCCAACCCAATGTATTGGCGAATGTTACCAGCGGGATTGCATCATTCCCTCCACCAATGATAACGAGTTGAACCGGAGATTCAATGACCTCAATGCACACATCTACATTTCGATCACCTACTGATTCGGAAATAAATGAAGATTTTCTGTCATCAAATGCGTCTTTCAGATGATTACAAAATTGTTCGGATCCATCTGGATTATTAATCTGATTGATGATCTCACCATTTTTTTTCAGGATCATTTTATTACCACGGGTGATCCCTTCAACATCAGAATTAACGACGGTGGCAATGGCGATGGTTTCTAAATTTTCAAAACAATCCTGAAGTGCGGACATCATAACATTGGACTTTTCAGGCAGAATGGGTTCCAATAAAATATCTACAATGCCACCGCAGCCAATCCCCATACCAAAAATGATGTCTTCTGCAGAAGTGGAATCGTATCGGATAAGTTTTGGAGCATTGGACTTTATCGTTTCATGAGCATGCAAGATCAAATCGTTATCCAGACATCCGCCACCGATGGATCCTGTGATTTTTCCCTGATAATCAATGAGTGACCGAGCGCCGGGTTTCCGGTAATGAGAGCCATCCACATGAACGAGGGTACCAAGCACACAAGATTCCCCCCGCTTTTGACATTCGTCATATGCACGAAGAATTTGCTTCAGTTCATTCATCAGGCAAGTTTAGTGGAAAGTATTCCAGCAATCGGTGATAAAAGCGCTGATCATTTCGCGGCGGTATTTCAGAGGCATATAATCGTTGTCAACCGTTTTGCATGCACGTTTGACCTGAAGGATCAAGCCCTCTAATGTGACATCGTTGATCCCGGTCTCTACCAGAACCGGCGCCATGGAAACGCCATTTACACAAACACGAAGGACATCCTTTTTATTCACAGTTGCGGCAACGGTTAGAGATGTGAAATCCAAACTCTTGCGAAGTCGTAATTTTTTAAACCACCATTTTGATGGTTCATCCGAGGTGAAAATTTCGGTGATGATCCCACCAACTCCCAGAGGTGTATGCACAATTAGACCGTCGGGGACATACAGATCAATGAGCGGCATCTCGTTTATCCCGGTTGAAGTTTGAACCATAATTCGTGCGTTTAGCGCAATGAGTGCTGGCACCAGATCAGATACATTCCGGGAATAACAGTGATTCAGACCGCCGGTTACCTGACAAATATCGCCGGTATCTTTCAAACAGGATCCCACAGATTGCCGCCAGTCAAATGACTGATTATAAAAACTGCATCGGTTGCTCACCTTCAGATTGCCGCCAAGGGTAGCTGATTTTCTGATAACCGGTGTGGCAATAGATTTGGCAGCCTCTGCGAGGATCGGATAGAATTTCTGAATATCCGGATTTTTGACGATCTGATCCAACGTTACCATCGTACCCAGTTTCATATTCTTCTTTTGGATACTCACACTTTTCAGCGATTCGATAGCAGTGAGATCGATGATCGTATTTGGTTTTATCAGGCGTTGTTTCACATGTAGTTGGATATCCGTTCCGCCGGCGTAGAAAACATGGTCATTCGGATGGGCTTTCGCCAGTGACACCGCTTCATCGATTGTACCGGGTAAAAAATAGGAGGATGTGCTCATTGCTGCCCCCCTTTTCGAAGTTCTGTCAGTACTTTGTCAGGTGTTATCGGGAGTTCGGTCATCCGAATACCTACCGCATCATAAATAGCGTTTCCGATTGCCGGGAGTACCGGATGGATGGGTCCTTCACCTGCTTCTTTGGCACCATAAGGACCTTCTCCGTCATTGGATTCAATGATAGTCACGTCCATCTCCGGAGTATCCAAAGTCATAGGGATTCGGTAATCCCAGAAGTTAGCATTCAGTAGTCTGCCGTTATGGTATCGCATGTCTTCGGAAACCACCTGACCGAGACCCATGTGAATACTACCTTCGATCTGACCTTCTACCGAGAGTGGATTCAGCGCTTTTCCACAATCGTGGGCGCTCCACACTTTTATAACGGATACCTGCCCCGTCATCGGATCAACTTTCACTTCTGCGATAAAGGCGCCAAAACTGTATGCCGGACTTAATCCTGCGCCGGAGCCTTTAAATTTTCCACCCAACTTGGGTGAGATATAAAATCCACTTTCCACAAATGCGCCACGCCCCGCCATGGCAATATCAACAGCTTCGTCCCAGGTGAGATTTAACTTCCCGTCGTCGGTGAATACCCGTTCGTCAGCGAATTGAATCGCTTCTCTTGGGACGGATTTCTCATTGCCCACACTGGCAGCGATTTGATGTCTGATTTTATCTACCGCCTGTTTGGCAGCATTCCCTACCATGAAGGTAACCCTACTGGAATAACTTCCCAGATCAACGGGTGTCAGTTTCGTATCCGCTACTTCTACCTGTACCCGGCTCATGGAGATTCCCAATTCTTCTGCAGCGATCTGAACCAGCATGGTATCGCTCCCCTGTCCAATATCACTGGCACCGCTGAACATAACAATTCGCCCGTCAAAATCTAGTTTTGCATGAACCACGGTCTGCGGATACCGATTCCAGATAATGGGTAATGCGCTGCCACTGATGAAAAATCCGCAAGCGACGCCCAAACCATGTCCATTTGGTAATTTGCCGTAGCGGTCATCCCACCCGGATTTTCGCCGAACGGTTTCAAGACACTCCCGGATACCATTGCTGGTTATCCGTAATTCACCCACGGTTTTGGTATTTTCCGATAGGAAATTTTGCTGTCTAAAGTCACAGGGATCCATACCGACGTCATGTGCCAACATATCCAGTACCACTTCTACGGCATACCGCGGATTCACTGCACCATGCCCTCGCATCGCGCCACTTTGGGGCTTGTTGGTGTACACGCGCCGAGTGATAAATCCAAATCGATCGATCTTATACGGTCCCTGTAGCAGGACACCGTTATAGTATGATGTGACTACGCCAAAACTTCCATAAGCACCGCCATCAATGACAATATCTGTATCCAGAGCGGTAATTTTCCCGGCGACATCACACCCTACAGACATGGTCATCTCCGTGGGATGTCGCCCGTGATTGGTGAGAAATACCTCCTCACGAGTGAGCGTACATTTCACCGGGCGATTCGTCAAGATAGCCAATTTTGAAGCGATCATCTCGTGAGGGAACGGATCACTTTTCCCTCCAAATCCACCACCCAACGCCGGTTTTTTTACCTGAATCTTATGGAGGGGAATATCCAATACTTTAGACAATGTCCGATGGAGATAATGAGGCACTTGAGTCGCAGTGATCACCAAGAGTGATTCATCACCATTCCAAACCGCGATCGTTGAGTGGGGCTCAGTAAAAGCATGAGTCACACCAGCGAATTTAAAATCTACTGATCGAGTGAACGATGAAGACGCAATGCCGTCTTTGGGGTCGTTGAAACTAAGGTCGGCAATTTTATGGATGTTTTTCGAATTTTTCGTGTGCTGATGAATTTTCTCATCTTCGGAGCACTCCACCAATGATTCATCGGGAGTGATAAAGTTTTTAATCGGTTTATAGCTCACACGGATTAAATCTGCACCCGCCCTTGCGGCTTCTGGCGTTTCACCTGCAACCGCTGCAACGATTTCACCGACGTACCGAACTTTATCTACTGCCATAGCCGTTTCATCCGGACTGATGGGCAGGACACCAAATGCGATGGGGATATCTTTTCCGGTAATGACCGCTTTAATACCAGGATGAGCGGCTGCAACTGATGTATCAATGGACATGATTTTTGCGTGTGCGTGAGGACTTCGATGCAATCCCACATACACCATATTCGGAAATTTAAAGTCATCCGTGTACATCGCCTTGCCTGTCACCTTTTGGACAGCATCGATGAGGGGGGTGGGTTTTCCTATTACTCTACCCATGTCTTAAATCCTCAGCAGCATGTCGGACCGCTTCGATAATTTTTTTATACCCGGTACATCGACACAGATTTCCGGATAATGCTTCTTTAATATCGTCATCGGTAGCATCCGGATTTTCCTGTAAAAAAGGGACTGCCGTCATAACAACACCCGGGGTGCAGAATCCGCATTGTAAACCACCATCAGAAGCCAATCGTTCCTGAACGGGATGCAAATGACCGTTAACTCCGATACCTTCAATAGTGAGTATTTTGCGACCATCGCATCGAATGGTAGGCGTGATACAACTCAAAACCGGTGTTCCATCCAGTAAAACGGTGCAACTACCGCAAGACCCCTGATCACATCCCCGTTTAGTGCCTGTCAGGTTTAGCCGTTCACGGAGCGTATCCAGCAGTGTTTCATGAGCGTTCACCAGAAGTGTCCGGGTAAATCCGTTAATATGTAGTTTGACTTTTTGCATAAATTTTAAATTTTCAGGTTAATCTCGTCTCAATAGAATGGCGACGCCCTGTCCATGTCCGACACAAAGAGAAGCAATCCCGTATTTTACATTTTTTTCTGCCATACTTCGGGCAAGGGTAAGCGCGAGACGGATTCCAGTCATCCCCAATGGATGTCCCATCGCAACAGCGCCTCCGTGGATATTCAACTTTTCAGGATCAATACCCAATTCTTTTTGACAAACCAATGCCTGAACGGCAAATGCTTCATTGATTTCAAATAATCCAATATCAGACAATTTCAGACCAGTAATTTTCAATAATTTTTTAATCGCAGGCACAGGTCCTAATCCCATTTCATCTGGAGAAAGCCCAACGGTTGCATATCGATCAATTTCCACCAGCGGTTCCCATTGATACTCATCTAGAACCGATTGATTGCAGATCAATGAGACGCAACCTCCGTCAGATATCCCAGAGCTATTGGCAGCGGTGATGGTTCCATTTTCCATAAATACGGGTTTGAGTTGAGCTAATTTCTCTGTGTCTGATAATCGAGGCTCCTGATCTTCGGAAGCAACAGTTTCGTCAGATAATTGAATAGAGACGATCTCATTGTCAAAAAATCCAGATGATTTTGCATCGAAATACCGTTGGTTGGACTGTTGGGTAAATTCATCTTGTTCAAATCGGTTGATGTGATAATCAACTGATAATTTTTCAGCGGTTAGCCCCATGTTTGTCCACTGAAACGGATAATTTTCAAATAGCATGGGGTGATAGTCCAGTGCGGCGGTCATGGGGACATGCCCCAGATGTTCGACACCACCCACCAATGCCATCCGGTTGGTTCCGGATCGGATACTATCTGTTGCCAATCCCAACGCCGTGAGACTGGATGCACACAATCGGTTGATGGTCACACCAGGGATTGTCTTTGGTAGACCAGCTAGTAGAACAACCAACCGTGCAAGATTTTTCCCTTGTTCCAAGTGCTGCCCCACACATCCCAGGAAAAAATCATCGATCTGATCCGGGTTCACGTTTGTCTGTTGGACGAGGGCATTCACGACCTGAACCATGAGTTCGTCTGCACGAATCGACGCCAGAATTCCCTTCTCCGGATGCCCGCGACCAATGGGAGATCGGACACCATCAACTAAATAAACCGAATTATTGCTGGTCATCTATCCTCATTTCATCCAATATCCAATTTCTCATATTCATTACAACGCCGTTCCACCAATGCTTCGTCCACCATCAACATGAATAACCTGACCATTAATAAAACGGGCACGATCCGATGCCAGGAATGCTACGGTATGAGCGATATTCTCTGGAGATCCTGCTTTTTTTCCCGGTAACGCAGATTCGAGTTTCCGAAAAACTTCCGGGTCCAGTTTTCGCGTCATGGGTGTATCGATCAATCCCGGTGCCACTGCATTTACGGTAATGTTATCTCGCGCTAATTCCAACGCCAGAACCCGGGTCATGCTCACCAATCCCCCCTTGGATGAGGAGTAATTGGACTGACCCACATTTCCAAGCCACGCCCGGGATACGATATTGACGATTCGCCCGAATTTCTGTTGACGCATCACAGGTGCCACTTCCTTACACATGAGCCAGGGACCCTTCAAATTTACCGATATGACTGAATCAAAATCCGGTTCGGACATTTTCCAGATAACGTTATCCCGGATGATTCCCGCATTATTCACCAGCGCATCAATTCGTCCAAATTTATCAAGTATTTTTGCGACCACTTCTTTTACATCAGTAGATTTTGAGACATCGCCTGCATAATAATTCAAACTATTGGATTGAGATAGGCCAGGGTCCGATGGAATGGAAATATCCATGACATTCACGATAGCCCCCTGATTCAGAAATACATCCACGATAGATGCGCCTATCCCTTGTGAACCACCGGTAATTAGAAATATTTTCCCTTCGAATTCCATTTATATGCCCCTATACGTGGGTGGTTTTTTACCCACATTTTGCAATCCAGCCAATGCATCTTGTGTTCTGAACAAATCACTGATATACATAAGCTCGGATTCTGGTCCTTTATGGTCATTGATTAGTCGTTCTGACAACTGTAATGCAATGGGAGCCTTCGTTCGAATACGAGAAATCATCTTTTCCATTCCAGTGGGTATTTCATAATGATTATCTAATAAATTATACACAGTCTTGCTATTGAAATAATTCGATATTTCCTGCCAATAATCTGATAAAATTGGATTTTTTCTGGATAATTTAGACGCATGTTCCGGTAATGATTGGATTTCATTCCATGTGACGATACCATCGATCAATCCAATTTCAGTTGCTGTTTTTGCGTTCAGCATCTGTCCCGTATAGATCATAAATTTCGTCAAACCCGTACCAACCCGATCAATTGTTCGCTGTGTTCCTCCCAGTCCGGGGTAAATCCCGATACCGGTTTCAGGGAAAGCAAAGACTGCATTGTTTAAAGCAACAATCACATCCGCAGTTAACGCCAGCTCAAGACCACCGCCCAAAGCTAACCCGTTCACAACAGCCACTATTTTTTTTGTTGAAACGTCGATACGTTGAAACAGCGCCTGTCCTTCAGTGGTGAATTTTACGATCTCTGGAATAGTTTGGTTCTTAATGTGATCTATGAAAAATTTAATATCTGCCCCAGCAACAAATGCTTTTCCACGACCGGTGAGAATGATGGTGGTGATATCAGGATCTGCATCCAATTGGTCAAATGCCACAGCCAATTGTGAGACGACCAATGGATTCATCGCGTTCAAACCTTCGGGGCGGTTGATGATAATCCTTCCCACGTCACCCTTAATTTCGGAAGAAACAAAATCAGGGATCCATTCACCTTGAGTTATGGATAAGGGTACTGGCATTTTCCAATTATGGGATAATTTTTCCGTCAGGCTTTTTACTCTCGATTCACCATATTTGAAAAACAGATCGATAGGTGTTTTCCGCCATTGCAATCCTACGCCTGCTCCTCGCGATATATCCCCGGCCGTACAGATTTTTTCATCCAGGATTTGTCCACAAACAAACAGGACCACCGATGCTAAACGTTCAGATATAGTTTCAGCAATCTTCGAATCCAAATCGGTAGTCTCTGGGATCTCCCATTGCAGGTTTAAATCAGTTTGTGCTTTCAGAGCGTCAGCAGGTTTGTAAAAATCTCCAAAAGCGTGCTGAAGCGTTTTCTGAGCATGGTAGGCAATTGGGACACCCGTGGCATTCATAAGTGCGAAAGGACCCATCCCGCAGCCGAATGTTTTACAAGCGATCAGATCAATATCTCCCGATTGGGCGATCCCCTCTTCGAATATCCGGACGGCTTCGTTTAACCATGGAACGAAAAATCGGTTGACCACAAATCCATTGGCATCCTCACAAACAATCGGATCTTTCCCGCACTGTTGCATGAACCACATACACTGTTCAAACGCTTCATCATTCGTCTTTTCGCCTTTTACAATTTCCACCAATCGATTTTTTGCTGCGTGGTAAAAAAAGTGCAGGCCCAGAAATCGTTCGGGATGACTGACAAAAGACGATAATTCCGTCACCGAAAATGAGGATGTATTAGTGGCAATGATCGTATCTACAGGGACGGATTCAGACAATCGTGCAAACAGATCTTGTTTAACTGCCAAGTCTTCAAAAACGGCCTCAATGATTAGTCCACAGGTTGATAGATCGCTCATGGTTGTAGTGAGAGTGATTCGACCCAAGATTGCCTCAACTTTTTCAGGAGTAAATATCCTACGTTCAACACCCTCATTTAGAGTGGACTGGATATTGCTCAACCCTTTTTGCAGGAATCGATCCTCCCGATCCATTATCGTGACCGGGAATCCTTCCTGTGCAAATTTTTGTGCCAAGGCAGAACCCATGGTGCCTGCACCGATGATCCCAACAGATTTGATCCTTTTCATTCTTTTCCCTCCCATATCGGGTCACGCCGTTGAAGAAATGCTTCGATTCCTTCATTAGCATCGTGGCTTTCCATGAGCTCATGGATGTAAAATTCTTCCAGTTGATGAAGCTGTTTTTTCAACCGGCGGTTAAATTTCCAACGGGCTGCTTTCACAGCGAACCGTAACGAACTAGCACTTTTGGTTATGATATTCTTTTTGCACCATTGATCTACACCATTCACCATATCTTGTCGGTCTGAATAAGCGTGTGTCACCAACCCCCAGTTTAGGGCTTCTTCTGGTTTTAGTGACCGACCTGTAAGGAGGAGATCGTCTGCCCTTGCCTGCCCCACTTTCAATGGCAGGATCACCGATGCCGGGGGCGCAAATACGCCGAGATTGATTTCCGGTTGCCCCAGTCTTGCGGTGCCATCGATAAACATGAAATTGCAGGCAAGCGCTAGCTCCAAGGCGCCACCCAAACATTGTCCTGAAATGAGCGCCGCTGAAGGGATACCAAGATCCGCCAACGTATAAAACAACTGATGAAACTGTTTTAGCATCTGTGGAGCATTCTCTTTTGTGTGCTCTGCAACGCTGGCGCCGAAACTGAAATGGTCTCCTGCACCGATAAACTGGATCATTTTCACGTGGGTCGAACCTGCAAGAGCATTCAGATGAGTTTGCAATTCTTCCATCATAACGGAATCCAAAACGTTTGCCTTGGGGGCCTTCAAAGTGAACCGTATGATTTGTCCGTCAAATAATTCTATTGATATAATCCTATTTTCCATGATCAACCCGGTAAAATCGCATCCAATAATTCGTCATCCCACGCGTGACCTTCAGCTAGCATTTGTCGAAGTTTGATAAAATCCACTTCTCGATTTTCACGTGGACCTTCGTTAAATGCTCGGAACCCCGCCTTTGCCTCAGTCATCATGTTCAAAGCCAGCCAGTCACGATTGGTCTGTTGATTCTGGTCCCAATGTTCTAGTTTTTTCTTTCGCATACTGTTCAATGTTTTACTGGTACAATCCGGCATGAGATACAGGAGCTTGGTGCACAGATCGTTCACAGCATTATCTAATGGCGTCAGATCAATTTCTCCCCGGGTCAGTATATCCTTACCCGCTTTCATGGATTCACCCCGCTTTTTTTTGCCGTAAATAATTTCACCAGACTGATCTACCCACTGGTCTGTTACTACCATGGGATTGCGAATAAAATCACCATCTACCTTCAGTACCGGGATGACGTCCGTGATGAGTCCAAATTGTTTGGCTTGGTAAGCAGTCCACATTTCACAGAGGACACAACTTTGCATGGCGCGTTCGATACCTACAAACAGATGAAGAAAATCAGTACTTCCGCCATCAGGGGCGCTACCGTGCTTGGGTCCTGCCTGGCCGAATATCGCTAAATCGGTAGCGACAGTAAAATCACACGCCATTCCGATTTCCTGTCCACCGGCGATACGCATTCCGTTTACCCGGCATATGACGGGTTTATCACAGTGCAGAATGGACGTGATCATGTCGTTGAACAAACGCATGTATTGCTTATACTCCAACGGGCGACCGGAATAGTATTCGGCGTATTCCTTCGTGTTTCCACCCGTGCAAAACGATTTATCTCCTACAGCAGTGAATACTACCGCTACGACGGAGCGATCATTTGAAGCTTGCCTAAATGCAAAGATGATCTCTTTGACAGCAGAGGTGGTATAAGAATTGTACTGTTTTGGATTGTTCAGATAAATCCAAGCATTGAACAAACCTTCAACCGGATTTCCTGATTTATCCAGACATGGCTGAAGTTTATAGATGATCTCTTTGAAATCGGTTTCTACCAAATTATGACTTTGTAAATTGAGTTCCATCGTTACTCCTTTTAATAATATTTGATTTTATTTAAAATCCGGTACTAACACCGGGCGTTTGGTGAATTGATGATTCAGTGCCTTATTGAAAACAGTATTGATTTCACTCATGGGATGGGTATCAGTAAAAGAACCAATATCCAGTTTTCCGTCGGCCACCAGGTTGATCACTTCGGGGTAGAGTTCAGGTTTACAACCCCACGTACCCATCACCGTTGCATCAAACGCCATCAGATTACTGAGACGGATATCCAATTTATCCATGGTGAATCCTACGATGGATAGCGTCCCGGCGATGCCCAACAATGCAAACGCTAGTTCCTGCCCGGCTTTTGTGCCAGACATTTCGTAGATCTTCCATCGGTTCATAGGTGCACCTAGTGATTTGCATGTTTCTTTCACCATACCTTTGATTTCTTTGACAGATAATCCTGATATGTTCAGTGTTTGGTCTATACCCATCGGTTTAAGTCTGTCCAGTTTACTTTGATCAATATCCAGCGCGATGACCTTGGCACCTTTAATTTTCGCAATGGCAGCGCCATAGATGCCCACTCCGCCCACACCAATGATGATCGCAAAATCCCCTGGATGAAGATCACTTTTTTCAATGACCTGATAAGGAGTAGAAACGGCATCGGCGATGACTGAAAGCGTTGCAAGCTCATGGTGTGCCAGTGCCTTCTCGGAGATTTCAGTGACAAACCGTGCAGGAACGACAATATGACTGGCAAACCCACCGTGGAAATCGTTCCCAGGCATCAATTGTTTCTGGCAGATATTACTTCGGCCTGCATGACAAAGGTCACAATCGCCACACGGTAGAACTGCAGGAATGATCACAGGCTTCCCCAACAGATCTGATGAACCTGCTTCAACAGTTCCGCTGATCTCATGACCCAGTGTCAGCGGTAATTCGTGCCGAGTGGGAACGCCGTAATGCCAAAAACTGATATCGGTGTGGCATACACCGCATCCCGCAATTTTAATGAGTACTTCACCTGCGTTTAGATCAGGGATAGGTAATTCCACCAATTCGAAGGGAGCGTCTTTTGCCGTCATTTGCCATTGATACATATTATTCATGAGTACTCCGCGATCAACTTACAGATTCGTTTTCGATGAGGATGGCTGTTCCTTGTCCACCGCCGATACATGCAGAAGCAATACCGTATCGTTTATTTCGGCGTTTCAGCTCATATGCAAGTGTGTGCGTCAATCGGGTTCCCGTTGCTGCTAATGGATGTCCAATGGCGATGGCTCCACCATTTACATTTAATTTTTCACGATCGATTTGTAATTCTTTTTCCACTGCGACAATTTGAGCACCAAATGCTTCATTGATCTCGAACAGATCGATATCATCCATTGATAATCCCGTCACTTCAAGAACATTCCGAATAGCAGGTGCAGGACCGATCCCCATGATATTGGGTTCTACCGCGGCAGACGCAGATGCAACAATCTTTACTAATCCGGTCAAATTTTTCTGTTTCAGTTCAACTCCACTGGCGATGATCACTGCAGCGGCTCCGTCAACAATACCACTGGAATTCCCCGCCGTTTGCAGTCCATCTTTAGCAAAAGTGGGACGGAGAGATGCCATTGATTCCCTATTCGCCTGACGAATGTTTTCGTCTCGTTCGATGGTTACTTTCGGTGGAAAAGTGCGGAATTTCCGTGGTTGAAACCCTTCTACTTCGTGGACACCTGATGCAACTGATACGATTTCTTGGTCAAAGGTCCCGTCTGTCATCCTGGCAAATGCTTGTGTGTGAGAACGAAAGGCAAAATCGTCCACCTCATTGCGAGTCAGATGATACTTTTTACCCAGATTTTCTGCTGTGTCCCCCATGGAACAATTTGCTGATGGATCGAAGAGTCCTTCCCAAAGCATATCTTTAAAGTTGACTCCACCCAGCCGGTATCCCAATCGATTGCCAAAAGAGGATGTGGGTGTCAGCGTCATGTTTTCTGCACCACCTGCAAGTACTACCCCAGCTTTACCGAGGACGATCTGTTCTGCAGCAGATATGATGGATTCAAATCCTGATCCACAGATCCGTTGAACCAACAAAGCAGGTACATCCACAGGAATCCCGCAATACAGTCCAACGTGTCTGGGTAGATAAATGGCATCAAAACTGGATTGCAGAATATTTGCAAAGACCACATGATGAATATCTTCAGGCTTGATCCCTGCTTTTTGGATAGCTCCCCTGCTGGCGATAATCCCCAGATCAGTTGGAGATACAGAACCTAACCCTCCACAGAATTTTCCGAATGGAGTTCTGGCGCCTTCTACAAGATAAATATCGTTATAACAAATTGCGAATTTCATGTCGTCTCCTAATAATTATATTAAGTAAAGCCTCAAGCTGCAAGCCTCATACTGATTTCAAAGTTCGATAAGCCCTCTGATAGACTCACTATTAAAATTTTAATTTCCTACAACCTTCTTACTTCACTATTCTTACTTCTCACCTCTACCTCTTCCCTGCCAATACCGCTGCACCCAACGCTACCATGAATTGCGGGTCCGGTGTTGCCTGTACTTTGACACCCAGTTCCTGGGTCAACAGAGAGATCAGAAATGGATGATAGGCGATAACTCCGCCACACAAAAAGACTGGAAGATCCATTCGAAGCGGTAGTTTGGTGATTCGGTTGACGATGGATAAATAAATCCCACGTGAAATATCCTCAATGGGTACGTCTTCAAACTTCCAGCCAAGGATTTCCGTTTTGGCAAACACCGTACAAAAGCTATTGATTATTCTGGCAGCGGTAGATTTTTCTGCAAGTTCGCTCATTTCAGAGATTTCCAACTCTGCCTTCTCTGCAATTTCAGTGATGAATGTCCCCGTACCGGCAGAGCATTTATCATTCATATGAAAACCGATGACCTGTCCATCCGCTTCACTTTCGATGATTTTTATGTCCTCACCGCCAATATCCAGAATATTCTTCCTCTGTGGAAACAGCGACGATATCCCCACCGATGCGCAGATCAATTCCGTCTTTTTCATATCGGATTGGATACTGTCCCTTCCGTATCCTGTGGCGCATACTTTACGAATGGAATATTTATCCCGTATTTTTTGATGCTGATCATCAAATGAATGTTTATTTCGGCTGAGTGTGGGTACTACCGCATGATCCACTTTTTTCCCGGATTCATCTGTAACTACAAATTTTGTAAAGGATGATCCCAGGTCAATACCCAGAAAATGATGATTTGTTTGATTCATACTCAACTTGTTATTCGTCAGGCGAATACTCCAATAAATGAATGAGCGCTGTTACCGACTGATTCAATGGTGTGGGGAGATAATGTTTTCTGCCGTACTCGACGATTTTTCCGTTCAGTTGGTCAATTTCAGTCCTTAATCCGTTCTCGAGATCTACCAACATTGAAGGTCGGTGATGCCCTGCATTTTTTAAATATTGGATACAGAACCGTCGGAATTTTTTCCCTAGTTCGATTCCCTCCACTTCGGCAACCCGTGCAGACTCATCAACGATAGCCTCAACCAGTTCAAGTGTCTGCGGAAAACTCATGACGTCTTTCATCGTTCTTCGGGTGATGGCACACACCGCACTTAACGCAGCGTTTAAAATCGCTTTTTCCCAGACATAATCCTGGATATCTTCTGGGATCTCTGTTCCCATACCTACAGAATTTAAAAGTGCCGTCACCTTTTCAGCGGTTTCCGCTCCCTGTGGCATAAGCGCAGCAAGATAATTAGGTGGATTGAAAAAACTCACATGAACCATATTTGGATTGCTCAGATTCCCTGCGAAATTGACTACCATCCTTAAGGTTTTGTCCTCGCCAAAGATATTCGCTGCTTCTTGTTCGTTGTCGATTCCATTTTGAGCGCACATGACGTACATTTTATCTGTCTTGATCTCGCCTAACGCACGCACTACTTTTTTCAACGCTGTTGTTTTTACTGCAATGACCACCAGATCAAGATCGTACATTTCCATTTCCTGCACCGAATAACAGGCGTTTTCAACTTTGACCTGTTTTTCAATCACATTTTTGAGGACAATCCCCTTTTTCTTGATGGTATCTATTTTCTTCGGATCCACATCACATGCCACCAGAAAAGCACCTGCTTCGACAAAATGAGCCGCAAGTGTTGCGCCGACGGGGCCCATCCCTATCACTCCAATACGCATTTGATCATTATTTGAATTTTTCATGACACCCTTGTTATTTGGAAATTCTAAAATTACGACCCATTATCCGGCAGATTTTTTCATCTGCAATTGTTCAATGAAAGTTTCCAATTTGGTTTTGGTTTGTCCGTCAGAGAAAAAACGAAGATCATTCAAATCTCCATCGATATTCAGGACATCGATTCCCGTCTCTTTCTTTAATCGGTTGGGGAGGCCAAATCTGTTGTTTGCATTACTAAAACAGGTCTTGGAATCATGAAAAACGACGCCGTCCACATTGAATGTCTTCAGTAGTGATTTCATCATATCCAGTTTGGAATTTTCCCCACGGTTGATAAATATTTGTGTGTAGGCATAAGCCATAGAGTCGATGGGATTATCCGGATCAAAATCATCAAATACCCAGCTGTTACAATAGGTTGACGCCACAACCGACGTTTGATTTTCGGCAAACAGTTGGGATAACCATTTCAATCTTCCCCATATGGGCATGCCTTCCCAATAGATTCGGATTTTTTCATCCGGGATGTGGCCTATCCCCGAATTTTTCAAATTTGTCAGTTCTTTTAGAGCCTCTTTGTAAAAATCAATACAAATTTGAGTCCCGCGGAGGACAACAATAGGCGCCATCAAAATGCAACCATCAAAAAAAGTAATGGGTGCCGGGGTAGATTTCCCCGTGTCAAGAACCTGTTTCCACAAATGTGATCCTTCTTTGCTTAGCGTTACGATTTCAGCTAATTTTTCAGGATCCATTTTCTTTCCGATAATTTTCTCACCCATGGCGATCAACTCTTTGAATTGACTGGCAACATCATCAATATGGTGCTGAGAGATTTCCTCCACATACCGTGGCGGAAAAATACCCATAACCGGACAATCGAATTCTCGACCGAAAAAATTGAACCACTCTGCGACTTCTCGGCATTGGTTGGTATTAAAAACAATAAAATCCGGTTTGGGAACGGATGGCAGTCCATATGCCTGCGTCAGCGGTGTCTCTTTCATTAACCAGGCACCGATATCTGCCGTAAGATAAGAACACACCTCACTCTGATATCCAGCTTGATGGGCATGCGGAATGTATTTTAATGCCGCACGGGATGCGCCTAGTAAAGCACCATGATTTTCGGGAAAGTACACTTGGAAACCCATCGCTCGTAGCAACTCTGCGGGTCCGGCGCTTGTGCACCATGCAATCGGCGCGGATAGTCCCGTGAAATAATCTTTGAGAACACTTTTCAGAATAGCTTGGGATTGCAAACGAGGCATGAGTTACTCCAGATTTAATACGTAAACGGTATCAGAGATGATTCCATCGGAACCGTACAGATACTCGATATTTGCTTTAAACACTTTGCCCACAACATTAGGAGCCAGCTTCATAGAAGGTGTTAATTCCTCATTCTCAATACTTAACTCCCGATCGATGAGCATGGCTTTTTTAACCCGGTTGAATTTGATATCCATATCTCCATTCAGCAAATGAAGACAATTGGTGAGACAGGATGAAAAATCCTGCAGATTTCTCGGACAAACGCATCCGGATTTCAATTGAGACACTTTCGGTAAATTTGAAAATAGTGATTTATTGGGAAATAACAGTGCCACGGGATGATCTTTACCGCTACCTACAACATACGCATGAGACAGATAGGAGCAATCTTTTGTGATCAGGTTTTCAATTTCTGTCGGCACTACTTTTTCTGCATTCGTCAGTTTAAATATCCGGTCTTTGCGCGAAATGAGTCGAAGTCCGATATCCGTGAACTCGCCCACATCACCGGTATTAAACCATCCATCGTCGGTAAACGCAGCTTCGTTAGATTTATCGTTTTTGTAATATCCTTGCATGACGTTGGGACCTTTAATACGGATTTCACCATCGTCTGCCAGAGAGATTGATACGCCCGGGATGGGTTTCCCCACGATACCCGGAAGCCGTTTCTCTTTTGGATCGGTTATCGTACAGCATGGAGAGGTTTCCGTTAATCCCCATCCTTCAATGATGGGGGTCCCGTGTGACTGAAAGATATCAGATATATTTCTGGGCAAGGGCGCTGCGGCTGTAAAAATGAATCGAAGTTCAGAATGAAAGATCATTTCTTCTAATTTCGAATCCTGTGCCAGTCTTGAAGTAATTTCCTGATAAATCCTGGGGACACTGAAAAAGACGGTAGGACGTACTTTATCCCAATTATCCAAAAGCAGGTCAATGTTTTTACCATAACTATGCTCCAGGGACAGAGTGGCACCGCTGGTGATGGCCGCAAATTTTTCAAATATCCCACCAAAACTGTGATGCCATGGAAGGAAAGATAAAAACCGATCGTGATGGTCTAACTTCCAAAGCACTTTCATCGCCGCTTGCTGTGAAAGGATGTTTTGATGCGTCAACTGAACACATTTGGGTATTCCCATGGTGCCAGAAGTGTACATCATCAACGTGGTCGTTTGAGGAGCAAGATCCAATCCCAGAATTTCCGAATGGTTTGTCGTGGAAACGAGGTGCTCGAAAGAAATGGTTTTGGTATCTTTGTCAGATTTTATAGGCGTGAAATGGATGATTGTCGAATATCTGCCCGGATTATCAATCTTATCAAATTGATTTTGATCAGCGACAACCACTATCTTGGGATCGCAATATTCAATCAACCGATTTGCCTGTTCACATGGGTATCCGGCAAAGATGGGGACACTGATGGCTCCCATTGACATGACTGCAAGTTCGATTTCCAGCATTTCTCTGCAATTTCGGGACAGAATCGCTACTCGGTCACCTTTAGACAATGACAGAGATTGCAGTCCAGCTTGTAGTGCGCAAATTTCCTGATGAAAGACAGTCCATGTGACGGGTAAATATGTGTCGGTTTTTCTCTCCTGATATACTGCCTGGTGCGGTAATCGATCACGCATTTCATTCAACATGACCGCAAGGTTAGATGGATAATCAGGAAGTGAAATTGGACTTGAGTAGATCATACTTATTAGTTCTTTTCCAAGAGTTTGAAATGACGGAACCCACCCCAAAGCGCGGCACCTATCGCACCGGTAGCAATGTTATCCGTGGACGAATGCACTTTCAGATTCATATTTCGTTCGCTGCCGAGTTCACGAATCGCCTCTGTCAATCCCTCATCAAGCGCCATTCCGCCTGTGAGGTAAACGGGTGATTCCACCTTCAATTTTCGCAACAGCATCACAATTCTGCGGGCAATGGATAGATGAATTCCTTTGATAATATCCGATGTGGGAATCCCTTGTGCTACCATGTTGATGACATCGGTTTCTGCAAGTACCGCACATATCCCGCTGGTTTTTGCCGGATCGGTGGATTTCAATGATAAGGGTCCAACCTCGCTGATAGTAACTCCCAGGTATCGGGTAATATTTTCCAGAAACTGCCCGGAACCGGAGGCACACTGCCCGGTCATAGCATAATTTTTCACGCGAGCACTGCTTTCAAGGGTAATCACTCTCGAATACAGGGCGCCCAGGTCTACCACGGTTTTAGCATCGGGATGATGATGGAACACACCACGCGCATGGGTGGTCATACTATAAAAATGTCCTCGTTTTCGAGTCACCAGCTCTCCCTCACCGGTTGATGCCACGTAAAGGATATCCTCATACTTAATTTCATTTCTCTCAAGAATTGTACTTACGGCATTATCGATCACCACAGTGGGATTCCGTTTCCGTATCTTTTCCACCAGAATATCTTTTATTGAGGATTGATCCTGATAATCAATTAATGCGAGTTTGATAAAACTGCTACCCACATCAATACCCAGCGTGTAATTGGAATTCATCACTTTCTCCTTGCGCTAAAGAGAGCACCACCGAGGGCGCCCATGAAGATTGAGTCAACGTGACAATTGATATTCATTTCACCATAATTCTGAATGACTAACTGCTTCACATATTTCACCACTGCGGTATTTCGGGCGACTCCCCCGGTAAATGTAAATTCATTAAATACCCCACCGGATCGTGCAAGCAATGCGAACGCCCGTTGGACAATGGCTAAATGAAGTCCTGCTAAAATATTTTCTTTCTTCTCCCCCAGGTTTAGATATTCCCGAAGTTCGGCGCCTGCAAAAACGGTACAGGTACTGCAGATATTGGCTTCATATTCCGCGTTCATGGCCAGCGGACCTAATTCGCTAACGGAGATGCTCATCTCGTCGGCAATATATCCCAGGTACCTGCCACATCCCGCGGCACATCGATCGTTCATCTGAAAACTGGTGACGAATCCATGTTTATCCACCTGAATCGCCTTTGTGTCTTGCCCGCCAATATCCAAAACGGTTCGAGTATTGGGAAAGTATGCATGGGCACCCATGGCATGGCAGAGGATTTCCGACTTGATGTGTTTTTCTTCAAATGGCAGTAACTGACGTCCATAGCCGGTTCCCACATAATCGGTGGGTTCAAGAGATTCTTTTGCGACGACTTCCAAATGGCTTTTTACCAATTGGTGATTCAACTTAAAATTGTCCGGCATCATGACCAACGCTTCTGTGAGCAATTGTCCGAAGTCAAATTTAATGTTTTCATTTTCAATGGGATTAATCGCCCGATCGTAAATCGCCACGAGCTGATCATAAACTCCCTTATCCTTACCTTCGATTTCGTTCATATATGCGCTGCTGAACAGATCCCGGAAGAAATCGGATGTGTTGGATACCTCACCACTGAAAAACCGATCGCGGATGACGGAAAGAATTCTGTCAGGCATATTATCGATGATGGGCTGCATACGGGTCCGGTGGTCAATATTTTCAACAGACGAGAGCGTTGATTTGATGGCATCCACCAATTTATAGAATCGTTCTCTGAATTGCAGAAAATGGAACCGGTCCTGAAGGTGAGAAAAGAATTCAGTCCAGTCAATTTCGCCGTTGGTTTCACTTTTCAATTTCCGATGCAACATTGTGAATCGTGAGTTGAACTCTGCTTCCATCCGTGCGATATCTGCGGCGACACGATAATCCGACCGGGTATTGGTGATCCCGCGTCCGATAATGTGTTCATGTTCATCGATGATCACCGCTTTAGACGTGGTTGACCCCAGATCGATACCAAGATATAATTTCATTTCAATTGCTCCTTTGGGAAGGACGTTTGTTAAATTTAAGCCAGTACATCATCAGACAGGATTTCATCGGATACTTTAACCGATTGCCGCTGTTCCAGCATTTGAAAGAATGAATCCAGTCGGTTTTTGATATTTGAATAAGAATAATACCGAGGGTCAACCAGATCGGTTTCGATGAAGCCCACGGGGATACCTAATTTCTGCTCCAGTTCTCGCATCATCACTAATTGACCTGCGGAAAATGAATTGCAGCTTTTAATGGAATTTACCAACAGACCATCTGCATGATATTTGGTGATGAATGATTCTAACAGGTCGATCCGTTGTGGGATGTTCCGGTTGGTATAACAGCCAAGACAGTATTTAGCGAGATTGCCCAGGGGATCTATGGGTGAATGTCTGAATCCATCGTCATACACGCCACCGACACGGGTGTAAGTGGACCCAACAAATACAGACCCCAGATCGTAGAAGATCTTCCAGAAATTTCTGAAGTGAGTCCAGTTAGGCGGACCTTCCACTACCAGTCTGGCCTTTTCTTCTTTCATTACGCCTTCGGGAGTCACGGGACCCAGTTTATGTTTTACCCGGTAATCCACTTCTTTTTTGAGTTCCTGATAATATTCGACGCAATCTTCGCTGCCTCGGAAAGCGGTGAAAATGGGACCAATATAATAGACTCCGCCGAAATAGGCATCAATGGGTGACGGTCGATGGCGGGCAGAATCAAAGACGTCGATGAGGAGGTCTTCAGCCTGCCCAGAGAGTTCAAGTTTCTTTTGGAGTTTTTTAACGTCAAATTTTTTCCCACTCACCTTTTCCATTTTGGGGATCACTTCTTTTTCCAGCTGATCCTTGATATATTGGACGGCAGAGGGTTCGATGACGCCGGCTTCCTGATATGGAATGTGGAGCATGGCGACTTCGGAATTGGGGTAAAGCTGCTTCAGATTTTCGAACCATTTCATGAATACAAAACAGCCCGTGTAGCTGAGCAGGAGTAGGTCGGGATCCGGTAATTTTTGACCTGTGGGACCAATGTTACCTTGAAGCATCATGCCGATATCGCATTTCACATAAGAGCAAACGTCCTCTGAATATCCCATATCCTCGGCATCGCGGATGTAGTCGCCTGATTTCTTCCGCATCCCGGACTGGAGTGAATTGATCTCCGGGTACACCGGAAGCATATCGAAGGTATAAATTAGTTCAGACAGATTGCCGGGGACAAAAGTGTACACTACTTTCTTACCGCTTTCTTTGGCGGTGGCCAGATCCATAAAATGTCCTGCAAGCATCTGTTTCTGTTTCAGCATGCTGTTCTCTTTTTGGACGTCCATCTTTACTCCCATAATTTTATCATATCAGCGAAGGTTCCCGCTTGTTCTTTGATTACATGAAACTGCCCCAGATTTTCGTGGTACTGAAATCCAGAATGTCGGATATGGTGTTTGTCCATGGCTCTTTCCAGCAATGGGCGGTCAAGCAATGCCGGATCGCAGAAACTGGGTGCGCAGAAAATAACGCCATCCGCATTTCGGTCTCTCACCTGTTTCGCAAGCTGGTCTCCTTTGGGTCGGTCCCCTTCAAACACGGCGGATGAATGGATACTGTCATTCAGGTAGGCATCCACCAAAGCACCCATGGGATCGTCTGTGTCGTCGGGGATATCCTTTGTCAGCCATATCTGCCCCAGTTGGAAATCGTCATCAACGATGTAGCATCCCGCATTTTCAATCGTTTTGATGAGACCCAACGGAGGTTGTTCACAAAAAGCGCCGGATACAACAACCCGGATTTTATCCTCGGGTTCTTTCACGATTGTTTTGGCAAAGTCAGTCATTGATTGTAAAAACTGATTATAATCCTCGATGGTTAAAACCGCACCTGCGCGTCGGATCAGGTAATAGTCCACCGCCGAAATGATGTGCGGACTTTCCATTCGGAAGTCATCCAGTGCTCTCAACAAATGTCGATTGGTATTGTATAATGTGATGGCGTGATTGAGAGATTCTACCGTGGCAGTGGTCCCGTTCAATTTGCCTACATCAGAGGATAATCTGTCCAATTCCGTCCGATAAAACACACCGCCGATATCCGCGCTGAAATTCTGTGGGAAATCCAGATACTTGATGTATTTATCCTTAAAGTTGACTCGGAAAATACCAGAGAGATTTCGGATCACATCACAGATCGCGGGAAAGATATATCCGTCAAAATGGTCGTAATTGCCGTTCAACGCACATTCAATGACCGTTCTGGGGATGTGGCAAATGTACGATTGAAAGAATGCATCCCCCCTGACCACAGGTATCCGGTCACCGGCGCCGAATAGCCCCACTGGCAGAATTTGGTGTGCATGAAAAATTTCACGAGGGATATAAATGGGCATGTAGCCGATAATTCTCCGATCCGGGTGGAGTGCTTTCCACTGTGTGGCATAGCCAAATGCCAGATCATTAAACATGCCCGAAGCGAGTTCGATTCCCTGTTTGTAATTATTTAGCGAGAGTGGGTTCATTATTGTTTTGCCATACTTTGTTTAAAATATTTCGAAATTCACTTAATTCATCGGTAGATAAAGCACTCACAATATCATTGTCAATTTCCTGGATCACCGTTTCATAATGCGTAATCACCGCTTTCCCTTTTGACGTGAGAAATAGCCGGATCACCCGCCGATCTATAGGCGTTCGGCGTCGTTCTACCAGTCCGTCTTTTTCAAGCCTGTCGGCAAGACCGGTGATAGCAGGTTTATCCAGAAATACTTTTTTACCGATGGATGATAACGGAAGTCCGTCCTCCTGATTAAGCGTACTGAGCACATGTGCCTGCGAGGATGTGATACCCAATTCTGAAAGCCGGGAGTCCAGATTTTTTTTCATGGAGCGGGCAGTTCGAACCACCAGAAATCCGGTAGAGTGTTCGATGGAAGTCATTGGATAATTTGTGGGTGTGTTTTCATGGCAATAATTTAGTTCACATGGCAACTATTAACAAAAAAACTTTTAATTTCTTTTACCAGATTAAGTGCTTAAAACTATCTTTTTCTTGTATAATCTTATATCGCTTCTGTAGATTTTATCCACCATGACAATAGAATTTCAGAATTTTGCTATACAACACGTTTGGAATGATCAAATTATTATCTTTAAAATCATACAAATTGAACTACCATGATGTATAAACTCGAGAATGGAAATTTCCTTGTCTGATCATCATATCATCGAAATATTTAAACCCAAAAAGGGACTCCCCACTGTTGAAGTAAAAATGACTGAAGATACCGTTTGGCTAAATCAAACCCAGATTAGCCAGTTATTTGAAACAGACCGCAGCGTTATCACAAAGCACATAAACAATATTTATACCACCGGAGAGTTAGATCGAAACTCAACAAGTGCAAAAATTGCACAAGTTCAATTGGAAGGTAACCGTAAAATCGAAAGACAGATACTACATTACAATTTGGATTTATTTATTTCTGTCGGTTATCGGGTCAATTCAAAAATAGCCACTCAATTTCGAATCTGGGCTACCAATGTGTTAAAAAATCATCTGGTCAAAGGATTCACTATCAATGAAAAACGGCTCAAGGCTCAGGCTCAAAAGTATCAGGAACTGCAGAATTCAGTAAAACTGCTTGAAAATGTGTTGGCATTGGATGAAATCACGCAGGAACAAGCAAGGGGAATGATTGAAGTTGTCACTGATTACGCCTATGCTCTTGATATTTTAGATCAGTATGATTTCAATAAACTGACCGTCAGTAAGACCACAAAAAAGGAACACTACAAACTGGATTTTGAAGAATGCATCCGCATCATAGAAAATCTGAAAAAACAGTTTGGTGGGAGTGACATCTTTGGTCTGCAAAAGGACGATAGCTTTAAATCTTCAATTGCAGTTATTTATCAATCCGCAGGTGGAAAAGATGCGTATCCAAGCATAGAAGAGAAAGCGGCTCATCTGCTTTATTTCGTGACAAAGAATCATTCATTCATAGATGGGAATAAGCGGATCGCTGCCACTCTGTTTGTTTATTTTTTGAACCAGAACAAAATCTTATATCGAAAAGATGGAAGTAAACGACTACCGGATACGACCCTGGTTGCACTTACGGTATTAATTGCTCAAAGTAAACCAGAAGAAAAAGATACAATCATTAAAGTGATTGTTAATCTGATCAATAAAAATATTGTGTAAGATCACACTGATTTATGAAGCCGGGAGTCCAGATTTTTCTTCATGGAGCGGGCCGTTCGAACCACCAGAAATCCGGTACTTAGTTGGATGGAAGTCATTGGATAATTTGTGGGTGTGTTTTCATGGTAATAATTTAGTTCACGTGGTAACTATTAACAAAAAAACTTTTAATTAGTTTTATGAGATTAAGTTCTGAAAACTATCTTTTTCTTGTATAATCTTATATCACTTCTGTAGATTTTATCCACCATGACACATGGATTAAAGAATATTGCTATACAACCTACCGGACGTTTTCAAAACCGTACCGTGAAAATGGACTCTGAAATGAAGGTTCTTATATCGATTCAATCTATTATTATTAACTACTTATTCTTTATAATATTTTATTCCTGAGTTCAACTACCAAGTGCAACTCAAAGAGTGTTTGTAGAGACAGCGGAGCTGGCTTAGAATCTCCGTATCTCTCAAAGACAAAAATGAGGTGTACATATGAGAAACTACAGC
>JABMOW010000026.1 GCA_013204025.1 Fidelibacterota bacterium | reverse complement strand
ATGCTGAAGCGTACGCAAAATGGGCGGATAAACGACTCCCCACAGAAGCAGAGTGGGAATATGCTGCCAGAGGCGGATTGATTGACGCGGATTATCCAACCGGGAACGAATGGACACGGGAAAAAGCGATGCAGGATTCTATCGGGTGGCAAAATTTGACTGACCCCATCGGCACATATGAACCCAACGGATTCGGTCTCTATGATATGAGTGGAAACGTCTGGGAATGGGTATCCGACACATACTCAAAAGATTATTTCAACGTCAGCGAAACAGATAATCCCACCGGACCCACAGACGGATTTAATCGAGTGATCAAAGGCGGTAGCTGGCATTCGGGACCCATGTGCAAAAAAGTATATTACCGAAAGGGATTGCCCAGCAACTGGAGCGATTTTGGCGTGGGATTTAGATGTGTAAAAGACACTGAGTCCGAGCACTAACCCGTCCTGAATCGTACCTCATTCTATCAAAGTGAATGTCTCTCTTTTACAATATGTCTCCCCCATTACAGAATTTTCTGTTGCATGGAGGAGATCATTAATTGTAAAATCGGCATAATGAATTATGTTTAAAAAAGAATTAAAATTTTAACATTGGAAGAATAAACAGAATAAAAGTGTGTTTTTCAGGAGATCTACTCAGTGGATGATTTATTATTAAATTGTAATAAAACTTTGAAAACAATGCTATGTTGCCACGATGGTAAACTAGTGTGTGATTGTTATACTTGCTTGCATAATGGTTTCCATAAGGGTTCAGATAGTTATGAATGTGAAAAAAAAATGAGCTATTATGTTTGTAATTATGGTCCTGCATACTCCAGTGAACTTTATCATTACTTTGAAAAATCACAAATTCTTGAAAAAATATCATCTCATAAATCTAATGTAAAAATACTTTCATTAGGGAGCGGTTTTGCTCCAGATTTGGTCGCTATTTCAAAATATATCGAAAACAAAGCTATTTCAATTAATTACACCTATCATGGGATCGATTTAAGCACAAAATGGAATAATTCGCGGTACAACAATAAATATGCAACGTTCAGTACTGGAGACGTCTTAAGTACGATAAACCTTGAAAACTACGATTTAGTTTTCATAGTTAAATTATTCTCCACATTAAATAAAATAAAGAAACATTTAATATTTCGAAAGATTCTCATTAATGCAATATCATCACAAATGTTGAGTGATAGTGTATTAGTATTTTGTGATATTAATAGTAGGTATGAAGGCAGAGATTCATTTGATACAATTGTACATAAAGAATTCAGTGCAGTAAGAAGGTACTGTTTTAAAAACAATACATACACACCAACGAATTGTACTGTAATACAAAATACTAATATAGTTTTCAATATCCCCAAAGGTTTGAAAATATCACCATTAATGAATACTACAAATGTCGTGTGTTTTGAATATACGAAGTAATTCATGATTGTTAGTGCAAGCAGACGTACGGATATCCCAGCTTTTTATTCTAATTGGTTTTTCAACAGAATCAAAGAGGGCTTTGTAAGAGTACGGAATCCCATGAATATTCACCAAGTGAGTGAAATCGACTTAAATCCTGAGGTTGTTGATTGTATTGTTTTTTGGACTAGAAATTCAAAAAAAATGATCAATCAGCTGGATATTCTTAATGATTACGTTTATTACTTTCAGTATACAATCACTGGGTTTGGGAGAAATTTAGAACCAAATGTCCCTCCACTTGACGAATCAATTCGAAATTTTAAAAAGTTGTCTGACAAAATTGGCCCTTCAGGTGTAATTTGGCGATATGACCCAATTATTATTACAGATAAACAAAATGTTGATTTCCATGTTGACCAATTTACCAATATAGCAGACAAATTAGCTGGATATACAAAAAGGTGTGTTATCAGTTTCGTTGATTTTTATAAAAAAACCGTAAGAAATTTAGAAAACACAAACTATAAACAATTTACGCAAAACGACATTTCAGAAATTTCGATGCAGATATCAAAAATTGGTAATTCCCATGGTATGAATATTGTGAGTTGTGCCGAGGAGTATGATCTAGCAGGATTTGGGATTGATCCAGGCAAGTGCATCGATGATAAAATCATTTCTGAAATTTCCGGATACTCCTATGATATAGGTAAAGATAAAAATCAACGATCAGATTGTGGCTGTGTAGCAAGCATTGATATTGGAGCCTATAACACATGTCCCCATAACTGCTTGTATTGTTATGCGAATTATAATCAGCAGAAAGTATTTGAAAACTATAAATACCACGATCCAAATTCGACTTTACTTTTGGGACAACTTGAACCTGCTGACAAGGTGACAAAAAGGAAGGTCGTTAGTTGCAAATTAATGCAAGAGATACTCTTTAAAAATAAATCACATTAGAATCTGTGATTCATATTCCAAATATTCATAACTATCATTAACACTGATTAGGCTGATTGCATGAAGGTAGTGACATCTGAGAGCGATTATATCAACAGTTCTTTCAGTAGCCTGCATATTCTTAATGATTTTTATAAATGACAAATTTACTAATCTGATAATATTTTTTTCGGGAATTAACAACTATATTTGCAAAAAAAATGCTATTTATAGTAGGTATTATTTCCGCATTTTTTTATGCTTAATTGTTTTCGGTCTTTCTTTTAAATCAAGTGGACATTGCGTTGAATTCTACAAATCCCCCTCAAAATAATCCAAACACATACTGCACCCATCACATACGCTACCACGTCCCAGGGGTCTGACGTCCCCCAGTGAAAGACGATTGGGGCGATCCACAAACTATAGACCATTACCGACAGAATGATCAGGTACCCGGGCAGGGCAATGCGCTCTGACCACCCTCGTTTTTTTTCGCATCCACCCGATGGCTGGTAACAGAATGGGGAATACCAGAAATTTTTGATTTATTATATATGCTGATGAATATCAAAACTAGTTTTCGCTCTTATTTAAGATTTTACATTAATAATTAAATAACAGACGCGCTTAATTAAGTATTCTATCATTTTCTTAAATAATGCTTAACTTTGTTTAAGGAAATCACTTAAAATGAAAAACTTTAAAGCAGGCAATTACATAAATCAGGGAACGTACAAAAGTTTTCAACCGGAAATGATTAACCGTAATTGGAAACTGGATGATATGGAGCTATTGGCTCTACTGGGGCAGGCAGATAGACAACTTGGGCGGCTCGACATGTACTCCGATTATATTCCAAATATCGATTTGTTTATCCGGTTGCATGTGGTAAAAGAGGCAACCAAATCGAGCAAAATTGAAGGTACAAAGACCAGTATTGAAGATGCTTTATTAGCTAAAGAAAACGTTAGTCTTGAAAAGAAAGATGACTGGATAGAAGTGCAAAATTATATTTCTGCTTTGAATTCCTCAATCGAGAAACTAAAGGAATTACCCTTCTCATCGAGATTGATAAAAACAGCTCATAAAATTTTACTCACAGGAGTTCGAGGAACACATAAATCACCAGGTGAATTTAGATCAAGTCAAAATTGGATCGGAGGTGCTTCTATCAGCGATGCAATATTTGTTCCTCCTGTATTTACGAGTGTGAATGATTACATGGGTGATATGGAAAAATTTGCTCATAGCACAAATTATTTTTTCCCTGAATTACTTAAAATTGCGCTTATACACTATCAGTTTGAAACGGTACATCCTTTTCTTGACGGGAACGGCAGGGTAGGGAGACTAATGATTATATTGTATCTTGTTGAGAAAGGAATCTTGAAAAGACCGGTTCTGTACCTATCGGATTTTTTTGAACGAAACAAAACACTATATTATAACAATTTGATGAATGTAAGAGAAAAGAACGATGTTACTCAATGGTATAAGTTCTTTCTTGTGGGGGTTATAGAAACGGCAAAAAATAGTATTTCTACGTTTGATGCAATCTTGAAATTAAGAAATGAATTAGAACTTAAAATTCAGAGGCTTGGAAGCAGATCAAAAAATGCCTTGATAATAATTAATCATTTATTTCAAGAGCCAGTTACTGATGCGCTTTCAATAAGAAAATGGATAGGATTATCATTGCCTTCTGTATATAAAATGATTTATGAATTGGAAGGATTAGGTGTTATCACGGAAATAACCGGAGGAAAAAGAGGAAAACTCTATATGTTTGCTGATTATTTAAATTTATTTTATGATACTCACTAACCACATTTTCCTTACATGAACCTACTTTAAATAGATTGTGTTTCCCTCCCCCACGCCCACACAGCTATCGCGCCCATCGTATACGCTACCACGTCCCAGGGGTCTGACGTCCCCCAGTGAAAGACGTTTGGGGCGATGACCTCAAACCACAGACTGTAGATCACTACTGATAGAATGATATGAATTGTAGGCAGGGTTACCCGATCTGACCACCCCTGCTTTTTTCGCATCCACCCGATGGCAGGTAACAGAATGGGGAATACCAGAAGATCGTCCAGATAGGCATCGGCAAAGGGGATGTGAATGTGCAGTGCAATCAATAATTGGTGCATCGCAAAGATGATGAGAAGCAGTCCATAGATGACGGCTCCGGTTCTCAATCGTGAGATGTTTTCAGGATTCACGGTGAAAATTAGTGGGTGCTTGCTTTAGAGATTTAGTGCCGAAATGATCACACCGGAAATCATGAGGATGAACAGCGTCAGCAAAAGGTCTTTATTGATGAATTTTTTCATTGAATCGATTTCATTAGAAGTTGACCATAAAATAAATGATGACTCCGGTGACGGAGACATACAGCCACAGAGGTAGTGTGATTTTGGCTATCCGTCGATGCTTTTCAAACTTACCACCCAGACCCCGAATAGCTGTCACGACTGCCAATGGGACAATGGTTACTGCCAGAGGTATGTGCGTCAGTAGAATGAAAAAGTAAAGCGTTCTGAAATCCCCCGTGTACCGCACCGGCTCTACCTGAAAATAATGATATACCACATAACTGGTCAAAAACATGACGGACGTTGTGAGTGCCATGAGGTTGAGTTTTTTGTGAGTTTCAATCCGTTTTTTACGGATGTTCAGAAAGGCACCGATAAGCAGTCCAGAGCTGATCGCATTCAGTAATGCCATCACTACCGGGAGTTTCCGCACATGACCCTGCTCACCCGGCATCACCACCAGATAATAGATGAACAACAGAACAGATGGCAACAGGATGTTTGCCAACGTTTTCCACGGGCGATATGAACGGTTATCCGGTGATGGATTCATGTCCATGGATTAAATGATCCCATCCAGAAAAATGATGGCCAGTAAAACGGGCAGATAAATAATGGAACTAAACATGACTGCGAGGGCGTTTTTTCGTTCCCTGAAATGTAGGTTCTTGATCACCATCGCTAAAAACGCCAACCCGGCAATCACCGATCCGACGGCGTAGAAACGCCCTGTAATATCCACAAGGTACAATCCGAAACTCATCCCTAACATGGCGACGGTAAAAAACAACATGTAGTATTGGGTCTGCCATCCATTGGGGTACACTGACGGGATCATCTTAAATCCGCCTTTCCGATAATCCGCGGCATACATAATGGCGATGGCAAGAAAGTGCGGCATCTGCCAGCAGAACAGGATACCGAACAATATCCACGCAGGCGTGTCCAGAGAACCGGTTGCCGCTACCCAACCTCCCACCGGAGGCAGAGCGCCGGGGATGGACCCGATCAATGTATTCAAAGTGGTGATCCGTTTACTGGGTGTGTAGATCAACGTATATAAAAGGATGGTGGCAAGAGAGAGAAATCCCGCCAATGGATTGGTAAATGCCATCAGATAAGCCACACCCAAAACAGACAGACTTAATCCCAGTATCAATCCGGTTTTTACGGAGATCACGCCCGATGGGATGGGACGGTTTTTGGTGCGATCCATGAGACGGTCATATTTCCATTCCATCACCTGATTCAGAACCGACACACCACTGGATGACAGGAATGTCCCCAGCAATAGATGGAATAGTAAAATCAGATGGGCGGTGTCCAACGTCATGGTACCGGCACTTCGAAGCCCCAGATGATATCCCAGATAAGCAGTGACCAGCACCAGCATGGTAATTCTGGGTTTGATCAACTGTATAACAGCGGACCAGGATAGTGTGGAATTTGGATGTGTACGTGTCGTGTTCAATTGTCCAACAAATGGTGAATATGTGCGGTGAGAGAATCCACGTCAGCATCTTGGGTCCCATCGTAGTACCCTCGGATTTTCCCTTTTGGGTCGATGAGTATCAGTTGAACGGGATGACTGAATGGCAAATCATCTGCTGCCAGTTTAAATCCGTTTTCGATGATACCTGCCACGCGTTCCATATTATCCTCCCGAAGGAATGCCCAACGATTGTCCGTTACGCCGAAACGCTCTGCATAATTCTCCAGTACAGGCAGGGTATCCCGAACCGGATCCACCGAAATGGATACCAGTTGAACTGTCGGTTCCTGCGCAAATTCTTCGTACAGTAATTTCATTTTGGTGCCCATCACCGGACAGGGTCCCAAACAAGTGGTGAAGATGAAATCCAAGACGCTCACCTTCCCCGCCATATCCTCACTACCAAAACGATTACCGGTTGTTGATGCCAGTGAGAATTCAGGGATATCAAAATATTCAGGGAGTGCCAAAGATCGACGGTGTTCTATTTTTGACATGAGGGCATACATGAAAACGATCCCCAGAACGCTTAATAATACGCCCACGGAAATCAGTGCGTTACGCTTCATCATTGAGTACATCCATCTGTTATGCGGTCATACAAAATGACCCGCAGGTAAATCCTGGAAAAGCAGGTAAGGATTGGATCAGTGATCTGAGCCGGTTCCATTTTTAGGCAAATCTTTATAGATGATTCCCTGCTTGTTGATTTCGCCAGACTTGATTTCATAAAGGTTATCTCGGGTCATGGTATCAAACATAGTGAAAACGATAAAAATGACCAGGAACAGAATGGAGCCGAGAAAAATCGCCAAATTCAGCTTGCTGTCGTAGAGCAGATGCATGAAAAACATGGCTACCAGTGAGGCTTTGACTCCGGCAACAAAGAGGGCAACCACCATGTTGTACGCGCCCAAATCCACGAAAGATACGGCAACGGTGATCCCCGTGAGGATCAGTAGTGCGGCAAAAACCGTGATGTACACTTTAAAGGGAATAATATGATGTGATGTTTTGACTGTGCTCATGTGACTTACCCGATTAAATAAAATAAAGGAAATAGGAAAATCCAGATCAGATCCACCAGATGCCAGAACAATCCCACCATTTCAACAGGAGTATAATAATCGGAAGAGAATTCCCCGCGTTTTGTCCGGACGATCACCCACGAAATGACGGCAATACCGCCCAGAACATGAATCCCGTGTAGGCCCGTCATGATGAAATACATACTGAAAAACAGATGCGGATTGGCTTCTTCAATTCCGCCATACGTATAAAATTTGCCTGGGAGCTGACCCAAATGTATTTTATGCGCGTACTCAAAATATTTGATCACCAAAAAGACCACAGCCAGCAGGATTGTGATTGTAAGATATCTTACCGTGTCTTTCTGCCGATTGTTCTGAATACTGTAAATCGCCAACGCTACTGTCAGTGAACTGGTAATAAGCGCAACGGTATTGATAGTACCCATGGTCACATCCAACATCTTGTGGGCGTGGTAGAACATCTCCGGATGCCATGCCCGGAAAATAGCATAGGCACAGAATAATCCGCCAAACATCAACACTTCCGTCAGCAGAAACAGCCACATCCCTAATTTGGATGATTCATACTGTTGTTCTGAATCGCTGAAGTGATGCTGCAAATGCGCAGGATGACTCATGTTAAATCCTCTTCGTTAAGTTAAATGGTTTTTTCAGCAATGACTTTATCATAATCATAGGGTCCATGTTCGAACTTCAAATCATCATCGAAATTTTCAGGCGGTATCGGAGACGGTGTGGACCATTCCAGTCCCAATGAGCCCCACGGATTATTTCCTGCCGGCTTTCCGTTGAATAGGGAAATCACCAGATAGTATAACATGAGGAAGAACCCTGCGGCTAAAATCCATGAACCCACCGTTGAAACAATGTTCAGGGTATGGAATCGTTCCACATACATGTAATAGCGTCGAGGCATTCCCTGTGAGCCCAGAATAAACTGCGGGATAAATGTCATGTTGAATCCCACAAATACCAGGATGGCTGAAATTCTCCCATGGGTTTCATTGTACATTCTGCCCCAAATCTTGGGCCACCAATAGTGCAACCCTCCCAAGAAAGCCATCACTGTTCCCCCCATCATTACATAATGAAAGTGAGCTACCACAAAGTAAGTGTCATGGAGGTGGATATCCGTGGCAATGGAACCCAGGAACATGCCGGTGAGACCGCCGATACTAAATGTAAAGAGAAAGATCAGCGCGTACAGCATGGGTGTTTCAAAAGTGATCCGTCCTTTGTACATGGTGGCAAGCCAGTTAAAGATTTTTATCCCGGATGGAATCCCCACCAAAAACGTAATCACCGAAAATATCATGGAGGAAAATTCCGACTGTCCTGATGTAAACATGTGATGGCCCCACACCATGAAAGACAAAAAGGCAATACCCAAGGATGAGAAAGCAATGGCTTTATACCCGAAAATCTTTTTCTTTGAAAAGGTTGTAATCAGTTCGCTGATGATTCCCATTCCGGGAAGGATCATGATATAGACTGCCGGATGAGAGTAAAACCAGAAGAAGTGCTGGAACAGGACAGGATCACCACCCATCATCGGATCAAAAATGCCGATACTCCAGGTACGCTCAAGGATCAGTAAAACCAGTGTAATTGCAAGAACCGGTGTGGCTAAAATTTGAATCACTGCCGTGGCATACAGCCCCCACACCATTAGCGGCATCTTAAACCAGGTCATCCCGGGCATTCTCAATTTATGGACAGTTACGATGAAATTGATACCTGTGAAAATAGAAGAAAATCCTAGTACAAACGCACCGAATGTCATGGAGATCACCGCAGAATCCGTAGTGGAGCTGTAAGGTGTGTAGAACGTCCACCCCGTATCCACACCCCCGCTGATGATGGAGTACATCGCGATACAGGCACCGGCGACAAAGACGTACCAACTCAATAAATTCAATCTGGGCAGCGCCACGTCTTTCGCGCCGATCATCAACGGTAGCAGAATGTTCCCCAATGCAGCTGGTATAGACGGAATGATAAACAAAAATATCATGATGGCGCCGTGAAGCGTGAACAACCGGTTGTAAATGTCGGCAGCAACAATATCTGGACCGGGATTCAAAAGCTCTAACCGGATGACCAAAGCGATCATTCCACCGACAAAGAGAAATGTCATAATGGCGAATAAATACATCAACCCGATTCGTTTGTGATCGAGTGTGAACAACCAGGATTTTATTCCTGTCGGTGTATTCAGATAATTTCGTTCAGAATAAGTACCCATGTGGTTACCAGTCCTTACTTAAGTGTTTTGATAAAAGCCGCGATACCATCGATTTCCCGATCCGTCAACTGTCCCTGATAGGTGGGCATGACAGGCGCAAAACCATCCACGACTTTAGCCTGAGGATCTAAAAGGGATTCCCGTATGTAATTTTCATCCACAGTCGCTGTGGTTCCGTCATTGTGCTTCACAGGATTGCCGAAAATACCTTTGAATGAAGGTCCCACAAGTCTTGAACCATCAATGGAATGACAGGTGAAACAGGCTTTTTTCTTGAATAATTGTTCACCCAGTTCAGCCAATGGTGTAGTGGTGTCTTCTACAGCAGATTCCACCAGCCATTTTTCATACTCCACTTTTGGTAGAACCCGGACTTTGCCAATCATCTCGGAATGGCCCTTGCCACAGTATTCCGTACAGAACAGATCATATTCACCCACTTCTGTGGATTCAAACCAGAGGAGGGAATACCGATTGGGAAGTACGTCCATTTTGGTTCTGAAACTGGGGACAAAAAAACTATGGATCACATCCTGCGACGACATGAGCAGTTTCACCGGTGTATCCACGGGGATCACCAACTCATTCACGATGTTTATCCCTTCATCATAGTCGAAGGTCCAAAACCATTTCTGTCCGGTCACTTTGATCTCAATGGCATCCCTGGGGATAATGTTCATTTTCATGTACACCTTAAATCCCCAGAAAAATACAACCATCACCAGAATCGATGGGATAACAGTCCAGATCACCTCAAGAACATGGTTGTAATCACGACCCGATGTGACTTCTGCTTTTCCACTTCTTTGTCGATATCGGATGGCAAAATACATCATCACCACCACCACCAGAATAAATATTGCACCCGTGGTGTACAGTATAAAATTGAACAGACTATCCACATCACCTGCAATGGTGGATTTGGCGCCGGGTAGCATCAATGTTTTATTTGTATCCATGCGTTAGCACATTCCTTTTAATGAATTTTTCTCTTTTTTTCGTTCATATAACCAAAACAAAGCCAGAGCAAAAACGACAATAATCAATGTCACTGCACCCCCCAGTCTCATTAGATTTGAGGCAAACAGGACATATCCTTTCGCATCCGGGTCATAGTGAAAACAATATAAAATCAGCTTATCGAAGACCGTACCGATCTTACCTTGGGAAGCATCCATCAGACTAAATTTTAAATCCCGCCCCGGGAATTGCAATCCAAAATGATACTGTGAAATGATTCCCTCACCGGTTAAAACAAAAACGACTGCAGGATGGGCAAATTGCTGAATATCCTCGTCAAAGTAGTATTTAAATCCAAGCACATCCGCCAACTCATCGATCTGTGATTGCTCCCCTACCAGAAAATCCCAGGATTCAGGTGATACTGGATAAGGAAATCGCTCCAGATAAAGCTGTTGTTTCCGCTGAGCAGTCCCGAAAGTCTCCTTCGGATCGATGCTCACCGTGAGAAGCCGGTATCCATTACCGGGAACCCAATTCATTTGGCGAACACCTTCATATAGTCCGTCAAGAACCAGTGAACATAGCATAGGGCAATCGGAATACGCCAGAACCATCAGAACAGGGACGCCATGGTTGAAATAGTCCTGTAACTGTACCGGTTCATTCCGCGTATTGGTAAAGGATAAATCCAGTGGAATTTGAGTCCCCGAATTCTCCTGTACATCGATTTTTAGCAGACCCGGGATGCTGTCATTTACGGCTTGTCCCGTCGCTATCGTCAGGAATCCCCATAAAAACAAAGCAGGGCATAACGCCCTGTTCAACAGCCTCATTACGCAGCCGTTTGATTTTGAAAATATGAAACTGCGGTGATGAAAAAGAAAATTTATTATTTTTCTGCTACCATTTTATTAATAGCCTCATCAATGGGTATCCGGTAGATGCCTTTTTCTTTGTCTATGACGCCATACGAAGATAACTGTTTTGCCTCATATTCATGAAGTGTCAGCAACTTTTCAGATACAGGCCTCATCGTGACTTCCTGAATCATTTCTTCCTTGACCACTGAAAAATATTCGGACACACTTATGATAATTGCGATGATGATGATGATGGATATAGCACCGATGGAAAAAATACTTTTTATGGAAACATCTGATTTTTCATATCCTATAGACATAGTTACCCTAAAAATTCTTGTGTGAAATGGATTTGTTCAAATACGGATCGTTCAGCGGAATCAGGGAGCGGCTAGCCAATGATCTCCACACCGTCCAGAAGAACAATCCACCCAATGCCACCATCGTTGATAAATCGATCCAACTAAGGGACACATTTCCACGGTGAAATCCGGGCATTACATTCCAGTACATGTCCATCCAATGGGCTACAAAAAGTAATAGGCAGATGGATGAAAGGAAAACCAAATTTCGCTTCGCTGCACGGAACATCAGGGCGAAAAACGGAACGATAAATCCAACAGCGATCATGCTCAAACTAAATGCTTTCCATGTCCCTTCCCATCGACGTTTAAACCAGATGGTTTCTTCGGGGATATTTCCATACCAGATTAGAAAATACTGGGAGGCGGATATGTACGCCCAGAAAACGACAAATCCGAATAACAGCTTACCCAGATCTTGATAGTGCTCCGATGTCACTTCAGTGGTCAGTAGATTCAGACTCTTTAATGCAGCGATGACCAGAATGACCATGGCAATCCCATTTAAGTAAGCACCGCCAAACAGATACACACCGTAAATAGTGGAATACCAATGAGGATCAAGAGACATGAGCCAGTCAAACATTGCGAACGACACAGTAAGTGCGTAGAAAACAGTCCCCACTGCGCTGACTTTTCTCATGGATAAAATATCGTTGTTCGATTTTGTCCTTTTGGACAATGATCTCAATTTATATGAAATGAACCCCCAGATGATGAAATAAATGAGTGTCCGGATGACGAAAAAAGTGGTGTTCAGATACGGGGCTTTTGCCGCGAGTAGTTTATCGCTGGCCATTACAGATTCGTGACTCCAGTGATACAGGTCATGAATGCCGAATCCGATGGGGATCCATAAAATAGCCATCAGTGGGATCGTGGCCACAATAGATTCAACTACATGGCGTAGAGATACGCTCCAGAATGCGCCAGTTACATGGTGCATCAGTAGAAAGAATAACGCTCCGAGAGAAATGGTTACCCAGAAGACATACGCAACCAAATAAGAATGAAAAAACTGACCCGGGTCTTTGACGAAACCAAATGTTGATAGAAGAATACCGATCAATGCAATGACTATCGCCAGTTTACCATAATTATTTGCAGGCATCATATAAGTGTTTTCACTTCGAGAGGTCATCGGCTCAGCTCCTGTCTTGCTGCTACGGGAATGTCAGATAAGGAGGCATTCTGACTGTGTTGAAGTGCCCGAACATACGCCACAATCGCCCAACGGTCATCCACCGGAATTTGATGTTTATAAGAGGGCATGTTCCTGACGCCATTTGTGATCACACTGAAAAAATATCCGTCATCCATCTGCCTGACAATATCCGAGTGGAATGACGTTGGCGGAATGGGATACTTGTATTGCGTAATAATCCCTTTGCCATCACCCACACGGCTATGACAGGGAGAACAATAAATATTATACCGAGCCTGTCCTCTGAGGAGGAGTTCATCAGTTAATTCTACAGAATTATCGGTTACAAAATTACCCTGATCGTCCACACCCCGGTAATATGCTGAATTTTCATTCAGTTCACCCTGAGCAACTGTACCGGGAACGGGCATCCGCATAGTCATTCCATCTGCAAAAAAATCACTGGATGATTGTGGATTGTACCGATTTTGAGTATCCATATTTGGGTTTGGATGAATGGGTGGTTTTTCGAAAGGTTTCCCCTGACATCCCATCGCCATCACTGCCAGTAACAATGGAACGATGCTCATTGTTTTTGGTGATATCCAATTATTAAATAGGTTAAATATCATTATCATTCGCCTCTAATGACTTCAATATTGGTTCCACCGATGGACTCGAGAAAACGTGAAGTTTCTTCATCATGAAATTTGAGATCTTTTGAGTCCACACTGATAAAAAAGCCGTCATCGCTGAATTTACCAAATCGTTTGGAATAAAACAGTCCATCAAAAAATTTGGGTAATTTGCTGAGATGAAATAGTCCAAGTACGGCAGCGAACGCACCCGCCAGTACCATCAGACCAAAGGTGACGATAATGAATGCCTGCCAACTGAAATAAGGTTTCCCTGCAAATGTGAGCGGATATGCTTTTGTATGAACCCAGGCTTGAAGTGCAAATCCACATACAGCACCGATCAGCCCGAACACAAATACGATATAACCCAGAACCGATCGTTTTATCCCCATCGCCTGATCCATACCGTGAATAGGAAATGGTGAATGACAGTCAAAATGTTTAAATCCTTCATCACGCATCTTTTCTGCGCCGTGCATAAGATCAGCGGGATTCGAAAATTCAGCTAATACGCCGTAAGTCAGTTCATTTGTTTTCATGAGCTTCTCCTGACTTTTGATACATGGGGTGATGCGGATCAGCTTGCGGGAGTACCCCTTTTACTTCAGCCATCGAAATCATGGGAAGGAATCTTAAGAACAGTAAAAATAGTGTGAAAAACAAACCAAACGAACCTACAAATGTGGCAATATCCCAAATCGACGGAGAATAATAATCCCAACTGGATGGTAAATAGTCCCGGGATAGCGATGATGTAATGATGACAAATCGCTCAAACCACATGCCAATATTTACAAAAATTGAAAGGATGAATAATACCGTCACATTGGTTCGCAATTTCTTAGACCAGAAGAATTGTGGAATGATCACATTACAGGATACCATAATCCAGTATGCCCACGCATAGGGACCCAACGCACGGTTGATAAATGTAAATCTTTCATAATCGTTACCGCTGTACCATGCGATAAAAAATTCAATAGAATAAGCGTAACCTACCATTAATCCGGTGACCATAATAATTTTCGCCATTTTCTCAAGGTGGTTGACAGTGATGAATTCTTCCATCCCAAATGCTTTTCGTGCGATTATAGCCAAGGTCATGACCATTGCAAATCCTGAGAAAATTGCGCCAGCAACAAAATAAGGTGGGAAAATTGTAGTGTGCCATCCCGGAATGATACTAGTGGCAAAATCCGTACTGACCACACTATGAACAGATAAAACCAATGGAGTAGACAATCCGGCTAGGATCAGATATCCCAATTCATAATGCCTCCAGTGCCGGTTTGCACCTCTCCAACCCAAAGAGAGAATGCCGTAAATAATTTTTTTCCCTCTCGTTTTCGCACGGTCCCGAAGTGTGGCAATGTCGGGTACCAGGCCCACATACCAGAATAATAAGGATACCGTAAAATAAATACTGACTGCAAACACGTCCCAAAGTAACGGACTTCTGAAATTTGGCCACATGCTCATTTGGTTCGGGATGGGGAAAAACCAGTATAGCACCCATATCCGGCCCACGTGGATCGTGGGAAATAACAATGCGCAGATAACCGCAAAAATGGTCATCGCCTCAGCAAACCGGTTAATCGAAGTACGCCACTTCTGCCGGAATAAATGCAGCACCGCCGATATTAACGTGCCTGCATGACCAATACCCACCCAAAATACGAAGTTGACAATCGCCCAACCCCATCCAACAGGACTATTTAATCCCCAGATTCCGGTACCTTCCCAGATGAGAAAACCCACAGACCCTACTAAAATCAAAAGTAACGATACTGAAAATGAAAACAGTACCCACCACATTTTTGGTGTCGGTCCTTCAATAACACCGCTGATCTTTTCTGTAATGGATGAAAATGTGTGATTCCCGGCAATCAATGGAGTTTCTTCGATGATAGCTCCTGCCGATGAATCGGCTGATTGTTTTGGTTTATGGTTAGTCATATTCACCGGATTACCCATTAACTCTTATTGTGTACATTGTGTTTATCATTCAATTCCGAGTTCAAATTTCTGATTTTTGCCAGATAAGTTGTCCGTGGACGAACGTTTATTTCTCCCAGCATTGCATAATTTCTGTTTTGTTTTTTCACCTGTGATACACGACTGTCGGGATCGTTGATATTCCCAAAAACAATGGCTTCCGTCGGACAGGTTTGCTGGCATGCCGTTACAATATCACCATCTTTTAATGGTTCGTTATCGTTCTTGGCACGGATTTTCCCCTGATTAATTCTTTGTACACAGAACGTACATTTTTCCATTACTCCCCTGAATCTCACCGTCACATCAGGATTTTGAGCAATTTTAACAATTTCAGGTAAATCTTTTGTATAGTTGAAGAAGTTAAAGCGTCTGACTTTATACGGACAGTTATTCGCACAATATCGGGTGCCTACACATCGGTTATACACCATGGCGTTCAGCCCTTCTTCGGTGTGAACCGTTGCGGTAACCGGACAGACTTGTTCGCACGGTGCCATTTCGCAATGCTGACACGCTACCGGTTGGAAAACCATTTCTGGATCTTCGGTATCACCGGAGAAATAGCGATCCAGGCGAATCCAGGACATTTCTCTGCCCTTTTCTACTTCTGATTTCCCCACAACCGGGATATTGTTTTCACTCTGACATGCGATTGAACATGCATTACAGCCGGTGCAGACATTCAGATCAACGGACATCCCCCACTGGAAACCTTCTTCGTAGGATTTATCCTCCCAAAGGGAAAATAATTCGGGTTCTTCAACCACTTCTTTTACAAAGAGGGGATCATGTTTATATTCATCAAGCGATGCTTCTCTGACAATGGCAGGCAATCGGTTTTTAATTTCATCCGCGACCAGTTTATTTACATCTAGTCCGTGGTGATCCTGAGTACAGGCGATGGTCTGAAATCGTCCCGTTCCAGATACTTTAACTCCCGTGAGGATATCCGAATTAATGGATTTGAATCCGAATACATTCACACCCACCTTATTGCCAATCCGCCCTGCAGCGGTCCGGCCGTAGCCCAGAGTAAACGTGACTGTATCGTCTGCATGTCCGGGAAGAATCCACACCGGACAAGTGATGGATTTACCATCGGCACTAAACTTTGCTAATTCTTTATTTTTCAGATGGTTTTTCGATGCAGTAGAAAGACTCATTACCGCCACATTATCCCAGGACACCTTTGTTACCGGATCAGGATTTTCCATCAGCCAACTGTTATTTGAAAATTCACCGTCCCAAACAGATGAAGACGGTGCAAAAATGCACTCTAATCCACCATGGTTTGAATCAAGCAAGGCATCATCAGCCAAAATATTTTTGTTTTTTAAACCGGGTCGAACAGTTTTGAAATTCGAATCAGCCAACACACCATCATGAAGAACACGACGCCAGTTCTTTTCAAAATAGGTTGGAATAAACTGATCACGCCATGATGCTCTGACGATGTCATACCCTGTGGGAAGATCGCCCGAAGACAGAAGTGAGAAAACTTCCACCATTGAATGGCTGTCAAAAAGGGGCGCGATCATAGGCTGGGTCACACTGAGTGTCCCATCAAACGATACTGCGTCACCCCAACTTTCGAGATAATTAGATAAAGGCAAATGCCATTCACAGCTTGAGGAAGTTTCGTTGACGCGTTCACTAAAATGAATGGAATGCTCCACGCGATTCAATCCACGAATGAACTGCCCGTTAATATCGGATGAATAAGCAGGATTACCTCCAATAATCACCAATGTCTTTACGGTGGATTCGTCCAAATCACCCACCAGCTTATTAAATTGTTGGGTACTGGAATGGGCTGTGTGCTCGGATTGATAATATGTGATGGTTTTTCCATGATTGCGAAGCGCATCATTGATTGCAAAAACTAGAGCATGTACTTCAGCAGGTTGACGATACCCTGCAACGACCGCACTTTTACTTTTGTGAGTCGCAAGGTCTACAGCCAGGTTCTTGATCCATTTGGAATGAGTTTGGTGTTTTTGTAACTGTACCACAGGTAGATTCAACTCTACAGGGACACCTAATTTTTGAAGTTCTTTTGCCAGCGAAACCGCAAAATGTTTTATCTGTGCAGGTGGCAGTTTCAGTCGGTGATCAGCCATTCCGCCAGTGACGGTAAATCCGCTTTCTACGGCATACAGACGATTCATGGAATCTTTTTCTGACGTGATTCTGCGGCCTTTAGCAAATCGTTTTGAATTCGCTACATTGTTTGAATCCAAAAACAGAAAGTCAGAATCGATGGAAAGGATAATCTCTGCAGAATCCAATTGATAGACAGGTTGTAGCCGTTGCTTCGAAGCCAATTCGATACCATTATAAATCCGTTCATCAGAAACCGGATCATAGACTGTCCATGTTGCTTTTGGAAATTTACGTAAAAAGTCAGCTTTCAGACGAGATAACGTGGGTGATGCAAATGAGCTGCTTAAGATTGCCAAGCCTTCGCCACGAGTCTCTTCAAATGTTTTCAATTGACCTTGCCAAAATCCAAGAAAATCGTCCCAGCGGGTTTCATTCCCGGAATGTGCAGGAGCTTGTGACCGATCCGGGTCATATAAATTGAGGATAGACGCCTGTATAAATGCATTTGCTGCGCCCATTGAACTACTGTGTTTTGGATTGCCCTCAATTTTAGTAGGTCTGCCTTCGTGGGTCTCCACAATGACGCCAAATGAATTGGTCCCAAAGGGCATTGAGGTAGCAAAGTTTTTTGAAACTCCGGGGATGATATCTTCAGGTGCATTTACGTAAGGTACGATTTTTTCGACAGGCCGACGGCATGCGGTGAGTCCCGCCAATGCCAACGATGCACCCATCAAGCCAAGAAATTTCTTACGTGAAAACTGATTCGGGAGGTCAAAAGTCCCTTGCGGAAATTCGTTTTCCAGAAAAGTTTCAAACTCCGGGGTACCGGCTAATTCGTCATAACTACGCCAGTATTGTTTGCTGACCAACGATCTATTTTCTGTTGGTTCTGGTTTTTCCACTGAATGGTCAATCCCGGATAATTGTGTAGGTTTCTTCTTTTCGCTCATCTGTGACATCCTGTACAATCAGTTGGCGGATTGATATTTCGTTCTAATTTAAATTGCTCAGCCAACAAAAGTTGATCATCGGGCGCGATCCATTCCATATTTGTTACCTGATCCAAAGGTCGGAGATGCATATCCGGATTTCGATGACAATTTAGGCACCACCCCATGCTCAAAGGTTGAACCTGCATCACGACTTCCATCTGATCGATTCGTCCATGACAACTGGTACACCCGACACCTCGGTTAATATGAGCAGAATGATCGAAAACGGCATAATCAGGGATTTTATGTACTCGCACCCATTCGAGAGCTTCTTTCTTCGCCCAGCTGTCTCGAACCGGTAAAAGTTTTTCGCTTTCGGGCATACATATTACATGGCAATTCATACAAGTTTGAGTGGGGGGTACGGTGGCTTTTGCACTGACTTCTACAGCCGTATGACAATATCGACAATCCATCCCCAAATCACCCGCATGCAGCTTGTGACTGTATGCAATCGGTTGGATGGGACGATACCCTACATCGGTAAATTTAGGGGATCCAAAATAAGTCACGCCGAAAACAACACCGGCCAAAACGAATATCCCCACACCTCCGGCAATCAGAGGCAATTGGTTCCATCGCTTTGTGAAAATTTGTGACGTAGTGAGACTCCTTCGTTTTTTTAATCTTTTCAGATTAAATTTAACTTAAATAATATATCAATTATAAGAAAATGACTTGATTAAAATCTGGTAAATTTATGGTTACTTAACACTCCCTTCAAAAATAATTTTTCCACATTTTCACCTCGATAAAATAAACAATTTATTTAATATTTTTATTATATATGTTGTTCGCCGGAAGTCAACATATTAATGGTTTAATTTCGGACATTTAAATCCATTATATCACTGCCTTGCATCATTCTATTGAGTGCTTCTTTTTAAGTTCTTCCAGCTTAATTAACGCTTCCATGGGAGTCATATCATTAATATCTAGCTGACTCAGCTCCAATTTAAGACTGTTATCAGGTTTGGAAAATAATTCCGCCTGTTTCGTTTGAAGTACGTGCAGGGATGCCTCGGGTCTGGTGTCTGTGTTTCCCATTAATTTATCCAGCAGATATCGTGATCTTTCGATGACAGCGCCTGGCAATCCCGCCATTTCTGCCACGTGTATTCCGTAACTTTTATCTGCGCCGCCAGGGATGATTTTTCTAAGAAATATAACCCGGTTCCCAAATTCTTTTACTGCCACATTCAAGTTGAAGGCATTTGGAAGTTCTTCGGCCAATTCAACCAGCTCGTGATAGTGAGTGGCGAACAGCGTTTTGGATGCAACTTCCGGTTTGTTGTGGAGATATTCAGTTACCGCCCAGGCGATGGATAAGCCGTCGTAGGTGGAAGTACCTCTGCCAATCTCGTCTAGCAGGATCAGGCTGTTCCTAGTCGCATTGTTCAAAATATTTGCGGTCTCGTTCATCTCTACAAGGAATGTGGACTCCCCTCCAGCCAGATTGTCGCTGGCGCCAACGCGGGTGAATAATTTATCCACCAGACTCATCCGAGCTTTTGATGCGGGGACAAAAGATCCGCATTGTGCCATGAGGACAATTAATCCCACCTGTCGAATGTATGTGCTTTTTCCTGCCATATTGGGACCGGTAATGACCCCGATCTGATGATCAATTGTGTTCAATTCCAAATCATTTGGGATAAACTTTTCACCAACGGGCAGAAGAGTTTCCACCACCGGATGCCTAGAATCTTTTATCTCAAGCAGATTCCCTTCAACAATTTCAGGTCGGACATAATCGTTTTTTTCTGCCACATCAGCAAGCGCTGAAACCACATCTAATTTGGCAATGATGCGAGCATTAATCTGAATTGCCAGAGCAGATTTTAATATTTCTTGTTTTAATTCATCAAATATCCGTGACTCAAGATCATTTATTTTTTGTTCTGCGGATAAAATCTTTTCTTCGTATTCCTTGAGCTCCGGTGTAAAATATCGTTCAGAATTTGCTAACGTCTGTTTCCGGATATAATTTTCCGGGACTTTTCCCAAATGAGAATTGGTTACGTCGATAAAATATCCGAACACCTTGTTATAACTAATTTTTAGACTGGAAATTCCGGTAAGAGATTTTTGCTCTGCCTGATAACGCGCAAGCCACTGCCCCGCATGTTCAGATAAATCCCGATATTCGTCCAACTCTTCGGAATATCCGGGTCGGACATAACCTCCTTTTTTCTGATTCGCAGGAGATTCCTCTATCAATACATCATTACATAACTTAACAATATGTGCTGTATCCTTCGCTTGTTTCATCAATTCTTGAAGTGCTGGCTCTTCCTTCGTAAATGCACCTGTAAACACCGGTATTTTTGATAAGGATGCACCCAATTGGAAAACGTCTCTCGGAGAGGCCTGGTTAGTGGATATTTTCGCCAGGATCCTGTCAATATCTGAAACAGGCCGAAGCTCCTTTCGCAATTCACCTCGAAGATGTGCGTCCAGACAGAATTCTTGAACTTGTTGCAAGCGCTTATCAATTCTCTTTGCATCACTTAATGGACGACTGAGAATCTGTTTCAATCGTCTTCCACCTGCAGATGTGATGGTTTTATCCAATACACTGAGGAGCGTACCATGAAGACCCTGGGTGGATAGAGATTTAAATATCTCGAGGTTTCTCACTGTAAATGCATCCAGTCCCATATATCCGTCATCCTGAAGCAATGATACTGATGTGATATGCTCGGTCCTGCTCTTAAGATGTTCCTTAACATAATGCAGGGCAGCGCCGGCTGAACAGATAGCGAGATGGAAATCCTCAATTCCAAACCCTTTGAGATTGGCGGTGGCGAAATGCTCTTTTAACGTCTCATATGCAGTTGAGAATTCAAAAATCCAGTCCGGAATTCCCGAAAGGAATAGTTCTCGGTTGGAGATCAAAGATTTGACTTTCTGCTCCTGATTTTCAGGGAACAGAAGTTCTGTAGGATTAAATTGTCGCAGTACATTTCCAAGTTCAGCTTCAGACCATTCCCCGGTAATAAATTCACCGGTTGAGTAATCAAGTATTGATATCCCGGCTTTTTCACCATCAAACCAGATACTTGCCAAATAGTTATTCTCCCGCTGATCGAGAAATTTATCCGTCATTGCGGTGCCGGGCGTGACAACTTCCACAACTTCCCGCTTTACAATTCCTTTGGCTAGTTTTGGATCTTCAACTTGTTCGCAAATCGCTACACGATGTCCGGCTTTAAGCAATTTGTGAAGGTATTGATCCAGCGCATGATAAGGAAAACCAGCAAGTGGAACAGAAGAGGCAGCACCATTTGCTCGTTTGGTCAGGGTGATTCCTAAAACTTCAGACGCAATCTGTGCATCTTTCTCAAATGTTTCATAGAAGTCTCCCATCCTGAACAGGATTAACGCATCGGGATGTTTCCGTTTCGCTTCCCAGAATTGTTTCATGACGGGAGTAGCTGCTGTAGGTTTGACCATTAATCTTTTACCAGATTGGTTTTGGAGTCATGTCGATGAGTAAGTATTTTTTTCAATTTATTTGATAAGCTTCCGGCCATCCGCAGTACGGTAGGTGATTTTTTTCTGATCAAAATACTCCAATAGGGGCATGGCATATTTCCGGGATGTGCCTGCGATATCCTTGAACTCAGAAATAGATAATATCTCATTCGTATTAAAGAATGAAATTACTTCATTTTTGAGCTGATCGAAATTTTGTCGTGTAAACATCAGATGACCTTCCAGGCGAAGTATTTTCCCCTGTTGTTCAGCGATATCCAATAACAATTTGATCTGTTTTTCAGATTCACCCATTTTTGTGGACAGTACAGTTATGCTGGAAGAATTATATTTTTCCTTGGAGAGTAAGGTTAGCAGGTGTTCCATCAATTGATTCTCTGCGGAAGAAAGTTGAATTGAGTGACCCGGGAGATGGAAAAATTCCCCTTCCTGCATCAAGGCTCCTTCTTTTACCAAAACATCTAATGAATATTCTAAAAATCGAGGATCAGTTTTGGTGTTTTGGCGTATTTCTTCTTTTTGAGGACCCAAACGATATGGGTACTTTTCCTGGAATTTTTTTAACAGATTGAGGACTTTCCTCCTCAGATCTTTTAAGATGATATCCGCAACCAACCACCGATCTGTTTTATGTTGGATCCATTCAAGCCGGTCGTCCGAATCGACCCACTCATCTAACTTCTCAATGGAATATCCAAATGCCAGTTTGGCCCTAGACTCATTCAATGGCAGAGTCTTCCAGCTTTCAACTTCACGGACAATGCGGTCAATTCCTTTCATCCGGTATAAATCATGAACCTTTTCGCTGGCGATTTTCCACTTATCGGTAATTATATTCAGAAGAATTTCTCCACCACCAATCGTATCAATTGGCGAATATGTGCGGATAATAAAGCGATCTCCATAACCCGGTACCAAAGGGGATTCCAATCTCAAAATGACTGGGGCTTCCTCTCCCGGCTGGATGAGTTTCTCACCAATGATTGCCACCCGAGCCATAACTTCCTGAGTACCCAGATGAAAGCGGACTCTTTGATTTTGTACAACTGGTTTGGATGTCCGCGGCAGTAATTTCAGTGATGCCCCAATCTGCCGTGTGGATTGAAAATAGCCGGGAGCTGCAAGGACATTTCCTCTCGATAAAGCAAATTTTTCGATGTTTGCAAGATTCACTGCTGCCCGATCACCCAATACTACTTTTTCAATTTTCTGTGTATGGCTTTGAAGTCCTCTGACTTTAGCCATTTTATTCTGTGGAAGAATGTCCACTGTTTCACCTAGAGTTAACTCACCAGACGAGACGGTTCCGGTTGCGACGGTTCCAAATCCTTTAATCGAGAATACTCGATCAATATTCAATCGGAATACTCCACGGTCAGATTTAAGTGGAATATCCGCACTCATATCCAGAATCGCTTTTGTCAGTTCTGTTATGCCTGTGTTTTTGGTGGCAGAAGTACGAATAATAGGCGCATCCTGCAAAAATGTTCCATCAACGAGATCATGAATATCAGATTCAACAAGATCCAGCCAGTCCTCATCAGCCATATCAGCTTTGTTTAAAGCAATACATCCTGTTTTTACATCAAGTAAACGAAGGATATCCAGGTGCTCGCGAGTCTGCGGCATTACGCCGTCATCAGCAGCAATTACCAGCAATGCGGCATCCACACTACTCACGCCAGCCATCATATTTTTTACGAATTTTTCATGCCCGGGAACATCAATTAAAGTAATTTTTTCGGACATAAATGCAAATCCGATATCAATGGTCATCCCTCTTTGAATCTCTTCCTTAAGTTTGTCAGTGTTGACGCCGGTAAGCGCTCTGACCAGAGCGGTTTTTCCATGATCAATATGTCCTGCTAATCCGACAACAATCTGATTCATAATTCCAAATCTATAATGGCGTTGGTTATTAAAACTTCCTGCTGGGGAAGTACCGCTTTTAAGTCGATTCTAAATCGGTTTCTGTGGATATAGCCCAAAATTGGCGTTGAGTATTTTCTAAATCGGGCTGCTAATTCCGCTGCTGAAATTGTAACTGATGAAAACTCAAGCGCAACACTGGGTATTTTCTCGGTTGGCAGGGAACCACTCCCTGCTTCAACATTTGAAGCACGGATTTGGGTACCAAGTTTTTCAATGATCAATTGGTCAACTGGCGCTAAAAGGTTTTTTGCAATTTCAAATAATACTGGTTGAGATCGCTGCAGAAGGAATAATGTGAGATTTTTGGGATGAACTTCCGTGGATTTATGATAGGTTCTCAACGTTTCATCAAGAAGTGCAAAGGTAAATTTATCCACACGTAATGCCCGGTACAGAGGATTTTTATGAATGCGGTTGACAGCCGTTTTTTTACCACAGATGATTCCTGCTTGAGGACCACCTAATAGCTTATCCCCACTGAATGTCACGATAGTACTGCCTCCTTGAAGGAATCCCCGAACTTCCGGTTCATATGGAAGCCCCAATCCAGTCAGATTTGCGATTGCGCCACTGCCTAAGTCCATCAATAATGGAATTCTTTTCTTTTTACACAAGGAAGACAATTCACTCATCTCCACCTGTTGAGTAAAGCCTTCTATTTTAAAATTACTGGTATGGACAACCAAAATAGCACCAGTATTTTTAGTTATCGCATTTTCATAATCCCGAAGATGAGTTTTATTTGTGGTTCCAACTTCCCTCATGATGCAACCGGATTTATGAATCACATCCGGTATTCTGAATGAGCCACCGATTTCCACCTGTTGTCCTCTACTGATAAGCACTTCTTTTCCTTCGGCAAGCGTATTCAGCATGAGCAGAACTGCGGCAGCATTATTGTTTACAACCAATGAAGATTCTGCACCTGTTAGTGCGTTAATCAGAGTTCGAACGGTGTTTGTACGTTCTCCGCGGGTTCCGGTCTGGATATCCAGTTCAAGATTCAGATACCCTGTTGTTTTTGAGCATACACTTCGCATGATCTCCTGCGAAATGGGTGCTCTTCCCAGACCAGTGTGTAATACAATTCCGGTACCGTTTATCACGTTAATTAATTTTGAAGAATGATCCTGTTTTATCCGAGCACTGATCATTTTGATCACTTCATCTGTAGAACAGTTTTGAATTGAATTATCGAGTATGGAAGTTCGAATTTCAGCTAGCGTTGTTCTGATAGTGGAAATAACCATAGGGTAGGGTAAGCTGCGGACATCATCTGATATTCGCTCTAAAATAATATCTACAGAAGGAATTTGCCGTAACCGCGTTTGAACTGACTCTTGATTTTTCATAGTGTGATTTTCATATAATGAGGTTCACTGGAAAAAATAAAACTGAAAGACTATGCACTGTTAAGAAGTAGAAAACTACGTCAGGTGATTTAATCCTCACAAACAAAAGAACACGATTTAAAACGATTTTCACAGGGTATTATAGGTATGCTGAAGATGATAAACGGTTAACATTCTGAATGGAAATTACCGATTAGATACCCAGATCATTTACTGGGACGAATAATGGATGATAAAGAAAGTGCTTTCACTTCATCTAATTACGAATAGCTCTCTAAAAACCAGTGATGTTTTTTTTAAACCTTATATGGAGAAAAGATTTTGATGGAGATAGACTATTCGGCGTTAGAAATTCACCTGAAATTATTATCTTGAGTATTCTAAATTTTATTGGCTGGTTTTCGTTTTAGATTCAGTCACCTGCATGGAAATCCAAACTGATATTAGAACCGCTGGAATAAGAACAATTGTCAGGGATGGAAAAATATACCTGATTTCAAAGTATTCACCGATATATCCGCCGGCAGTTGCAGCAAAAGATCCGACACCAAATCCGAGACCTGATGAGATTCCATAAATGATGCCTCGATTAGCCTTTGGAGTGATATCAGCGATGAGGCTGTTTGAAATGGGCTGATATGTAAAATTGATAGCACCAAGCAGACCGGCGGCTCCCAGCATAATTGCTCCCTGGGAAAATCCCATAATTAGCATAAACGGGATGTTTAATCCTACTACCCAAACCAGTAGATTTTTTCGTTGGAAATGCTCACCCAGTTTCCCCCCGAATACTTGTCCGAAAATCCCCAATAATAGGACCATTGCTGTAATGATACCGCCGATGGTTACGGGATCCATATCCCACTTCACACTTTGGGAAAAATATATGGGCATAAAATTAAATATTCCGTGGTGGGCAAATCCCCAAAGGGCAGCAATTATAAATATTGCCAAATGCATCGGTTTGATGGCGTTTCTGATAGACATTGAATGATGTCGGGCTGGAATATCGTCATGATCCAGTTTGAAAAATGAATAAATTCCACCTAAAAAGGAGATACAGCCTAAAATCAGAAATGCTAACCTCCAGTCAGCAAATCCAGCAATCCCCCCACCGAGTACTGGACCCAGAGCTAATCCTAGGCTCCCGGATATGCCATGATATCCCATATTTCGACTGACGTGGGTGGTATTACTAATCAGATTCAATCCTGCAGGATGATATAATCCAGCAAAGAAACCAAGTAATCCCAAACCTATAGTCAAAGCAAAAAACGTTTGCCCCAGAGTTAGGACAATAACTGACAAGCTGATACCAAAAAAATAGATGGATAGGACATTTCGAGAACCGATGCGATCAACTAGATATCCAGCAGGAAATGCGGTTAAACCAAAACACAAAAACTGCACGGTACCTAACTTACCAAGTGAAATGAGGGTTACGTCAAATTCCCCCATTAAGACGATCATGATTGCGGGAAAAATTAGTGTGATACTGTGTACCAGCGCATGACCGATACTGGTAATTAATACGACGCTGGAAGAGGGCTTCATCTAATAAAAAAAGCTCCCACTTATAAATGTAAATGGGAGCTTAAATAAATCTGTTAAATTCCTACAGACGTTCTTTAATACGGGCGGCTTTACCTTTAAGTTCTCGGAGGTAATACAGTTTGGCACGTCTGACTTTTCCTCTCCTGATCACCTTAAGTGAGTCAATATTCGGAGAATGAAATGGGAAGATTCTTTCCACACCGACTCCGTTGGAGACTTTTCTAACCGTAAATGTTTTGTCAATTCCATGGCCTGCTGATATGCTGATTACAACACCTTCATACATTTGGATACGGGTTCGGTTTCCTTCCCTCACCTTTACACCTATTGACACTGAATCACCTGATTTAAATTCAGGAATATCTGTTTTTAAGTCGTTTTGAGTTGCTACTGCTAATTTATCCATTTTTATTCCGATTCTTCTTTTGGTTCTAAATATTTCTTAAATAGGTCGGGCCTATTTTTTTTTGTCTTTTCAAGCTGATTGTCCAGTCGCCACGTGGCAATTTTTTGATGATGTCCTGACAACAGGATTTCAGGGACAATCATTCCGTCAAATTCTTCCGGTCTCGTATAGTGCGCAAAATCCAGAAGTTCGTTCGCAAAAGAATCTGTTTCAGCAGATTCATAAGTATTGAGAACTCCTGGGATCAACCTGATCACAGTATCTAGTATGACCATTGTGGGAAGTTCACCTCCCGTCAGGACATAATCACCAATTGAAATCTCATCCGTCACATACCGATCCCGAATTCGTTGATCAATTCCCTTATAGTGACCGTTGATAAAGATGAGTCTGTCCGCTTTTGAAAGTTCTTCAGACGTGGCATGACTCAGTACCTTCCCATCCGGTGTGGGAAATATGACACGGACACGATCACCAGGATTTACATCTTTTGTTGATTCCTCTATCGCCCTGCTCAAAGGTTCTGGTTTCATGATCATACCCGATCCACCACCAAACGGATAATCGTCTATCCGGTGATGAGGGGGATCTGCGTATGAGAACAGATTATGCACCGTATATTTGACCATTTCCTTTTTCTCTGCAATTTTTAAAATGCTTTCGTTGATAATGGCATTTACCATATCAGGAAATGGAGTTAACAGATGCACTGAAATCATATTTCCAGTAACCCTTCAATCAGGTTAACCGTCACTATTTGTTTCTCAAAGTCAATAAGCTTGATGAACTCATCCACTATCGGGATCAATATTTCCCTGTTCTCATAGTCCATAATCAGGACATCATTTGCAGGATAGTTCATCACTTTTTTAACCGATCCATAATTTTCGCCATTTACATCATGAACTGAAAAACCAATCAGATCAGTCAAATAATAATCATCATCTGATAATGAAGGAAACATGCTCCTTTCAACTGAAAGCATATATCCTCTGAGGGTTTCAACCTCCTCCACCGTGTCATATTCTTCAAATTGAACGATGGCAAATTTGGGAGTATAACGTACATTACTGATACGAACATCCCTCTTATCTCCCCCTTCATTCTCTAACCTTACTGTCATATTTGACTCTAAAGTTCTTGAGGAAGAATTAAATAAAACGATTTTGGTATCACCCCGCAATCCGTGGGGCTTTACAATCCTACCGAGTTGAATGTACCTCTTTGATTCGGTATTATTCAATAATTTCGAGAATTGCCCGCTTCCCACCAGCTTTTGCATTCGAAGCAGAGAGCAGTGTACGAATGGCACCTACATTTTTTCCGCGTTTCCCGATCACCTTGCCAAGATCATCTTTAACAACGGTTAGTTCAAAAATTCGAGTCGTGTCACTTTCTACTACTTTCACCTTCACCTCATCAGGGCTATCGACGATTGCTTTAACAATGTGCTCTAGTAACTCTTTCATTGTTCCACCTTTGTTTATGTTAACCTTACTCTTTTATTCCAACCGAGATTCTTACATATCAGAATCAGATTCTTAAGACTTAAGTTCTATATTTTCAACACCCTCGACTGCAGTCTGGGTTTGGTCAGAAGCGATTTCCTCTGTTGGTAATTTTTCCTCTTCAACAGTGGTTTCTTCAACTAATTCAATAGTGGGTGGTGGAGTAATAGTTGCCTGACTTTTGGCTGAATCAGCTCGTGTGGCTTTTGCAGTTTGCCATGCATCCAACTCTTGGACTATCTCTTCCTCACTTTTACCCATACGAATAAGATGCATCCGATAACTGAGCCCGGAACGCTTCATGATCCCGGAAACCGTATCGGAGGGAATAGCGCCTTGTCCTAACCAGTAAACCACTCGATCTGATTCCAAATGGAGTTTATTCTTATTCTGCAGTGGATCATACCAGCCGAGCAATTCAATTTCACGACCATCCCGACGTGTGCGGGAATCCATGACGACGATACGGTAAAAAGGACGCTTTTTCCTGCCTATTCTTTTTAAACGGATTTTTACTGACAAAGGTTACCTTTCTTTAATTAAAAACCAACGGGAATATGACCCTTTTTCATTTTTTGGATCATCTTTTTCATTTGGGAAAATTGTTTTAATAATTGATTTACTTCAAACACAGATCTCCCGGCACCCTGTGCGATACGTTTTCGACGGGAGCCATTAATAATTTCAGGCATCTTTCTTTCTTTCGGAGTCATTGAATTGATAATGGCTTCAACCCATGTGAGTTGTTTGTCATCTATGGACAATCCCTTTAATTTTGCTGCACCGGGTATCATGCCAAGCATCTGTGATATAGGACCCATTTTTTGGATCTGTTTCAATTGACTGCGAAAGTCATCCAGAGTAAATGTATTCTGGAGGAGTTTATTTTGAAGTCGATGAGCTTCCTTTTCATCTACTACATCCTGAGCTTTTTCGACCAGAGAGACTACATCTCCCATACCTAATATTCGTCGTGCAAGCCTGTCGGGATAAAATGCTTCTAATCCTTCAATTCCTTCACCAGTACCAATGAATTTTACTGGTTTCTCAGTCGTTTTCCTGATAGATAAAGCAGCACCTCCACGAGCATCACCATCCATTTTAGTGAGGATGATACCGGTGAGTTCCACCGCTTCTGAAAACGCTTTCGAAGAATTCACAGCATCCTGCCCGGTCATGCTATCCGCAACAAACAGAATTTCATGTGGAGAAGATACTCTGATGATAGACTTAAGTTCTTCCATAAGATATTCGTCCACATGCAATCGGCCGGCTGTATCAATGATAACAACATCAGAGTGAGTATCCCGGCTAGCCTTCAGTCCATTTTTAACAACCAAGACTGGATCTTTGCTTTGTTCAGTGTGAACAGGGACTTCGATTTTCTTTCCTAAAATGCGTAATTGATCGATAGCTGCAGGGCGTTGAAGGTCTGCTGCAATCAAATACGGATTTTTAGAATGCCTAATTTTCAAAAAACGAGCCAGTTTCGCACAGGTGGTAGTTTTCCCAGATCCCTGTAAACCGGCCATTAAAATTACTGTCTGGCCTGATGGATTAAAACGGATATTTTCGTAATCTCCACCCAGAAATGTTGTTAATTCATCCTGAATGATTTTTACGAATTGTTGACCAGGATTCACCGAAGTAAGAACAATGCCACCTTTGGCTTTTTCTTTTACCTGATCTACAAACTCACGAGCTACTTTAATATTCACATCCGCTTCGAGGAGTGCACGACGTACATCGCGCATCGCATCCTGAATGTTACTATCAGAGATCTTACCGTGACCCTTAATATTTTTTATGATGCGATTGAATCTATCCTGTAGTTGCTCTAGCATACCCTAATCTTCAAAAAACAGGTTAATAAACAGCCTGAAAAGTTATATTGAATGATATTTCGCCTGCAAGTTAATTGAACGGATTATTTGATAGGGACCAACCTCAATTTTTTCTATAAAGAACAACGAATAAGCTCCAAAATAGAGAAAATATAATTTGAAAATCTCCAATTTCTAGAAATCCCCCTGTACCCGTCTAATCACAATTTCCTCATTAACTGCATTACCTGACAGTGTGATTGCCTGCACCACCATCTTGGCAACATCATCATCCTGCATCATTTCATGACGAGGAAAGTTTGCTTTAGTATTATCCCAAAATGGAGAATCCACAGCTCCAGGATGAACTGAAGTGACTTTGATGTGGTCTGAACGTAATTCGTTGCGTAAACTGTCTGCAAGTCCTCTCAACCCATATTTGGAGGCAACATACCCTGCTGAAAATGGATATCCCCACTTTCCCGCAACCGAATTGACAAAAACAAGCGTCCCCTGTTTTCGATTTTGCATTGCAGGTATAAACCCACGGGATATCAAAAATGCCCCACGAAGGTTCACGTTGATCATCTGGTCCCAATCCTCCGTTGAGTGATTTGATATTTTGCTGAATAATCCTAAACCAGAATTATTGATAACAGTCCCGACGAACCCTAATTTATCGCATTCAGTCACCAAATGCTGAACGGAAGATTCTAAACTCACATCCGTAGGAATTATAGTACACTTTCCAGATTTATTTTCAATCTCATTTTTGACAATTTCTAACTTTTCAATATTTCTCGATGCCAATACAACATGGTAATTTTGTTCGACTAACCGAAGCGCTATAGCTTTACCTAATCCTGAGGATGCACCGGTTACCAACGCAATTTGTTTGAGGTTAGTGAGTTCTGTCATTTGTCCGCAATCAGGTTCAATGCACTCCCAGCCCTAAACCATCCAATCTGCTTTTTGCTAAAAGTATGCAGAACCGGAAATGTCTCTGCCGATCCATCGGAATGGTGCAATCTGATAGTGAGACTTTCTCCCGGAATAAAGTTTTTTAAGCCAAGAATATCAATTTTATCATCTTCACGTATTTTGTCATAATCGGATTTGTTCTCAAAGGTAATGGCAAGTATTCCCTGCTTTTTTAAATTGGTCTCATGGATTCGGGCAAATGATTTTACCAATACTGCACGAATCCCCAAATGCCGTGGTTCCATTGCAGCGTGCTCACGGGAAGATCCTTCTCCATAATTGTCGTCGCCGACAATTAGCGTACCGATACCGACGGATTTGTATGCACGAGCGACAGATGGTACTACATCGTAGTCACCAGTCAATTGGTTTTTTACCTGGTTGATGCTGTCATTGAATGAATTGGTAGCGCCGATGAGCATGTTATTAGAAATATTATCCAAATGTCCTCTGAATTTCAGCCAGGGTCCTGCCATCGAAATATGGTCGGTTGTGCATTTCCCTTTAGCCTTGATTAGTAACCGTAAATCTGTCAAATCTTTACTATCCCATTTTTCAAATGGCGTCAGCAATTGTAATCGCCCGGATTTCGGACTTACATTTATCTCTATGTGACGGCCATCTGCTGGAGGTTCAATATAACCAGAGTCTAGAACCTCGAATCCTCCAGATGGCAATTCTTCACCTTTGGGTGGATCTAAACGCACTGATTCACCATTTTCATTTACCAGCATATCCGTCATTGGATTAAATGTGAGTTTCCCGGCAATGGCAAACGCAGTCACTATCTCGGGTGAAGCGACAAATGCGTATGTATTGGGATTTCCGTCATTCCGTTTGGCAAAATTGCGGTTGAAAGAAGTGATAATGGAATTTTTTTCCAATTTATCCGCACCATGTCTTGCCCATTGTCCAATACAAGGACCGCATGCATTTGCCAATACCATTCCGCCCATTTTGCTGAATGCATCGAGTTGACCATCTCTGTCAACAGTATATCGAACCAATTCCGAACCGGGAGTAACTGTGAAATCAGATTTGACTTTCATATTTTTAGAAACTGCTTGACGTGCGAGCGATGCTGAACGGTCAAGATCTTCATATGAGGAATTGGTACAAGAACCGATAAGTCCTACATCCAGTTTTTCAGGAAAATCATTTTCCTTTACCGCCTTTGCGAATTCAGATAAAGGAAATGCTCTGTCTGGAGTGAATGGACCATTAATATGGGGTTCAAGAGTGGAAAGATCAATCTCAATTACTTGGTCATAGTAATTTGAAGGGTTTGCATACACTTCAGCGTCAGCTCGTAAATATTCAGCCACATTATTGGCTGCTTCCGCCACATCTTCTCTTCCAGTGGCGGATAGATATTTTGCCATCTTGTCATCAAAGGCGAATAAGGATGTCGTGGCACCAATTTCAGCGCCCATATTACAGATAGTGCCTTTACCTGTACAGGATAGACTTTCAGCCCCATCACCAAAATATTCCACAATGAAACCTGTACCACCTTTGACAGTGAGAATACCTGCTAATTTCAGAATCACATCTTTTGAGGATGCCCATCCTTGCAATCTGCCTTTGAGTTTAACTCCCATCACCTTGGGGAATTTCAATTCCCAGGGCATACCGGTCATTACATCTACTGCGTCAGCCCCTCCGACACCAATGGCAATCATTCCAAGTCCCCCTGCATTAACGGTATGGGAATCCGTACCGATCATCATTCCACCAGGGAAAGCATAGTTTTCCAAAATTACCTGATGGATAATACCAGCGCCCGGTTTCCAGAATCCGATCCCGTATTTATTGCTGACAGAAGATAGAAAATCATAGACCTCAGAGTTGATATCAACCGCTGATTTCAAATCTTCTACAGCACCGCTTCTTGCTTGAATAAGATGATCACAATGAACGGTTGATGGGACAGCAACTTTACTTCTCCCGGCAACCATAAATTGGAGTAACGCCATCTGTGCAGTGGCATCTTGCATAGCTACCCGGTCTGGATTAAAGTCAGCATAGTCGATCCCACGTTGGAAAGATTTAACATGTTCGTCGAATAAATGAGAGTATAATATTTTTTCTGTTAGAGTGAGTGGTTTATTTAAAATATGTTTGATTTTAGTGATCTTTGATGGAAGATCGTTATATGTACGCCGGATCATGTCTATGTTAAATGCCATGGAACCTCCTGTTTATGATGGGTGGAAAATTAGTGGCAGAATCTGTGAAACAGGGAAATTTGCCTGTCAATAAGCCCTGTAATTTAACTGGGTTTGCAGTGTGGGAACAAGAATCAGGAATGTGAATTTAAAACGAAAAATAAAGTGATTATTTGAATCAATAATGAATCGCATAAACCTTTTTTAAGCGCAGCCTAACTTCCTTAATTTTCGTCATGAATCTATTCCGATATCTGGTCATCATTTTGTTAATCACACTCTATTCTCTTGGGGCAACAGATAGGATTTCCATAAATGTTGACATGGACGAGGCACCTGATATCCTAGAACTATATTTCACTTTCCCAAAAGCTAATTCACAATATGTAATCAATGACGTTGTGGTGGATATGTTTAGATGGAAGGTTCAAGCTGACGATTTCTCAAATATCCAGTGCAGCTTGGTAGATGCGAAATGGATTTCAATTCCAACCGGCTCATACGAATTTGATATTCACCAAATTCCTGAAGTTTTGATTCAACCCTTCAAAGATAATCAATATTTTGTGGATGTAATCCCTTGGAAATTTGAAATCAATGGACAAATCTCGTATTTATCTCAAGGGAATATTGACATTACGTTCGGTGGCAATTCTGGGGATATTTTATCAGGGCCCGGGATTGTTGATAAAGTAGCACTTTTACCGCTAGTCAGATCACTCGCAGATTCACTTCAATATCTCATTCTCACCAATCAGGCGTTGTTGCCTGCGGCTGAGTCTATCGCTGATTTATACAATGAAGACATCGATCCAAATTTTCAGCTGAATACAGACGTTGCCTTGATGGATACTCTCACACTACCTGTCAGGGATTTTCTGTTTCAACAATTAACTGAATATCCTATGCTTCAGTACGTGATGTTCATGGGCGATGAAACGGTGATTCCTCCCATGACCATTTTTACATATGACCCGTCTGTACCAGGATACATTCAAAGACCATCTGATGATTTTTTTACTTCATATCCGGAATATTCAGCTTATACACACTTGACTTCCGGACGGATTCCTGTAAATCAACTGTCGGATGCGATGATATTTGTAAACAAGTTAAGAGATTATGTACTGAATCCGTTACAAGGGAACTGGCGGAATAAATTGGTTCTCCTGGCGGACGATACCAATAAGAATAATGGTGATATTTCAACTGAAATTTCTCATGTGCAAAATTCCGATGAGATCTACGTTCTGTTGAATCAATTATTGGAAATTCAACCCATTTATGGTACGGAATATCAACCAATCCCCGGAGATGGGTGGCTTCTACAGCCTCAAATGACACAGGCAACACTCGAATCTATCAACAGTGGTGTTGCCATGATCAATTATATAGGACATGGCTCTCCTACTACATTAGCCGATGAAAAGATTATCCTCATGAACCGTGATTTATCTTCCATCCAAGATCCGACAGGCGCAATCTGGGTTGTAGGTACTTGTTCTTTTGGTTGGTATGATAATGAGGAGTGCATGACAGAAAAATTATTATCAAAACCCGATGGGGCTATCGGTCTAATATCTACAACATTTAAAGTAAATGTGTTTTCCAATTCTAATTACCTGAATAGGTTGTTTGATAATATCCGAGGATACATTGAAAATGAAAACTCCTATCGGTTAGGAGATCTTGTACGCTATTCAAAAGAAGGCGGTCAGGATTATTGGTTCCATACTTTTGGTGATCCGGCGATGCCGCTTCCTTTCCCAAGAAAGGCAGCCATAATCGATACATCAGCTACATCATCCTCATTTGATATTCTACAGCCATTTGATATAAGTTTAAATTCCGGCTATATTATGACTTATGGGTACGCTGATATTAGAGGTGCTGAAAACCAGATTACCCGTTTTTATGATACGGTTACTTTATCATATTTACTCCCTGGAAATGTAATTTATCAGGGAGTATTTTCTTCTTCAGATTTGACATTTATCGTCCCACTGGACGTATCATCTTGTGAATCCTGTGTCGGGAGCATAAGAGTGTATTCTGAAAACGGTGACGTTCAAACTGATTTTCTGGGAGGTATCCCCATTATTCCATTCTCCGGAAACCAGGATGATTTGGAAGGTCCATTGGCCGTCCTTCGACAAAATAACAATCAAGTTTCAGACCAAGGCGTAATTTTCCCACCATATATTTTTCAATTGTGGTTGACAGATAATTCAGGCATCAATCTCACCGGAAGTATCGGGCATAGCTTACGGTACCAAATAGATGAGTCGTCAATTATGGATTTTTCTGAAGACTTCACTACAATCTCACCCACTGAAGGCTTTTTCAATCTAGACATGTCAGAGGAACAATCCGGATATCATTCTCTTTGGATTGAGGTTTGGGATAATGCGAATAATCGGTCAGAGGAAGTACTGAATATTTATTTTTCTGATGCAGAGAATTTCAGGGTTGAATTGATTTATAATTATCCAAACCCATTTTCAGATGACACTTATTTTACGTTTCATCTTTCTCATGCAGCAAGCGTTTCAATTCGTGTGTTTACCACTGATGGGCGCCAATTGATTACTTTAAATCGAGATAACCTCGACGCAGGATATCAGTCAATTTACTGGAATGGAAAAGACTCTCGAGGGTTGGAGCCGGCCAATGGCACTTATTTTTATCAAATAAGGGCTGATAATGAAGCAGGTGATCAGTTTGACAGCATTCAAAAACTGACAAGGATAAAATAGTATGCAGTGGATTCTTGCGTCCAGCAGTCCGAGAAGAAAACAATTATTAGAAACAATTGATCTGAAATTCGATATTGTTCATCCTAACGTGAATGAATCTTTGCCATTTCTGGACTTATCGCCATCTGAATTTTGTTGCATGTTGGCAGACCTAAAAGCAAAGCATGTCAGTGAGAGCTACCCCGAAAGTATTGTCATCGGTGCGGATACGATTGTGATTAAAGGTAAAAAAATTATGGGAAAACCAAAAAATCGTACGGATGCCATAACAATTCTTCAACGACTGTCAGGCTGCACACACCAGGTGATTACAGGTGTATCAATCCAATGTGAAATATCAGACGTTCATCACACTTTTTATGAATCAACTGACGTAACGTTTAAGGATTTATCCCAATCTGAAATTGAGCACTACGTAGATTGCTATTCCCCTTTTGACAAGGCTGGTAGTTATGGCATTCAGGATTTCAGCGCAATTTTTGTATCATCAATTCAGGGATGTTATCACAATGTTGTTGGTTTTCCATTATCGAGATTCAGCACTGAATTGGCAAAAATCGGAATTTTTGCGCCATGGCTCACAAAAAATATTTTGAAGTAACATTTAATTCTTGAGTCGATTTCAAGACTGTTTTCATCCTAAAATATTATACGAATTTTTGCCGGTTTTATGAAATTTCCATGTTAATTTCCAGCACATACAATAAATGAATCACGTTTCTTCCCAACTTAAGGACACTGAAAATGACAAATGTTGACACATTCTTTAAAAATCTAAAAGCTCATCGTGAGAGCCAGGGTATCAATTTATCAGAAATCTCTGAAAGAACTAAAATCAACGAAAAATATTTTGACTCTATTGAAAATGGTCAGCTAACTGTCCTCCCTACAGTGTACATGAGATTATTTTTACGATCGTATTGTTTCGAGATTGGCGCTGACCCTGAGCAGGCCTTAAAAGATTTCGAATTGTACACTACCGGAAAAGTCTCTCCAATACCTGAATTAAAATTCCAACCTGTTGAAGAAGAGTTAAAAGACCCAAATACAAAAAGTGAATTGATCGATTTCGGAAATTCCTTATCACGAAAGAATATAATTTATTTTATCATTGGTATCGTCATCATTTTTTCATTGGTAAAATTTGTAAGCTATTTGACACAAGAGACAGAAAGCACAATGCCTGAAACGCAGATTAATTCAGAAAATAATGACGAGATTTCAGAGATATTAAACACACCTGATAATCGAACTGATGCCCAAGCCTTCAGCTCCCTTCCACAGCCTTCACAGTTAATAGAATCATATGTTTATGATACTCGTAAAATGGTTCAACAGGAAGCATATCGCATAAACACCCAACCCCCTTTCATAATGACCGTGACTGCCGAGGCAAGGACAAAAGTCCACATAACTTCACTGGGGAGTAATTTATTTAATGGAATTATGAACGTTGGTGATTCCCGATCGTTCACTGGAGTAGACACATTAAAGTTTGATTTCTGGAGTGCACAACATGTCAAAACGGATGTGAATGGAATCGATTTAACACCCTATTTGAGTACAACTGACCGGGCTGTTCGTGGATCATTAGTAACAGATGGTTCACTTTCTATCCAATTATACATCCACTGATCCAGATATTTCTTTGTTTTTCAATTATTAATACCAACCTGTTTTACCCCCATATTTCAATAAATTATCAATAATCCAGGGTTCACCGACCTTCAGAAACTCGTATATCATTCCCTATAATGTCTCACTAAAAATATAAAATTTAATATTTGTAACAAATTTCTTGCATCGAAACGACCATTTTGGATATTATTTGTGTAGGGAAATGGGACGAAGTGGGCAGAGACCCCATCAAAAGTGCGGATAAAATTAGATGCAAGATATTTACAACATATCATTTACAGGTGAATTTTCATATTCATTAGACTCTAAGGGACGGTTGAGTATTCCGGCTAAGTACCGAAAATCTCTTAATCCGGAAAACAACGGTATTCTGGTTGTCGCTAAAGGATTTGATGGAGAATTAATGGTTTATCCATTTATCGATTGGTTAGTCGTTGAGTCCGAATTGGACAGTTTAAATTCTATCAAAAGAAGAAACAGGAACTTTGTGCGTGGGATTATTCGAACTGCCACACATGTTCAAGTGGATTCACATGGTCGTATCGTAGTGCCGGAAACACTGTTGAATTATGCTCAAATCGAGAAGAATGTAACAATTGTCGGTATGATCAAGCGATTTGAACTCTGGAATCCTTCTGTATTAGCACAATATGAGACTGACAATGGTGACGACGACAACCGGAACTTTGAAGACTTGGCAAACGATATCAGTTTTTAATCTTGTCCATATCACCTCCACACACACCCATCATGGTCAAAGAAATTCTCGAATTTCTGATCACTGACCCCGGAGGAATTTATATTGATGGTACTATAGGATTTGGCGGTCATGCCTCTATGATTCTGAAACAACTAAATGCCAGAGGAAAAATATTGGGCATGGATCGGGATCTGGATGCGCTTTCGTTCACGGAGAAACGTCTCGGCCAAATCCGAAGTGACGGATATCAACTATTCCACAGCAATTTTAAGAATTTTCCTGAAATATTAAGATCACAAAATATTAGTCATGTCAATGGTATGTTGCTGGATTTAGGTATGTCATCATTCGATGTGGATACACCATTACGTGGATTCTCATACAATCATGATGGCCCTCTGGATATGAGATTCGATACCACATCTGGGTCACCTGCATCCGAATACCTGCGAGCTATGACGGGAGCCGAAATCACTGGTATCATTCGTATGTACGGAGAAGAGCGGTTTGCCAGGAAAATTTCTACATCAATCGTCCAACAAATAAAAACGGATAACATGAACACAACATTTGATTTGAGAGATGCTGTTTTGAATGTCGTAAAAGGCAAATTCAGAATGAAATCTGTGTCTCGTGTTTTTCAGGCTGTCCGAATCTCCGTCAATAATGAATTAGATTCATTGAAAATAATGTTAGACTCATTGGAGCAGTTTTTAGTTATTGGTGGAAGAGCAGTTATCCTTACTTTTCACTCCCTTGAAGACAGAATTGTGAAACAATATTTTAAAAATGCGGCAATTGATTGTATTTGTCCACCAAAGACACCATTCTGTATTTGTGACACTCAGCCGACTTTCAAAATTTTAACACGGAAGGCTGTATCACCTTCCGATGAGGAAGTTCAAATGAATTCTCGGGCACATAGCGCTAAACTTCGGGCGGGTGAAAGGATTTAACCCATGGCTAAACAGAATCAAGTCAGTCATTCCATTTCAAAAGATAGTATGAAGCTGCTTCGGTTTATTGCATACGTTATTTCAGTGATGTCATTCATGGTGCTATTGCTGGTAGTGAAAAATGAATGCCGAAGATTAGGCAAAGATATTGATTATAAAAGAAGTGAAGTGATCATGTTGGCAGATGAGATCGGATTTCTTGAAAGCAGTGTTAGTAACCTATCCAGACCTGATCGCATTCGAAAAATCGTCAGCGAAAATCTGAACATGTACTCTACTGCACCCGAGTCACTTATTGTGTATCTAGGTGATTTCAAGTGAACTCTCTCTATTGCAAGTACCGGAATCGAATCGGAGCAGTGACCATTGTTTTACTGTTCTTGTTCATCGTTTTATCCGGGAGATTGATCTATGTTCAGATTTTTATGCACGAAGAATATGCTGAACTTGCAAAATCACTTTACAAACGGGAGAAAAATATCAACGGTTCGAGAGGTGTGATTTTCGACCGTAATGGTATCCCCTTGACTAAAAATCTTACGCATCATTCTTTGTGGGTAGATACTGAAGAGACCATTGATTGCAAGGAAATCAGTCAATTTTTATCTGATATTTTTGATAAACCTGCTCGATCCTATTTTCAGAAACTGCAGAAAAGTTCTCGGTACCTGGTTTTGGAAAAAAACGTCCTCGACCCTCAAATTGCCGGAATCACACAGCGCCTGAAAGATTTAAATATTCATATGGAAAGTCATTCGAAGCGATACTATCCTTACAGTGATTTGGCTGCGCAGGTCATCGGATATACGGATACTGATGAACAGGGTTCAATCGGTGTAGAGTGTCAATACAATTCAGTTTTATCAGGAAACCAAGCAGTTCAGGATATGGTACGGAATTCCAGAGGTCAATTAAGCACTGATATTTATGAGGATCGTCCTGTAATTTCAAACGGACTTGATATCACACTCACCCTCGATATTACGTATCAAGCAATTTTACAAGATGAACTTCAGCAGGCATGTATATCCACAAATGCCAAAGGTGCAAACGGGCTGATTATCAATCCATTCACCGGTGAAATTCTGGCGATGGCCACCTACCCGAGTTTCGATCCAAATAATTACTCATCTTTCCCGGCAGAGACATATCTAAATCAGGTGATCAGCATGGTTTATGAGCCCGGATCAACATTCAAAATCGTCACTATTTCAGCAGGATTGGAAAATAACCTTATCTCCCCGTGGCAGACCTACGATTGCGAAAACGGTGAATATCATCTTTTTAATCGCACATTTCACGACCATGAAAAATATGAGATTTTGACCGTATCTGAAATTCTCATGCATTCTAGCAATATCGGAATGGTGAAAATCGCCACAGATATCGGTTCCGAATTCGTTTTTAAATATTCAACACAATTTGGATTTGGTGAACCCACCGGAATCCAACTTCCACATGAAAATGGTGGCATTCTTAGAGGCTATCAAGAGTGGACTCGCTCTTCCGGGCCGACCATCGCCATGGGGCAAGAATTAGCGGTGACAACATTGCAAACCGCCATGTCATACTGTGCCATTTCCAATGGGGGATATCTTATTATGCCCACGATTATTCGAAAAATTACCGGAAATAATCAAGTTCCAGATTACAGATTCTATCCACAACCTATCCGGCGGGTGATCGCGAAGGATACTGCCGATGACATCATGACGATGTTACGAGGAGTCATTCTCGAAGGCACAGCCGATAAGGCTAGACTACCGGGTTTCCCGATAGCAGGAAAAACTAGTACTGCACAAAAATATACTGAAAATGGGTACTCGAAATCTGAATTCATATCAGCCTTTGCAGGCGTATTCCCAATTGATAACCCTGAATTTGTATGTGTTGTTGCTGTTGATTCTCCCAAATATGGATATCATTGGGGCAATGAAACTGCTGTCCCTGTCGTCAGAAAAGTATTTGAACGGATTATCGGGTTTTCAGATAGGGATTATATCAGAACTTTAGATTTACCAACAGTGGAGGATACTAAACTTCAAATTCAGCACCTTTCATTACAATCTGATAGCATCGAAAGGAGCGGAGGATAATGCAGCTACTGGATTTATTATCAAACATTAATTTTTCCGGGAAGATTGAAGAATGTGACATTCAAAATATTACACACGACTCGAGAAAGGTTAAGCCCGGTACGCTATTTGTTGCCATCAAGGGACTCAATGAAGATGGTCACGATTATATCCTGGATGCTATCAATCGGGGAGCATGTGCTGTCATGTCCAATGGGAGAAGTTTGCACAATATCGGTATCCCTGTTATAAAAGTAAAAAATCCCAGAGAATCAATGTCCAGGATTGCTGCGAATTTTTATCGTCATCCGTCAAAAGATATGAATATCACGGGAGTGACCGGAACAAACGGAAAAACCACGATCACCCATATTCTCAACCAAATATTCAGAAATTCAGAAATTCCCTGTGGTACGTTAGGTACATTGGGTTTTTCAACACCATCAGGTATGATGAGTACCGGTTTTACTACGCCTGAATCTGTGGATCTACACCAGCTCTTCCATACTTTACTAAATGGTGGAATTAAACATGCCATCATGGAGATATCTTCTCATGCTCTGGATCTCCACCGAGTGGATGATGTGGATATCGACATCGCAATTTTTACAAATCTTACTCCTGAACATCTGGACTATCATAAGTCAATGTCCAATTATTTTAATGCAAAACTCAAGATGTTCAAATCTCTTTCGCCAGATAAAACCGCTATTATCAATATCGACGATCCATGGGGTAAGAAAATATTGGCAAACACATCGGCGAAAGTGATCACCTATGGTTTTTCAGAGACTGCAGACATTCACCCTGTTTCAGTATCCCATTCTATGGAAGGGACACATGCTGAACTGGTAATTGCCAAACAAAAAATAAAGATTAATACACCATTTATCGGGTCTTTTAATCTGTCAAACATTATGGCTTCAGTCGGTGCTGCCATGGTCCAAGGTGTTGCCACTGACCAGATTGAAATGGCGCTAAATCAATTGTCACCAGTTCCAGGACGTCTTGAACTCATCGACAATCCATCCGATGGAAAAGTTCTCGTCGATTACGCACATACGCCAGATGCATATGAAAAAGTCTTATCATTAATAAGGGAATTATCACCCAGCGAAACTACGATTATTACGCTATTTGGTTGTGGTGGTGGTAGGGATACTTCCAAACGTCCTGTCATGGGAAAAATCGCGTCAGAATTATCAGACAGAATAATCATCACATCAGATAATCCAAGATTTGAAGATGTATCAGCCATCTGCCAAAGTATTGTAGCGGGTATTTCGAAGAATAATTATCAGGTCATTATTGATAGAAAAAAAGCATTGGAAACAGCCATGGCAATGATGAATGACAATACAATTTTAGCAATTTTTGGGAAAGGGCGTGAAGAATACGAAATCGTTCAAGGTAAAAGACTTTTCCACAGCGATGTGCAAATCGTACAACAATATCTAAAATGAGAGTGGAAATCCACGAAAAAGTTATGTTTCAATCATTCATGAATCAAATTTATCCTGAATATTATCAGGTTCAAGTCGGTGGGATCAGTATTGATTCACGACTCGTCCAGGCTAATGATATATTTATTGCTCTAAATGGTGACCGAGTGGATGGTCATCAATTCATTCCGCAGGCGGTTGAGCTTGGCGCGTCACTTGTGGTATCAGAAGATGAAGTTGAGACCAGTGTGCCAGTAATCCGGGTTCCTTCGACGCATGAGTTTTTGATTGATTTTGCACAAAATTGGTGGAAGCAATATTCCATGCCTGTCGTCGGGATTACGGGTTCAAATGGAAAAACGACTACCAAAGAATTGTTGGTACATGTGTTAAAGTCAGTCATGTCTGTAGCTTGGATGCCGGGTAATTTTAATTCAACAATCGGACTTCCGTTATCATTATTTGCACTGCCGGTTTCCACTGATGCCGCTGTTTTGGAGATGGGAACCAGTGCGCCTGGCGAAATCAATACGTTAACTAATTTGATTAGGCCAACAATGGGAGTGATAACAAACATCCACCCTGCTCATATTGAATTTTTTTCCTCTCTTGACCATATTGCCCAGGAAAAAGCGGATTTACTCATTATTCTCCCCTCTGATGGTATCGCATTCATCAATCTGGATGATCCATCTATTCGTTCTATCCAAACTGACGCCAAAAGAGTTACTTATGGGAATGATGATTCTGCCGATTATATTGGATATTGGCAATCGACTGTGAATGATCACATTTTTACAATAAATGGAAGAGAAATCCCTATCCCTCTGAACAGTGAAACGATGGCAAAAAATACCCTCGCTGTTTACGCTATCAGTCATACTCTAGGATTATCTCACGAGGATATTATCCATCAAATCTCCACATTTACAGTGCCCAAAGGTCGCGGTAACATTATCGAGAAAAACGGAATCACGGTGATTGATGATACATACAATGCCAATCCTGAATCTGCGAAAGCCGGGATTGAATTTGCGTTGACAACTAATCAGAATCAGCGGCACATCGTTATTTTAGGCGACATGTTCGAGCTTGGTACCGATACCTTGGAGTATCATACGGAACTCGGGAAATTCATCAGCACAAAATCCAATATTTTCTTGCTTACGTACGGTAATTATTCAGAAAAAATATCTGATATTTGTTCATCCTGTGGCTTATTTAGCCGCCACTTTACTACGCAGGAGTCGATCAATCTGTTTTTAAAACAATTTATTCGTACCGGTGATATCATTTACGTCAAGGGTTCCCGAGGTATGAAAATGGAAACCATAATAAAGGGAGGAATTTTTTCCTGATGTTATATCATTTACTTTATCCCTTGCGTGATTTTTTCTTCGGATTCAATATCTTCAAGTATATTTCGTTTCGAGCAGTCGGAGCAGCTATCACTGCTCTGCTTATCAGTTTTATCCTTGGGCCCAGGATCATCCGTACACTCCAAAAGCTACAAATAGGCGAAGTCATTCGTCCTACCGGGCCTAAATCGCACCTTGCTAAGCAAGGTACTCCAACGATGGGAGGGATAATCGTCCTAATTGCGGTTATCCTTCCCACTGTTCTGTGGAGCAGACTCGATAATCAATTTACACTCCTGATCCTGCTATCAACCGCCTGGATGGGAGCTATCGGTTTTTTGGACGATTACCTGAAAGTGATTAAAAAATTACCAAAAGGATTGGTTGCAAGATATAAATTGATCGGTCAAGTATTGTTAGGGCTCGTAGTTGGGCTCATCCTCTATTATTTCCCTGAAAATGCTCAATCTAAAACCATCACCTCTCTCCCATTTATCGCAAACGGTAGTATTGATCTTAATTGGTTTTACATCCCACTGGTGATTTTAGTGATTACCGGAACATCGAATGCTGTTAACCTGACGGATGGGTTAGATGGGTTGGCAACGGGATTAACCGCAATCGCAGTATTGAGTTTTGGTGCCATCGCATATGCCACGGGCCGATTTGACTTTAGTGATTATTTGAATATTTTATATCTTCCGGGTACCGGTGAACTTTTTGTATTTGCGCTGGCATTAGCTGGGGCTTGTATTGCATTTCTCTGGTACAATGCCTACCCTGCAAAAATATTTATGGGAGACACGGGCTCTCTCGCTATGGGTGCTGCTCTGGGTACATTGGCAGTACTATTGAAAAAGGAAATCCTTCTGCTGATCATTGGTGGGATATTCGTTGCTGAATCACTTTCAGTAATGATTCAGATTTCATATTTCAAGTACACTAAATGGAAATTTGGCGAAGGCAAAAGAATTTTTAAAATGGCGCCTATTCATCACCATTTCGAATTATTGGGATGGCACGAAAATACCGTCGTTGTACGTTTTTGGATCGTAGGTATTTTACTCGCACTATTGTCATTAACAACCTTCAAGGTTCAGTAAGTTTCAGTGGATAAAAAACAAATCGAAAAATTCACAATAGAAACGATTCAGGGAAAACGGATTTCCATTTTGGGTGGAGGTCGAAGTGGAATCGCTGCAGCTAAACTGGCAGTCCATTTAGGGTGTGATATCTTTATAAGTGACAATCGAGATACGCCCAATATTAAGGACCAGTTAAGTGCTTTCCCATCCGAAACCGATGGACATACTGAAGCAGTACTCGATGCAGATTTTATCATTATCAGTCCCGGTATCCATAAAGAAATAGACATCGTTAGAGCTGCCGCGAAACGTGGGATTCCCCTCGTCGGTGAAATTGAATTTGCATCCTGGTTTACCAATAATCCAATTATCGGCATCACAGGCTCGAACGGTAAAACCACTACCGCCTATCTAATCCACGGTATCTTCAGAACTGCTGGCTATCACACGGCATTGGGTGGAAATATGGGTAATCCTTTTTCTACCATTGTGCTGGAAGAATTGATTCATCCGACGCCAAACGGAGTCAATATCTTAGAGATAAGCAGTTTCCAACTGGAGGATATCCATCACTTTTCTCCGAAGATCGCTATTGTGCTCAATATCTCACCGGATCACATGAATCGTTATTCTGATTTGATGGATTATGCCAGAACCAAATTTAAAATTGTTCAAAATCTGGATGAAACGGGTGCCTTGATTTATAACCGAAATGACAGTCTTATTAAAGAATTTGTCGATCATCAGAGCGATATTAAAGCATTACCCTTTGTATCCGAATCAGAAAGTTGTCTTTTTACAGCTACATCTGATGGAATTTTTCGAAATGATAATCTGTTGATTTCATCTGATAGTATTCGTCTCAAGGGGATGCACAATTACGAGAATATCCTAGCTGCGATCACTGCGGCACATTGGTTCGGTATCAAACTTCATTTTATTTCTGAGGCGGTAACCTGTTTTCATAATATTCGCCATCGATTGGAATTGGTAGGCGAATTAAACGGGATCCGGTTTTATAATGATTCCAAAGCCACAAATACAGCGTCTACAATTGCAGCAGTTTCCAGCTTTCCAGAAAATATTGTTCTCATATTAGGAGGTCAATCCAAAGGAAAACCAGATATTTCCGAATTGCTACAAATCATGACAAACCGGGTTAAGCAGGTGTATTGTTATGGTGACGCAGGTGTTGAATTATTAAGCCAGGTTGAGACAAAATTTCCCGCAGAATTTATCTGGGATTTTACTTCCTGTATGGTAAAGATTTTCGAATCCTTGGCCGCTAGCGATATTGTATTATTATCTCCTGCTTGTGCAAGTTTTGACCAGTTTGATAATTTTGAACTACGGGGTGATAAATTCAGTTTCCTCGTTGGGGACTTTATCAGGGAAAAATCGTGACACGGAATTATGATAATCAGCTTATTGTCGTTGTTGTTTTGCTGGCTGCGATGGGTACAATCATTATGTTCAGCGCAAGCTCTCCTTATGGTGAAAAATTCGGAAGTTCTTTGTTCTTTTTAAAACGACATGTTATTGCATTATTAATTGGTTCAGGTATGCTCATCGTTTTCAGCCGTCTGGATTACCGATATTTCAAGTATTTTGCACTCGCGTTCTTAATTGGTTCGATGATCCTTGTTTTGGCAGGGCATTATTTGAACAATACGAAAGATGCCTCTCGTTGGCTATTGTATTCAGGTTCAAGAAAAATGATAACAACTTCGGATTTCATGAAGTATGCTATTATCATTTATGCAGCATACTATCTGGACAAAAACCAGAAAAAGGTTCACGACTTTTGGCATGTGGTAGTACCATTTTTTGGGTTGATCGGATTTAGCATTCTCCTCGTGCTTTTACAACCAGATTTAAGTACATCGTTCGGACTCTGTCTGTTAGCTGGATCGCTGTTATTTATCGGAGGTGTGAAGTTTAGACATCTTGCCAGTGGTATTTTATTTGGCGGATTTGCTGCAGCTCTGTCGTTACTCCAAAACGAATACCAACGAACCAGAATTTGGTCATGGTTTCATTCCGAGTCAAATTTGAATTCTACCAATTGGCAGTCTTTCAATTCAAAAATCGCATTGGGGAATGGAGGCTGGACTGGTACGGGATTGGGTGATGGCATGATGAAACATGGATACATCCCGGAAGCACACACAGACTTTATTTATTCCGTTATCGGGGAAGAATTGGGAATTTTTATTTCTATTTTCATTTTGGGACTGTTCCTCTGGTTGTTTTTGCGATCCGTGAAAATTGCCCAAACTGCTCCCGATCATTTCGGTATGTTTCTGGCTCTTGGGATTGGACTAAACATCGCTTTGTATTGCATTATTAATGTGGCATACGTGAGTGGGATCTTCCCCACTACCGGCCTGCCACTGCCATTTATTAGCTATGGCGGAACAAATACGGTTCTAGTGCTGGCAAGCATGGGGATTTTACTAAATATTTCAAATAAAGCTCGTGCTCCAAAGTTCAAACTTTCAGGAAGAAATTATGCCCGATAAAATCAGAGTCATCATTGCCGGAGGTGGAACTGGTGGACATCTCTTCCCTGCTATCGCTATCGCGGATGAATTGCGGCAATTGGGCGCACAGGTGAAATTCATCGGATCAAAATTCGGTATTGAAGCACTTACGCTCCCCAATCGTGGCGAAAATCCATTATTGCTTCCTATCCGTGGAATACAGCGTGATTTTTCAATATCGTCAATACTGCGGAATTTACTCTTCCCCATACGATTTATTTACTCGTACATCAAATCTGCCCGGTTCATCAAAAGCTTCCGTCAACACGTAGTTGTTGGGACTGGTGGGTATTCCAGTGGAGTACCATTACTTGCAGCGATTCGATCCGGGATAAAAACATTGATCCAGGAACAGAACTCCTACCCGGGGATCACTACCAGAAAATTATCGAGTAAAGTTAATATTGTCTGCACGGCCTTTGAAGAAGCGTCCACCTACCTGTCAGGGGATATCCGAACGTATGGAAATCCCATTCGTAAAAACCTGATGGTTACGGAGAAACTTTCCGCTCGGCGTGAATTACAGATAAATGATACTGCACCAACTATTTTTATTCTCGGTGGTAGCCAGGGATCGCTCCCTCTAAATACCCATTTTCAGACGATGTACCCGAAATATGTTGAAAAGGGTTTTCAGATCATTTGGCAATGTGGTGAAGCCCATTTTGATCATTTTAGAGTTCTGGCTGAGAATGAGAACCTCCATATTTTCCCATTTATACAGGATATGGGTCAGGTTTATAGCGCATCAGATTTAGTCGTCTGCCGCGCCGGTGCTTTGACTTTAGCAGAGTTATCTTATTGTCAAAAAGCATCCGTTCTGGTACCCTTCCCTCATGCGGCAGCAGATCATCAAACGGTGAATGCAAGATCGCTGGCAGATAAAGGAGCCGCTATTTTAGTTCCTCAAAGTGAATTATCTTCAGGATCTTTGGAGAGACAGATTTTTTCATTATTTGAACATCCAGAGGCGATTTCTGATATGGAGAAAAAAGCGGGTGTGCTTGCCTGTCCCAATGCTACTCAAAAAATTGCAAATGCCATTTTGGGATTAGCCTGATGTTTGGAAAAACGAAACACATTCACTTCGTGGGCATCGGCGGTATCGGTATGAGCGGGATGGCAGAGCTTTTACATTCACTCGGATTCAGCATTAGCGGGTCAGATAAATCATTTTCTGAACGTACTCATCACCTGTCTTCTCTGGGTATCCAGATTTTTGAAGGACATCACGAAAAAAATGTCAAGACTTGTGATGTGCTGGTATACTCATCAGCTGTCCGGTTGGATAATCCTGAAATCGGAGCAGCACAATCCAGAAATATTCCGGTTATCCGACGTGCCGAGATGTTGGGTGAACTACTGAAATTAAAACCCATCAGTATTGCAGTTGGAGGAACCCATGGGAAAACCACTACATCCTCCATGCTTGGTTCCGTTTTGACAAGCGCAAATATTCATCCTACTCTCGTTATTGGAGGCATTGTCAACGATCTGGCTTCTAATATGATTACCGGCTCTGGAGATATTATTTTGGTAGAAGCGGACGAGTTCGACCGATCGTTTCTATCTCTGAATCCCACAATGACAATCGTCACAAACATCGACCTTGAGCACTTGGATTGCTACAAAAATCTGGAAGATCTGCAATCGGCGTTTGTGCATTTTGCCAATTCAGTACCTTTTTATGGAAGATCGGCTCTTTGTATTGATAATCTAAATGTTCAAAGCATTCTTCCCAGAATCAAACGACCAGTAACCACGTTCGGATTTACAAAACAAGCGGATGTGAGAGCAGAAATTATTACTTATTCAAAAAGCGTCACCACATTTGATGTTTATGCTGAAAATACCGAATTGGGAACGATCATATTAAATGTACCCGGTGATCACAACATTTTAAATGCACTGGCTGCGATTTGCCTCGCTATTGAACTGGAAGTGAGTTTTGAACATATCCAACAGGGATTGCTGGCATATTCGGGGGTTTGGAGACGGTTTCAGATTTTGCATGAGACCTCTGAAAACATCATGATTATCGATGATTATGCGCATCATCCCTCTGAAGTGTCTGCTACATTGCAAGCAGCACGATCTGGTTGGAACCGACGCATTATAGCAGTTTTTCAGCCGCACTTGTTTACCCGGACGAAAGATTTTTACGAAGATTTCGCCAGAGCGTTTCTTCAAGCAGATATTTTGATAGTAACGGATATCTATCCCGCAAGAGAAGAACCTATAGAAGGCGTGACTGCTGAGTTGATTACGAATAAAGCCCGTGAATTTGGGCACAAACATGCACACTCTGTATCGGACAAAACAGAGGTCGCCTCACTCATTGAAACCCTGGTCCAAGAGAATGATCTGATCATCACCATGGGCGCAGGTGATATCTGGAGACAAAACGAAAAAATCATCGAGATGTTATCGTTATGAAAAATCAGATCCGTCAGATGCTGGAAGGAAGTACACGTGGAGCATTGTGGTTTGATGAACCTCTGGCAAAGCATACTACTTTTGGTATTGGTGGTCCAGCAGAATGTCTGGTTTATCCAGCAGATAAATCCGATTTGATGCAATTATTGAGGCTCTGTGAAAAATATAACGTCGTAACTCATTTTATTGGATCCGGTTCGAACGTTCTGGCAAATAGTAGTGGTGTTGAAGGGTTGGTGATATCACTGAAAAAAACATTTAAATCCTTCAAGATAACCGAGGGGCTACAGATTATTACAGATTCGGGTGTCATGCTGGGTACAATGGTAAGACAGGCCATAAAACGTGGTATCAGCGGATTAGAGAGTCTGATCGGTGTGCCTGGCACAGTAGGAGGTGCGTTGATCATGAATGCCGGCGCATATGGAACGGAAATCTCCAGGAATTTATTCGAAGCTACCGTACTGACCAAACAGGGTAAAGAAAAAAAATTGTTAAAAGACCAGCTCAAATTTTCATATCGCAGTTCATCATTTAATCCGGAGGAAATCCTGATCGCAGCCGTATTCAATGGTGAAGCAGGAGACCCGGACCAAATTCAGACTGCGCGAAATCTGGCTTCTGCACGACGTAAGGCATCCCAGCCGTTGCAATTTAGATCAGCTGGGAGTATCTTTAAAAACCCAGTGGGTGACACTCCAACAGGATTACTGATCGATCAAGCGGGACTGAAGGGGACACGATGCGGTGATGCAGAGATTTCTGAAAAACATGCCAATTTTATCGTCAATCATCGACATGCCACATCCGATGATGTGTTGACATTAATCCGAAAAATGAAAAATGAAATCTTCGCTCTGAATAATATTCATTTGGAATTAGAAATTAAGTTACTGGGATTCCCCAACTCAATTATGAAGGAGTTTGGACATGCTTAAAAAAATCTGGAATCATACACCGGAAATACTATATCGAGTTTTTATAGTCTTCGCTGTCATCATCTCAACCACTGCCATCTGGAATTATAGTGAAGTCAGTCAGTTGTATTCTTATAAAAATACCGTTGTGGCCGGAAACGGATATATCCCGACGGATCAGGTTCTTGAGATTGCTAATATCAATAAAAATGAAACGGTTCTCGATCTGGATTTGGGTGATGTGGCAAAACGATTATCCGCGTATTCCTTCATAAAAAGTCAGAAGATAAGCCGGGTATTTCCATCAACAATTCGTATTGATGTCATCGAGAGAGAACCTTTTGCAGTCGTTAAATGTCACAATGGAATGGCTATACTCGACCGTGATGGAGTGATCATTCCTCATGACCCGGCGATTGGAAGGTCATTCAATCTGCCTACAATCAAGGGTGAAACTGAAAAAGTGAGTATTACCGAATTATCTTCTAAAGATAATGCAAGTTGGGTAAGAACCCAGACTCAGTTTTTATTGGCCATCGAAAAACGCCTGCCCGAACTGTTTTCAGCTAGTCAGTCTATAGGAATTGAAATGGATCAATTGATATTTCACCATATTATCGGAAGAACATGTATCCAGTTGGACATGACTAACTGCGAAGAACAAACTGAAAAACTGGTCTCCTTTTATAGGACTGTAGAGAAGCTTCGGCGGCTCACGGACTATAACATTATTGATCTGCGTACTCCCGGCCAGGTAATTGTCGTAGAAAATAACATCGGAAGATCATAATTATGAAAGATGAAAACAAACATATAATCACAGGTATTGATGTGGGGACCACCAAAGTATGTGTGGTTATCGCATCGTACATCGAAGATAAACCGTTTGAAATCCTCGGTGTTGGCTATTCACCCACGTCCGGATTGAAAAAGGGCGTCGTTATCAATATCAACGATACCGTGGAATCCATTAAAAGTGCAGTAAAGCAGGCGGAAAATCAAGCCGGTGTAGAAGTCGAATCTGCGTATGTGGGGATTTCAGGAGAACACATCCGAGGGATTAATAACACCGGAGTGATCACCGTCAGTAAAAATTCGACTCGTAATCCATTTGATCACGAGATCACAGAAGCAGATAAGCAACGAGTACTGGACCATGCAAAAGGTATCACTTTGCCTTCTGAAAGAAGAATTCTGCATGTGTTATCCCAGGAATACAAAGTGGATAATCGCAATGATATCCGTGATCCTGTTGGCATGACTGGGAACCGTCTTGAGGCAAAAGTACATTTGATTCATAGTGAAGTTGCAGCAGAAAAAAATCTGACAGTGTGTTTTGAAAAAGCGGATATTGAGATTATCGACTTCGTGCTGTCTCCTCTGGCATCCTCATATGCGGTGCTGGATCCGAACGAGAAAAACCTGGGCGTGGTAATGCTGGATATCGGTGGCGGGACTACGGATGTACTGGTATTTTTTAACGGTGGCTTATACCACTCAGGCATTATTCCCATTGGCGGAGATGCGATTACAAATGACATTGCTCATGGTGCTATGACCACCATCGAACAAGCAGAAAGCTTGAAGTGCAAGCACGGTTTAGCTAAGGAAGCCCTTGCGAGTGGAGACGAACAAATATCCGTACCCGGTATACGAGGTCGTGAGCCGAAATCCATCAATGCCCGGCAGTTGGCTTCATTTATCGAACCTCGGATGAAAGAGATCATGATGTTCGCTTCTTCAGAAATTCGAAAGAGCAATCATAACGGATTATTTACCTTTGGTATCGTGATCACTGGTGGGACGGCTAAAATGAGCAATATCGCCGATCTGGCGCAAGACATATTCCGACACGATGTGAAAATTGGAATACCATCCATCACCGGAGGAGTCGCAGACTCCATACTGGACCCCACCTATTCTGCAGCGGTGGGGATGATTTATTGGGCAATTGAATCTGGGGAAAGATTCGATGAAGGAGATGGATTCCCGAGTAGACTAAAACCAGTTTCAAACTGGATTAAAAAATTATTTAGCAAGTTGTATTAATAAACAATAAAGGGGTTATAATGTTATTTGAACCGATTGATCTGAAAGACCAGAAGGCACGTATTGCCGTTGTCGGTGTAGGCGGTGGCGGTGGGAACGCTCTCAACCGTATGATTGAGGATAACCTATCGGGTGTCGAATTCATTGCGATTAACACGGATGCCCAAGACCTGGATGCCAACAATTCCCAGATCAAAGTCCAAATTGGTAAAGAACTGACCAAGGGATTAGGGGCAGGCGCTAACGCTGAAATGGGCAAACAGGCAGCCGATGAAAGCAAGGATGCTATTGCTGAAAAGCTAAAAGGAATGGACATGGTATTTATCACCGCAGGGATGGGTGGTGGTACCGGAACCGGCGCTGCACCTGCCATTGCACGGATCGCTAAAGATTGCGGAGCATTAACCGTAGGTGTGGTCACCAAACCTTTTATCTTCGAAGGCCCCAAACGGACAAAACGCGCTGATGAAGGTATTCGTGAACTTAAGAAAAGCTGCGATACTCTCTTGGTTATTCCCAACGAGACATTATTGTCAATTGCTGATGTAAGTACCACCGTCAAACAATCCTTTAAACTGGCCGACAGTATTCTCAATCAGGCGACCAAAGGTATATCCGATCTGATCAATGTCCCCGGACTGATCAATCTGGACTTCGCCGATGTCCGTACTGTGATGGAAAATATGGGCGACGCCATTATGGGTACCGGTATCGCACAGGGTGAGGAAAGAGCTATTTTAGCGGCACAGCAAGCCATCCACTCACCATTACTGCAGGACGTTCACATCCAAGGCGCAAAGGGATTATTAGTCAATATTTCCGGTCCTGAAGATATGACAATTCATGAACTCAACGACGCTTCCGGAATTATCTATGAAGAAGCTGGAAATGACGCCAATATTATTTTGGGATGTGTCATGGACGATAGTCTTGTGGATGAAATCCGGGTTACGGTGATCGCTACCGGACTGAATTCAACCAACCTTTACGAGCAGGAAGAACCCTATTACATACAAAATATGGATTCGAAATCATCCGCTCCCCGTGAAATGCGCACAAGAGAAAATGAAGCGGAGATCATCAGTTCGATCCCTGTACATTTAAAGAAACAAATGGAAAATGAACCCGGTGGAGTAAACGCGTCAAGACCCGATGAGGAACAGCCTGTTCAGATTTTTGGTGAAGATCTGGATGTTCCTGCGTTTATTCGAAACCGAAAAATGTATTAACTCGCTAATAATAATCCCCTTTTAAAAACAAAAAACCCCGTCTCATAATGTGAGACGGGGTTTAATAGTCTGTCATAAAGGTCGCTTAGGCGGCTTTTGTAAACTTTCCTGTACGAATACAACTTGTGCAAATTTTCAGTTTTTTCGCTGCACCTTTAACCAACACTCGAATGGATTGTAAATTCGGTAACCATCGGTGTTTTGTACGGTTGTGTGCATGACTTACTCTGTAACCGACAGTAGGTCTCTTTCCACAAACTTCACATACTTTTGCCATAATTTCTATTTCCTGTTGTTTTTTAGCTTGAAAATTTAGGACAACTCATCGGATAATAGGAAAAGATAAATAAAAACTGAAAATATGATGTGGGCTAACAGTGTTTTCTACAAACTATGAGGGACCTACGATGTGATTTTTTGCACATGTTGTCAGCAGTGTTTTTAAAATTTACTGCCCACTGAACGGAGTCCCGAAAATACCCACTGCAAGTTCTGCCCAAATGAGCAGGAGAACTACCAGAATAGCTGCACAGACAGCGACTCGATACCCGATTTTGTTTGTCTTTCTCATGACAAACCCACACATGAGACCGGTACCGATTAATAACACTCCCGCAACAACAAAATCCAACAGCGTCCAATTTACCTCATCTGTGAACTGCATGGCTATTAACGGTATGATTAATAGAATTGCTGTTATGATTACGATGATGATAAGTCTTTTGTTCTTCATAATGATTAATTCGTTTTTCTGATTAAATCAACATTTCTATACCGATAATACAATCCTGACTCTCAATCCAATTTGATATTTCAATTATATTTTACTTTTTTTGATTCAAGCTACCGTTAACGGTGAGTGTAAGAATAGAAGCCGATTGCAGGGTTAACAACTGTTAAATTGCATGAAAGTTGAAGCGGGCTATAAAGCTTGATTTTACTACTGAATATGCAATTATTTTTATACTTTGTTTGCTGCAGTTATTTCAAGTGATTTTTAATAAAGTCAAATAGTGTGGCTGATGCAGTATATAATGCATATTTCTTTCTTTTCTCACCGGAAGCTTTGTGAGTTGTAGAATCGCCAAAGTCAGAAACAGACTTTATTGAAACGAATTTTGGTTGTAGCTCTTTACGAGAATGTGATAATGTGAAATAAAATCCGTTTGTTTCCATGTCCATTCCTTTTATTCCGTGATAATCCTCATTAATTTCTTTTATTTTTTTGTCACTTCGCAAAAGAGAACTACCGGAGACTAAAAGACCAATATGACATTTTAAAGGATTATTGAAAATTCCACTTTCAATATATTCCGATTTAAATTTTTTAAAATCAATTTTTTTTGAAAAAAGTGACAATCGTGCTTTAAGATTTCTATCTATTGAATCTGCATTTTGTCTGAATTTTTTCCTTGTACCTTTATCTTGTCTTTGTACTTCCACAATTTCATTGTAGTTCAGAGACTTTTCTGCAACAATAACATCTCCAATGTTAGTTACATTTTTATTTCCTGCACAAATTCCAACCATAAAGACATAATTAAACTTAAAATTTGAAAGCATTTTGCTTGTTGTAGAAACGCTCGCTTCAACACCCATTGAAATTGGGTAAGGGATAATAATACTCTTTAAACCAGAATTCGTATTTATGGTGCCATAGTAATAAATAATTGAATCATTAAAACTTTCATTTAATTCATCACAGTTGTCAATTAAGCTAACAATTGAATTGAATTCTTCAGCAGTGGCTGTAATAATCCCTATATCGTAATTATTTGTTTTGTTTTCTTGTTTTAATGGTATTCCAAATATTTTTCGTGCTTCTAAAGCGAATTTTGAAGTATTTAGAAAAATTTTAGAAAGATTATCCATAATGTTATGACAATAAATGTTTCTTCATTGCTTCGAAAAACTTGTCATAAACTTTCTCATCTGTCGTTTCTGGCACGGTGAGTTGTACATTTATATTTATAGTTACTCCACTTTCTCGACCAACTGATACCGTTTTACTTATGTTTGATGACAAATCGTTTTTTTCTTCTTTAAGCATGTCAGTATTAACAGACTTTGAAGAATTATCAAGAACCTCATCTTCTTCCTCTTCCGTTGTATCCAAATTTTTAGAAGAAATTAGTTTTCCATTCGATTCTTGAATTAAATCAGCTTCTTTCAATATTTCAACTATAGCTCCTGAACCAGCTCTTGATTCTTTGTTTTTGTTTTGTCCCGAAGAATATTCTATATGCCCAATAAAATCAGCCTCTGTCATTCCACTTTTTACTTCAAGAGCAGTAAGCATTTTTATAAAAAAATCAGTTTCAGAAATAATATTTTTCCAATATTTTATTATTTCGTCGGACTTATTAAAAGACAAAGCACGTCCTAAATTCAATCCATTTTCAGTTGGACTCTTTAAATTTCCTCCTTTAATAATTCCCGCTGCAATTAAAAATTTACTGTTCTTGCTAACTACAACTCTATGGATCGCTGTTGATTGGCTAATATCATCCAAACTTCCCCCTTTTGGGTTTGAACTGTATGCTTTAATCAGTTTGGTTAACTCTGTGTAAGACGATGATGGTAATCTAAAATCTGCCATAATATTTTCTTTTTATAATTGATTATTTAGTTCTTAATAATTGCAGTCAACATCCCGAATAAACGCATCGCGTTTATTCGGGTTATAAGTTAAACATTTGTTCGTTTATTCCGAAATATATAAATAAAGGTATGAATAGAAGTAAAATCATGTGATTGAAGCATGAACCATCCCCTCTTGATGTTCGTGGGGTAGATCTAAATATCGAGGCGGATGAGCTGATTGATATTTTAGAGATTCGAGAGAGGTAAAGTCTTTTCTTACTTCTGACTTCCCTGCCTGCGGTAGGCAGGTCACTTCACTTCGGTAGATCGATCCTAAATACGGTGCCACCGGGTTTTGATGACACCAGGGTGATCTTCCCACGGTGGATGTCTTCGATGATCCGTCGGGTAAGGCTGAGGCCCAGTCCCCATCCCCGTTTTTTGGTGCTGAATCCCGGTTTGAAAATGTGGTTTCGGTTCTTTCGGGAAATACCACTACCAGTATCCGTAACCTGAATACTCGCTCCGATTGCCTGTGAGATTTCCACTGTGATGGTACCGGTGTTATTCTTTAATGCATCTAATGCATTTTTCACCAAATTTTCCAACGCCCATGAAAGTAATGTTTCTTCACCAGAGATGGTAGCATCTTCCCCACTCACCACAATCTGAATTCGAGAACTTGAAGGAATCCTCGCCTGCATATAATCGGCTGTCTTTTGTGCCAACTTCAATAATGGGACAGGTTTGAATTTGGAATGCGATCCGATCTTTTGGAATCGATTCGAAATCTGGCTCAAATGTGAGATATCCTCATGAATGTACGGAATGACTTCTTTACGACTTTCACCATCTTCCAGGAGTTTCACCCATCCCATAAGCGATGATATGGGTGTGCCCAGCTGATGTGCAGTTTCACGTGCCATCCCCATCCAGATAGATCGCTTCTCGCTATTTCGGATGAACTGGAATCCGAAAAATCCCAATAAAATATATAAAATCATCAAGCCAACTTCAAGATAAGGAACCCATCTCAACTTTCCCACAATGGCTGGATCGCCATAATGAATCCTGCTGATTTCGATATCATTTCCTGTGACGGGTAAAGGCGTAAAGGATTCATCCATCCTGACAATGATATCCCGGATTTTAGCCTCGTATTCAGGTGAACCTTCCGGGTAATTGATATTAAGATTTTTTACCGCATAGATCTCATTGTTAGACGTGATGACCATGGGGAAATTGATGGAGGGCATTATAATTTCCAGGATGTACTGAATGTTTTCTGGTTCCAAATTATTGATAGCGTCAGTGTACGCCCGAGCGAGATACTCCACCTGTTCGCGGGCATCTTCCCGGATATTCTTCACCATATACCAGTTCAGACCGAAGACAGTGAAGACGATCATAAAACCGAAAATGAATAGACCCAACTTTATCTGGAAGGAGTACTTAAACATGAATTATCTTGTAAATATCACTGTGAATTGACAGCGCTCTCTTTAGAGTTTCGGTACCAACCAAACAGGATAATGAAACCCATGAGCGTGAAACTGATCCATGATATAAGATTGCCTATTCTGATGTCGTCAGGTTGAAACCGCATGATTATGGAATGATTTCCTTCAGGCACGAATACTCCCCGCAATACCCCATTAGTCTCATAGATTGTTGTGGGAACCCCATCAATGGAGGCATTCCAACCATTTGGATAATAGACTTCACTTATCACCAAAAATTGATCTTCTTCGGATTCAGTCAGAACCTCAAACTCATCTGGCGTATAAGATTCAACGACCACACTGCCATTTGCAGAGTATTGCATTTCATCAACCACTTCAGTGACAAATGCGGTTCTGACAGGATCGAAATTTTGCTGTTTTAAAACGGATATTTGTGATTCTCTGTCACTCAATGTTCTGACGGATTCAGCAAAATAAAACCTTGGGAGCTGAGCAGAATATTCATAAACATATGCAGGCATGTACCTGCCCTGAATGTAATAATTCCCTTTAAACACTTCCTTGAAATCGGGGTGTTTTATGGGTTGCAAGTGGATCAGGTATTTTACGTTTAACATCCTCGCCAGCGATGGAGATTCAAATCCGACTTCTGATATGATCTGGTTATAATTTGCCAGTTTTGCAGGATGATACCCCGTGACACTCTCAATATGAAATGCTGACCATCTATTTTCATTCTCCAGGTACTGTAATGGCATGATCCGAAAAAGTGTTGTATCTTTTTTCAGAAAATTGATCACATCGTCTGCCCGTAAATATGATCGGATATATTTTGCTCTTTTATAAGGAGCAATACGTCCTGAGTCTTTTGCAGGATCGATAATTCTGCTGTCAATAATCGTCAAATCAACAACAGCGAAAAGTATTATCCCCATAAAGACATAGGAAGGTTTAATCCATTTCTTCAATCCGATAAACAGCAAACCCAAAGTTAATCCAGTCAATACGATCAAAGTAAAGGTATCTGCTTGAATCATCGGCCTGACCGCTTCCGGCACTTTGAAGAAAGCTAAAATACTACCACCACCAAGAAATAATACACCTGAAATGGTAGCCCATGCATAAATTGATAACTGACACCACTTGGTTGATTTGGTCTCTCTAAATAAAGTCTGGAGACGATTGAACCCAAGTGCAGCTAATACCGCTACACTGAATTGCGTGAGGATCAGAAACATCACCGGTACTCTAAATTTATTGAAGTATGGGAAGTAGTCGAAAAAAATCCTATAAAGAAAAAAATGTTTACCAAAGGATAACAGAAGTGAAAATACCACAGTTGTAATCAGAACATATTTAAATTTATTCCGACTGTAAATCGCACCAAATACTGCGAAAACCAGGATCAGAATACCCATATAATTTGGATAATCCGTCATAGGCATACTTCCCCAGTAAGTAGCGCCACCGAACCCCAAAAATGAAGGAATAAGGAATGTCATCATTTCCGAAAAGCTAAATGACCATTGTGTGGCATAGTCGAATACAGCGCCTCCACCACTGGCGCCTCGAATTGAGAATGGAGTGTATTGAGATACCGGGTAATAAATACTCATGGATACACCCATTGCAAGAATCATTGAAAGCGCCGAGTAATACAATATTTTTAATTGAGAGTATTCCCTCGTGAGAATTGCATGGATAATCCGATATAACAAAAATAATCCTACCATCATCCAGGTATAATAGGCGATCTGAACGTGCGCTCGAAGCAATTGTAATCCTAATAGTAGTGCCAATATTCCACTATTGAAAAGAGATGGATTCTCCTCAAGTTTGAGTAACCCCCAGAAAATCCAGGGGATATATGCAGCAGTCATCATCTGGCTCCCATGCCCGTAAACGATCATCGTGATCATGTACGGCGTGATCATGAATGCCGTTGCGCCTAAAAAGGATGAAAGCACATCCAGATTCAGACGTTTGAGAAGTAGATATCCACCTAAACCTGCAAACACAATATGAAAGATGAAGACCCAGAACCAGGGCATCCCCATCGATTTCAACATTAAGAATATGTGATGCGGAAAGTAATAACGGGATATGTACTGAAAAGAATGGACTGAAGGCAGTCCGCTGAACATCCAGGGCATCCACAATGGGTATTCGCCGTATTTTTCTTTTGCCAGTTCCATCCCCTGGGCGACAGCCTTTGGAGACATGGAGTCAGGAGAAATGAACCTATGGCTGCCATCTGCCATTTTAATGAAAAGCACCACGATAATAACGAAAAATAAGGCGACTGCAATGAGCGTTTCTTTGTGCTGTAATAATCTGGAGTATAAGGCTTTCATGAGCTTCCTGCTATTATTGAATGAATTTCCTGGAGTTAAAATACTGTCTGGGGATTTGATAAATCAAGCTGACTGTGGACATTATCATGACAAGCACCCCACGGTGACGTTGGATTAATTTCATGAGGGAACGTAATTTCCTCAGGTTTTTCCTGAAAGACCAATTGCCACCCATACTGGCAGATACTTTATGGAAGATCTTTGAATTGGCAATCATATAACAGGACGAACCCATTTTTGCTGCCCGCAGGCAAAGATCAACATCCTCCGAATACATCCCGAATGATTCGTCAAATCCGTTGAGCTTCTTAAATTTTTCTGTAGAAATCAACAGACTGCAGCCCGATACAAAATCCGTTTGGATATCCTTTGCATGCCCAGGACCGTCTGGCTCACGAATGCCCACATGCTCCACTATTGCCAGTGATAGGTTGATCGTTCCGCCAGCGTACCAGATATGTTTTGGATGATCGGCATATAAAGTTTTCGGTGAATAGATATGATCTGAACCAAATCGGGTAATCCCATTCGCTAACTCATCTAAAAAATCCGATTCAACCAGAGTGTCGTTATTCAAGAACAGGACGAAATGCGAAGAATCGTTATTGCTGGAAATTGCATCGAATCCACGGTTGTTGCCTGCTGCATATCCAAAATTCTGTGAAAGCTCGACGAGACTAATATTCGGAAATTCATTTTTCATATACTCTACGGAACCGTCAGTTGAGCCGTTATCCACAACAAATAAAGAGAAATTGGGATACGTGACTTTTTGAAGAGTTTTCAGACACTCGGCTGTAAGGACTTTGCCATTCCAGTTCAGGACAATTACAGAAATGTGAGGGGTCATGATTCTGCAACCAATTCTTCGATGGCTTGGACCATATTCTCCCACGAAAATCGTTTTTTCTCTACATCCACATGCGCTTCCATCGTTGAGTACAATTTATTATCAAATCCTTTTGCGATGACCTGCGCTAGGTTTTCATAATCTCCCGGTTCGATAATAAATCCTGTCTTGCCTTCGGTAACTACTTCGGGCAATCCCCCAACACGAGTGACAACGACCGGTTTATTGAAATGGAAAGCGATGGGGACAATACCACTCTGTGTTGCAGAATGATAAGGAAGCGCAACGATATCCGCAGCAGAAAAATACAGTTTTACACGATCATCGGGGATATACTGGTTCTCCCAACGAAACACATCCGCTACATCATACTCCCGAATCAACTTATTATATTTCTCAATTCCTTCATAGGATTCTCCCACTGCTATGACTTGGAAATCGTTTAGTATTTTTTTTAATCCTGCCGACGCACGAATCAAAGTATCCATTCCCTTATATGCTCTCACATACCCAAAATACAGGATCACATTTTTGGACGTGATACCCAATTCCTTTCGGGCAACCTCTGATGGGACTGGATCCCCAAACACATGATAGATCGGGTGAAATATTTTTCTATACCGAGGTTCAATAACCAATGATTTTAGGTCATCCTCCACCGAAGAAGACAATACGAGGAATGAATGGACGCGTTTGAAAAAATACCTTATCAAAGGTTTGTCAAACCAATGAGATTCGTGGGGAATGATGTTATCGCAGATGGCCATAACATGAATTTGAGGAAGTCGTTTTCTGACATAGCCCGCGATTAATCCCGACAACGGCGCAAAGAAGGGATTCCAAAAACGAATGATGAGTAAATCTGGAGATTGACAAATGATCTGTCGGGCTGTTTTTAACCACGTAAATGGATTTATGGAGTCAATGGTTCTATTTGAAGGGATAGGTACTGCGGGAGAGCCGGTTTCATATTGAGTTTTTCCTGGGAAGAGAAAATCAGGGTATTGTCTTGAAAAATTGTATACGGTGACATCGTGGTCGGCTTCCAAATGTCGGTATAAGATGGCTGAGTTTAGAGATATCCCTCCCCGATAAGGAGGTGTTACGCTAATCAGCGCAATGTTCATCCTGGGGAGATCCTGTTAAGACCCTTTGAATTTTTTGTTCTTTTTCTCGTTGGGATTTGACAATCATCTCGCCCAGCAATCCAATTGAGAAGAATTGGATTCCCACTACCATCAACAGCACAGCCAGAAAAAGGATAGGTCGATTACCGATCCAGACGCCTCTGAACCAACCGATGGTGAGCCAGGTATTTATTCCCAGTCCGGCGACTGTCAAAATCAAACCGATAAATCCGAAAAAATGTAGAGGACGATTGAAGTATTTTCCCATGAATAATATGGTGAGCAAATCGAAAAAACCATGGAAGTATCTTGCCCCGCCGTACTTGGTCTCACCGTGCTTTCTGGGTCTGTGATTGACAACAATCTCTGTGACAGAAAAACCCTTTTGTTTTGCAATAGCAGGGATGTACCTGTGAAGTCCGCCATATAATTCGATGGATTTCACGACACTGGATCGATACGCCTTTAAACCGCAATTAAAATCGTGTATTTGGATACCTGTGAACAGACGGGTTATCAGATTAAAAATCTTTGAAGGAAATTTCTTGGATAATGGGTCATTTCTGGATTTTTTCCAACCTGACACCACATCCCAGCCCTCTTTTAATTTATTAACGAGAGCATTTATCTCATTAGGATCATCCTGTAAATCCGCGTCCATTGTGATAACGTAATCACCCTGGCAATCGTTAAATCCCGCGGATAATGCTTCGGCTTTTCCATAATTTTTATAAAACTGAATGAGTTTTACGTTTGAATCAGATAATTTTAAAGACTCAATCACTTCCAAGGAGTCATCCGTACTTCCGTCATCTACAAATACTATTTCGTATCGAGGAAATCCAGCTACGTTTTGTTTGATTTCACTATACAATTGCTGGATTGATTCGCCCTCGTTTAATACGGGGATTATGATACTGACCATTTCGTTCAATTTATTCATGGCTGAGTAGAGTCCGTTTTTCTTTCAATTGCTCATTGTCCTGATCAATTGCAATTGCCTTATCCAGCGCTTCCACCGCTTTTCTGACCTGTTTTGCTTTCGCGTACACATCAGATAAGTGTTCATAGATAATTGCATTTTCCTGATCGATTGTCAAGCTGGCGATCAGAAAATGTTCAGCTAACTCGTACTCACCCATTTGAAAATATATCCACCCTACAGTGTCGAGATAGGACGCATTATCGGGAGAATTTTCCAGTGCCAGACTGCCATATTTTAAGGCTTGGTCCAATACTGTTTCACTCACTCCATCTCGTGCACAAAGATTATAGGCATAATTATTCAATGCCAGCGCTTCAGGGTCATCCTCTTCAATTAATTGAATGTATATGCTGTCTGCAAGATTAAAATTTTCCGAATCGTTTAATTGTTGTGCAAGCTGATTTAGGATGATAACATTTTTGGGAAATCTGGTATTCAATTCCCATAATTCATTTAGGATTTGGGACTGATCTCCAATACCATACAATATTCGGATGTATGAAATCACGAATACGACTTCATCGGGATAGCGGTCCATGAGTATATCCAGCCCGGATAAAAGCCCGTCGAATTCATCGGTACGGAAGCCAATTTCCATCATGGTTTGGTATATTTCCTGATTCTCCGGATCTATCAGAAGTATATCAACGCAGGATTCAATAACTTCTTTCCACTTGTATTCTGATACCAGAATTGCCAACTTTTTCATGATCAGGTCAATATTCTCTGGATATTCCTGAATTTTATTCTCTATCAATTGATATGCGGAATCAGTCTGATCCAAGTACGCGTACAGGTTTATAGCCATATCGATTAATTTATCATCCAAAGGCGAGAATGTAATTGACTCTAAAACATATGTTAAGGCTTTTTCATAATCCTTGGTCTGCAGAGATAAGTCGATTAAAGTATTAAATATTTCAATTGAGCCGGGGTCTTGTTTTAAAGCAAGTAAATAATATTCTTCAGCTTTACTATAATCCTCTTGGAGGAGGTAATATTCTCCCAGAAAAAAATAATTCTCATCGGCTTGATTTTCATCAGCGATAATGAATGTTGTCGATAGTATTATAATAAATAGTAATATTTTCATCAGTTTTAAAAAAAAATAGGAGGGTATGCCCTCCTATTTCATTAATGATATTTGGTGTTTACTTTGAGGTTCCCAGCAAATTATTTACATAACTGTCCACATTCTCTCCGGCTGGGACACCAAGAATCTCTTCCGAAAAACGGATCCCATCTTTTGTCTTTTTGGACTTAGTTGAACGAACCAACTTTATACAAGTTTTCTGTTCTTTTTCAGATGCTTTTCCTACTTTGTCTCCAAATGACTGTTTCTTTGCCATTTCATTCCTCTAATTATCAATTAAAATCTATTCAATGTATCAGTATCAAAATTTAAATTCGTTACTATCGCACGACGCGAATTTTACGTATTTTAATGTAAAATTTCCGAAGTATTTCTACCGTGTCGTCATTACACTAATTATACTATAAAATTTGTGTGCCGATAATTATTTATTCTCTTTTTGATTTACCATTAGAATCTGATCATCAAATCGGCTAGATGCATCCCGGAGGGAATCCTTCCGAGTTGAATCTTTCACAGCTGGTACTTGTTGAGAATTCACCATTAACGGAGCCTGATTACTCAAGGTCGAAGGTTTTTGTGAGAATTCACTGACATTTAGCTTTGGTATGTTATCATCCTGAAAAAGTAGAAAGGATGAAATTGTTAATAAAGTAAATGCGGTAACAAATCCGAGGGCGGCAACTGGTTTCAATCCAAAGGGTTGAAAATTTAACAACCTGGTGAACAGGGGCTCTTTTCTCGAATTATATTTATCGATTCGTTGATGTAGATTTTTAACAAAATCTGTTGAGGTCGCGACGGATTCGATTTGTTTAAATGAGTTTATAATTGATACGATACCATTGAGTTTATCCTCACATCCAGGGCAAGTTTCCCGATGTTGAATAAATTCTTTTCGCAGCTTTAAGCTCAAATCACTTTCTATAAATACAGAAATATTTTCTTCAAAATTGTAACAATTCATTCAGTATCATCGTCCTCCTATTTTATTGAGCAAGTTTTGTAATTTCAATCTACCCCGGTTTATCCGGGATTTCACCGTCCCTAGCGGAACACCTACGATTCTACTGATGTCTTCGTATGAAAGTTCCTGGATATCTCTTAGGATGATCATCGTTTTAAAATCAGGAGGTAGTTCGTTCATTGCCCATTGGATTTTCTTTCCCAAATTGTTTTTATCCAAGTCCAAACTTGGATCTTTAATCACTGGTATTTCATATTCTTTGTCATTATAACTTATATCTGAAAGCGAGTACGTATTTCTTCTTTTAAATTTTCGAAGTTCAGTTCTCGCGAGGTTTCCTGCGATTGTGTATAACCAGGTTGAAAATTTTGCAATTTCTCTGTACGAATGTTTGTGAGTGTACACTTTCATAAACGTATCCTGGACGATATCTTCTGCCCGATCAATGTCATTTAGGAACCGGTGCACAAAATTTAACAGTTTATCTTTATAACGATAGACGATCTGATTGTAGGCATTAATATCACCTTCCTGAAAGCGAGCCATTAATTCTTCATCAGATATCTGATATTCAAGCATTGAAGCCCTGACAAATATTAATTGTTAAAGGAATTAAAATATTATGCGTAGAAATAGTGCGTGTTTTTGACATAACATCTGCATTTCTGATGCTTACAAATATTTGAGAGATTTCATCCACGTTAAACATACTACTGTATGTATGTAAATTATTTTGTAGATACCGATTCAGACTTGGATACCCCATGTTATATGATTTTTTACTTTTTGTCCAATAAACATTCTCAAATAAAGTATTTAGAGCACTGGTAATTTGAGGAATGCTAACACCAAAATCAATGAGTGAATCTATCATTTCAAGAGATGAAGATAAATTTTTCTTCCCCAGGGAATGCAGGTACTTCCAAAGGGGGTATTCTCGCTCATAACCGACAACTTGTTCTACCAATTCTTTAGTGATCAGTCCCTTTTCTTCAATCATTAACCACAGATTTGTAATTTCACTGAAAACTTGTGCAAGCGAATTTCCCTGTTTTTCAATAATTAATTCTAATGCGGCACCGTCAATGTTAATGTTTTTTGTTTGGCAAATATCCAGCATCCATTCTTTAAAACTATTTTTATTTATTGGTGATCGTGCATCAAGATTGACAACCGTATTTTTAAGCGTTTCAATAAACTTAGAACGGTCATAGTAATTATCAGCAAGAAGAATCAAACAAATATCAGGAGCAGGTTTCGATAAATATTCTATAAACTCTGATCTGATTTTAGATGAAAGTTTTGAAATCTGTCGAACTTGGATCAACCTTCTATTTTCAAAAAGAGAAATGGAGTTTAATTCATCCATCAAATTATTTTCAGAATCGTCACCAATTGAAAAACGAATAGTACTGCCTCCCTCTTTTAGAAACGCAGTTTTAATCATATTAACATTAAAATCCAGAATAAAAGTATCATCTCCCAGTAATAAATACGAAGAAGAAACATCTTCATTTTCTAATCTTTTGGTTAGCTGCCTTGTTGTGACAATTTTCATGTGATCAGTTCAGCAAAGTGATAATTAAACTTAATGTTCCAATTGTCCAGCAATAAAACGAAAAAACCCATAATTTTTGTTTACTGAGCACTTTGACCAAAGTAAGGATACAAATAAAACCGGTTATGGCAGATACAATAAATCCTGCTATAGTATTAACCGGACTCGAACCTCCACTGAGTAAAATTGCATCGTTAAAGTGAAGCAATCCTGCGCCAAATAAAACGGGAATTGCCATCATAAATGAGAATTTTGCAGCGTCTTTATTATTAATACCCAAATATAAAGCGATGGAAATCGTCATTCCTGATCTTGAGATTCCCGGTAGAATTGCGAGGGCTTGTGCTAAACCAATAATTAGGGCTGTTTGTAAAGGGATATCCTGGGTTTTACCAGATTTTTTCCATCGCGTAAAATATAATACAAAGCCCGTGAAGATGAGGTTTATCCCCACAAAAGTTACACTTGAAAAAGTCTCCTCAATGAAATCATCGAATGTTAAACCAATAATGACAGCTGGAATTGTAGCAACAAATAACGCAGAAATATAATTTATCGATTGTTTGCGGTCGATAGGAGAGAAAATTCCCTTGATCAATGCGATGATATCCTTGAAGTAATAGATAACAATCGCAAGAAGCGTTCCAAAATGGAGTAGGATTTCCAAAACTGCACCGGGTGTTGTGATATTTAGGAGACTTTTGCCAATCACTAAATGTCCAGAACTGCTGATAGGTAAAAATTCGGTCAGTCCTTGTAAAAAACCAAGAATAATATTATCAAATAGACTCATGCACACCCCATAAACGCATACATTCTGCCGGCTTTTTCCCCATCCCGTCGATAGCTATGGCACTCATCGGATTCAAAACTGCAAATGTCAGATGAAAGAATATGATGATGATGTATTCCTATGTCGGTCAATTCGTCTATTATTTCACCTGTCAAATCTATCTTCCATCCTTCTGAAATCTGCATTTTGTTGTGATCACTAAAATTGGATGCTACATCTTCCTGAACTATATAATTTCTCATTTTAATCGAAGGTCCAAGAACGACTTTTATGTTACAAACCTTACTTCCCAATTCAATAAATTTGGAAATACCTTTCGAAGTAATCCGTTTCACAGTTCCTCTCCATCCAGAGTGGATCAATCCATTCACTTGGTTTTCGGGATCATATAAAAATACCGGGACACAATCTGCAACCTTGATTCGAATTGCAATTTTCTGAGAAGAAGTTACTATTCCGTCACAATTCTTAATAAATCCACCTGTGTTGGTGGAAATTACACTATCAGAGTGTATTTGTCCGGGATAAGCTAATTTTTGATAATAATTTCCAATTTGTAACATCGGTATCGATTCGGACTGTTCCTTTATTGTGGTTTCAAAATTCGCGGTATCAGCACCTGATTTGCTCACTACTGCAAATACGTGATCACCTAAAAATGAGGAATAATCAAAAAATTGTTGATCAGAAAAATTAATATTTACCAATTGTTCAGACATAAATCCTTACCTGGTTCTGGTCATTCCCATTCGATAGTTCCGGGTGGTTTACCAGTAATGTCATACACAACCCGATTTACCCCTTTTACATCGTTAACAATTTTAGTAGAACACATATTGAGTACTTCAAATGGAAGATGATACCACTCAGCAGTCATTCCATCCAAGCTAGTGACCGCACGTAAAGCAATCAAATTCTCATAACTTCTGGTATCTCCCATTACTCCGACCGTTTTAATCGGTACCAGCACGGCGAAGGCTTGCCATATTTTATCGTATTCACCGGTGTTTTTTAGGATTTCAAGAAATATTCGGTCTGCCTCGCGGAGGATACGTAACCGATTAATGGTAATTTCACCAATGATTCTTACGGCCAAACCAGGCCCGGGGAAAGGATGTCGGTTTATAATAAAATCAGGTATTCCAAGTTCATAACCGACTTTTCTTACTTCGTCTTTAAACAGATCCCTTAGCGGTTCAACCAAATTGAACTTCATGTCATCAGGTAAACCTCCCACATTATGATGCGATTTAATGGTAACAGACGGACCTAAAACAGACCCACCAGATTCAATCACATCAGGATAAAGCGTCCCCTGTGCAAGAAACTCAATGTCTCCAAGTTGGGCAGCACATTTTTCAAAAGATCGGATAAATAGCTTACCAATAATTTTTCTTTTTTCCTCAGGATCAGTGACGCCTGATAATTCATTAATAAATTCATCTGCGAAATTATGGTGGTGGATTTTAATTCCCATTCCGTTTTGCAGGGAGTCCAATACATAAGAGACCTCCTCGTGACGCAACAGTCCATGATCAATGAAAATACAATGCGATTGGTTTCCGATTGCTTTATGCAACAAAGCTGCTACTACTGAAGAGTCAACACCTCCGCTTAATCCACATATCACTTTTTTATCCCCAACCTGATCATGGATCTGACGGATGGCATTTTGGATAAAATTTGAGGGTGTCCAGTTGGGAATACAATGAGCAATTTTAAATAGAAAATTAGAGATTATGGTATTGCCATCAGTTGTGTGTATAACCTCAGGGTGGAATTGAACTCCATGAAATGGTTTCGTCTGATGTTGAATCGCAGCAATCACACCTCCGGTAGTCTCTGCAGTCCTTTCCCATTCTGAATTAAGAACATCAATTTCATCACCGTGACTCATCCAGACCTGCGATTGATTCGGGACACCAGATAGTAAGGGAGAATCCAGATTTTTCATGAGAGTTGCACGTCCGTACTCACCTCTACCTCGATTCAATACATTCCCATCGGTTCTGTGAACAAGTAATTGCAATCCGTAGCAGATTCCCAAAATGGGGAGATCGGATTGGAAAATATCTGATCCCAGGGATGGAGCCTTCTCTGCATACACACTTGAAGGTCCCCCGGATAAAATGATCGCATTTACTTTTTTTTGTTTAAGTTGAGATAAAGATACGGTATGAGGGAAAATCTCCGAATAGACATGATGTTCCCTGATTCTGCGCGTGATTAATTGTGTGTATTGAGAGCCGAAATCAATGATGGCCACTGTCTGTTCATTCATCATAGGGAATACTGCCTATATAATCAAGTCACCAGGTGGTCTGGGTGATATTTAAAAAATTTGAAAATCTTTATTAATGTATTTTTCAAGTCTGAACGATGAACAATGCTATCGACAAATCCCTTGTCAAGTAAAAATTCAGCTCGTTGGAATCCCTCAGGCAAGTCCTGACCGATAGTCTGTTTTATAACCCTCGCCCCTGCAAATCCGATTAAGGCATTGGGCTCAGCTAAAATAATATCACCAAGCATGGCAAAACTTGCTGTCGTTCCACCTGTTGTCGGATCTGTTAAAATAGATATAAACAGACCTTTTTCTTTTGAAAATTTTGCCACCATCGCACTTGTTTTTGCCATTTGCATCAGACTGTAAGATCCTTCCTGCATTCGGGCACCACCTGAGGCAGATACAATTATTAATGGCGTTTTATTTGAAATAGCATATGAAACCAGTCTGCTGATTTTTTCGCCCACAACGGATCCCATACTTCCACCAATAAATGAAAAATCCATGATACCAATTGCAGTTTTATATCCACCGATCTCACCGACGACCGTACGGATAGCGTCATTATATCCTGTTTTTTCTTTGGCTGCTTTTAACTGGTCTGAATACTTTGAAACTGCATTAAATTTTAAAGGGTCAACAGATTCTATATTTTTCCCAATTTCCAAAATATTTTTTGGATCATCCAGCAACATATTAAAATATTGTTGACTGGTAATTCTGAAATGATGAGAGCACCCAGAACAGACATATTGATTCTTTTTAAGCTCCTCACTGTAAATGACTTGTGTACAACGAGGACATTTGACCCAAATACCTTCTGCGGTATCCTTTTTACTGATGGTCTTTATTTTATCGGTAGATCTTCTAAACCATTCAACCATTAGGTTTTAACTCCAAAGTAAGGACTACGGCTTCATCGTTTTTTGTATAATAATTTTTATCTTTGTTCTGTTCATAAAACTGTTTTGATAAAAACAACCTCCTTGCAGGTTCATTTTCATTCTTTATTGCAAGGAATATACTCTTGACATTTAAATCATCTAATTTTCCGAACAAGTAATCTAACATTTTTGATGCCACTTTTTTTCGACGGAAATTGGGATGAACGGCAATATTTGTCAGATGGTAATTACCTGCTTGACACTTCCCGAAAATATAAGATCTAACGTCTCCCTTTTCCGCTATGCATGCTATATTTATTGAGTTCGCGGAGTCAGTTATTTCCAAAAGAAAATGATTCTTCGACCAGGGTCTGGTATAAATTTGATTTTCAAGTCGTAGGATCTCATTGATATGGGATTCATTTATTTGGACGATCATCATGATTGCAATTTGAAGTTTGTTATGTATAACGGGGTCACTTTATTAATGTCATTTTCAACCCAAAGGTCAAAATATTTAATAGCAGAATTCCCAACCCACTTCGAAGACGGACAAACTTGCTGAACTTCGAATTCCTTCTGCTCTGAAAAGAAATCTCCGTATCCATAAATTCGATTAACAACGGAATCAGGCTGAAAATCTTTTATACGGATGCATTGCGGTTCGCTTTCTGCTAATGCATCTAGAAATTTTTGAACAAATATCCACTCACCATAAGAGTGGACAAAAACGAATCTGGGATTATCTTCGGATTTTAGACTATCATTCATGGAAACAAGTGTCGGTACAGGAATTATAGGCAATCCCATGGCGAAGGCAAGTCCTTTTGCAAGACTGACACCGATACGTAAACCAGTATATGAACCTGGACCAATGGATACTGCTATTGCAGATATTGGTTTTTTACTTTGATGGATGGCATTATGAACGAACTGTGGTAATTTTTCTGAATGAATTTTAGGTTGAGTAATTTCCTGATAATACAGAGTCTCATGTGGAGTCACCACACAAACACCACAAACATCGGTAGTGGATTCAATTGAAAGGATATTCATATGTTAATATTTATCTTTCTCTTGTTCTCTTCAATGTGTGACAATAAAATAGTAATTGTCCTATCTGGGAGTAGTGCTTTTATAACCTCTGGCCATTCAATAAATACAATGCTGTCAGTATTGAAATACTCGTTGATTCCCAAATTTATCCATCTATTCAAATTTGTTTCACGATAACAATCCAGATGGATTATTTCAGGTATGGAATGATATTCATTGATCAAGGTAAAAGTTGGAGATGTCACTTCACCTTTATACCCGAGTCCGTTGGCAATACCTTTAATAAATGTAGTTTTACCGGATGCTAATTGTCCGGATAAAGCAAAAATATCTCCCGTTTCAATAAATCTAGCGAACTGTTTACCTTTTTCAAAAGTCTCTTCTGGAGAGGAAGTGATACAGTTTGTCCATCCGCTTTTCAAGACTATTTTCCTTTTAACGTGATAACCGGTACGATCATTTCTTCCAGCGAGATACCGCCATGTTGAAATGTATCCTGAAATTTATTTATAAAAAAATGATAATCATTTGGATAAACATAAAAAGATTGGTCGCAACCAATAATATAATTTTGAACTTTTTCAGATTCAGGAAGACCATACTCTGAAGGAGATGATATTGTCAAAGAGGATTTTGAATCAACATTTAAGTTTCTACCATATTTATACCTTACTCCGGTAGATGTGCCTCTATCTGCTTTCACTCGGATTGGTTTTTTAACTCTGATGGTTCCATGATCACTGGTTATTATGATAGTTCTGTTCCATGATTGAATTTGATTTAAAACTGATGATAGCCACGATTTTTCGAACCAGGATTTTACTACCTGACGATAAGCCGATTCATCCGGGACCATTTCTTTTAATACATCTGATTCGGATCTGGAATGTCCCAACATATCAACGAAATTGACAACAATAGAAATTATATCGACACTTTTAAAATCAGATATGCGATTTTCTAATTTTGTGCCTTCCTGATATGTTAATATTTTATGATAGCTTGAAGATTTATTAGATAATCCAGCTCTTTTAAGTTGGTCTTGCAAAAGTCTTTCTTCATGTTGATTTAAACTGGTCTCCTCACTTGGATTATCAATCCAAAGATCAGGATAGTGTTTTGATATTTCTGAAGGAAATAAACCACTAAATATTGCATTTCTGGAATAGGGTGTCGCTGAAGGAAGAATTGATAAGGAGGAATCCACTGAATAATTGTACTGAGGATACAACGTCTCTAGAATTGCATTAATCTGGTCAAATCGAAGACAATCGATTACTATAAAAACTATCTTCTCATCATTTATCAAAAGAGGTCTTAGATAATTATTAAAGATGTCAGGTGACAGTGTTGGTCTCTTGCTTTTCTTAATCCATTTTTTATAATTAGTTTTTATAAATTGTGTGAATAATTTATTTGATGCACCCGTCTGTTCCAATAGTATCTGCTGTAAACTGGTGTCCTCGGAATTGTCAAAGCGGATATTCCAAGTGATTAAACTTTGATAAATTTTATACCAGTCTTCTATCGTTTCGGCAATATTGATGTCTTCACTGATTTTTTGAAAATCATTCAGGTAAGTCTTTGTTGTGTGATCGCTCTGTAATTTAGTTTTTTCTAAAATATTTTTACAGGCAAGAAGAACCTGACTCGGGTTGACAGGCTTTGTTAAATAATTGGTAATTTGCTGACCAATAGCCTCATCCATCAACCACTCATCTTCATTTTTTGTGATCATCACAACCGGTAGATTGGGAAGCATCATTTTTATTATATGCAGTGTGGTAAGTCCATCAAGTCCGGTCATCATTTCATCCAAAAGGACAATATCATATGATTCAGATTTCAATACTTCGATGGCATCTTCGCCTGAATTTACCGGATGGACATGATATCCTTTTTTTTCTAAAAACAGGATATGAGGTTTAAGCAGATCGATTTCATCATCTGCCCAAAGAATTTTTCTTTTCTGCATTATATTAATCCATTAGTTTCGGGTAAATTTACTGCTAACAATAGAAATAATACAGAGTTTACCAAAATGAAAAAGGGCTCAAATGAGCCCTTTAAAGGTTACCGGCGACTACCTACTCTCCCACACTGGTCTCCCGTGCAGTACCATCGGCGTGATAGGGCTTAACTTCCGAGTTCGGGAAGGGATCGGGTGTACCCCCTATGCCATCGTCACCGGATAATTTTTGGAGAATTGTCATAAAACTAATAATTGTCTAAAAAATTGAATATTTGATCAAGCCGCTCGGCTAATTAGTACCACTCGACTGAACACATTGCTGTGCGTACATCTGTGGCCTATCAATCCAGTCTTCTTCTGGAAGCCTTAAGTCTGTTTTTCAACAGAGGGAAATCTCATCTTGTGGTGGGTTTCGCGCTTATATGCTTTCAGCGCTTATACCTTCCAAACGTAGCTACTCTGCGGTGCCACTGGCGTGACAACAGATACACTAGAGGTT